>NZ_FRBE01000002.1 GCF_900142535.1 Fibrobacter sp. UWEL
TGGTAGAGATCAAAAGCCCGAATCCATTCTTTTTCTGTGTGTTTCTTATACATGAAAACCCCGAAGGTTGTGTCCAACTTTCGGGGTTCACATCAGATGTGAGCGAGGCTTTTTCATTTACTTTCCTTCCTTAACCTTATTCTTCGATCCCTTGGGTCTGCCTCCCTTCTTACCGTTTTCTGCGGAAGAAGGCTTCGGTCGACTCCCTATCATTTGTGAATGAATGGATCGCACCTGGGCATCCGTCAAGATTGCTCCACAGCAGGGACATTTAGCAGGCATCTATTTCTCCGATATTTTTCGATAGTCAAAGGATAGTCAATAGTCATTTGATTTATAAATGAGTTCTGCCCCATTCAAAAACCTAACTAAAGTTAGGTTTTCTTTTTTTGAGTGTAAACCCACAAAAATTTGACTTCTATGCAAATAATTTTATTTACAAACAATTATTATTGCATTATATTTAATTCAAATTGCATAGGATTCAATTTTTATGGATATAAAAGAAGTTCCAATTTCGGACATAAAGCCATACGAGAATAACCCCCGTAATAATGAGATGGCGATTGAAAAGGTTGTCGCCAGCATCAAGAATTTCGGCTTCAAGGTTCCCATCATCATCGACCGCGAAAATGTAATCGTCTGCGGTCATACCCGCTACCTCGCGGCCCAGCAGCTAGAAATGGAGAAAATCCCCTGCATCATGGCGGACGATCTCACCCCAAACCAGGTCAAGGCCTTCCGACTTGCCGACAATAAGGTGGCGGAAGCTAGTGGCTGGGATTTTACGAAGCTCAACGAGGAACTGTCCTTCCTCAATGAAATCGCCTTTGACGTGGAACAGTTCGGCTTCAACCCCAGCGAGGACGTGGACTTCGACAGTTTCCTCACCAACGAGGAAAACCCGGAAAAGAAGCCAAAGACTATCACCTGCCCCCACTGTGGAAAGAGTTTCGAGAAATAATGCTTCTCCACATGGCAACAGATGGACTCGTAGGCGATTTCTACACAAAGTTCCCCAAGAAGGAACTCAATATCCTTACGTCCTTTGAATACAAGTCGTCGCTCATGGGCAACGACGTTCGTGAATTTAACCACTTCATCGCGGATAGTGGCGCCTTCACAGCCATGGCGAGCGGAAAGAAGATTGACGACAAATACATCGACGCCTATATCGACTGGATCAAGTGCGAGCATATCGACAACTATATCGAAATGGATATCGACGAGATCGTGGGCTACGAGAAGGTCAAGGAAATCCGAAACCGCATAGAACGGGCCACAGGCAAGCAGAGCATCCCCGTCTGGCATCTTGGACGCAAGAAAGAAGGCTGGCTTGATATGGTCCAGAACTTTTCCTACGTCGCGCTATCGCTTTCCGGATTCACGGATTCTAGCAAGTGGCTCAAGGCAAATGACTGGAAGCCCCTCCACTTCTTCCTGGAAACTGCGGCGAAGTACAACACGAAGGTTCACGCGCTGGGCTGTACGAACTGGCCCCTTTTGCGCAAGTTCCACTTTTTCAGCAGCGATTCAAGCACCTGGAGCCTCGGCGAAAGGTACGGAAACTGCTTCCTCTTTCAAGATGGAGTCATGAAGAACATCCATCTGCCAAAGAAATTCAAGAAGGACAAGAAAACTCTTGGATTCCACAACAAACAACAATGGTTCAAGGCAATGCAATATGCAAAAATCAAAATGTGATGCGGTGCTGCTGCTATCCGGCGGGATTGACAGCACGACTGTTCTGGAACAGCTTACGAAACAGGGCAAGAAGGTTTTCTGCCTCATTTTCGACTACAAGCAGACATTATCCAAGGAAATCGCCTATGCCGCGCAGAACGCGAAGCGACTAAAACAGCCCTACAAGATTATCTCCATCGACCTGGGGTTTGCCGGAAGCAAGTGTTCTCTGATTTCCAAGACGAAGATCAGCGTAAACAGGGACTTCAAGCAGATAGATTCCTCCATACCCACAAGCTATGTGGAGTTCAGGAACGGAATCCTGCTCTCTTACGCGGTCATGTTCGCGGAAGTGAACGGCATAGGCGAAATCTACGGAGGCTTCAACGGGCTTGCAAGCGGTCAATACTATGACGACACCCTCCCCTTCATCAAGGCTTTCGAGAAGGCTGCAAACCTCGGCACAAGCCCTGCCTTCAACGTCCGTATCCGCGCCCCCTTCTCCATGATGGAAAAGGCTGAAATCGTCAAGGCCGGACGCAAGATCGGCATCGACTACGAAAAGAACACCTGGAGCTGTTACAACAATGGAGACCGCCATTGTGGAAAGTGCGACAGCTGCAAACAGCGCGAACGCGCTTTGAAACTGGGAGGCTGTGAAAATGGCTAGGACCTACAGGATAAACACAATCTTTTTCAGCATCCAGGGCGAAGGCAAGCGCGTGGGAACGCCGCAGGTCTTTGTGCGTTTCAGCGGATGCAACATGAAATGTCCCTTCTGCGATACGAATCATGAACCGTTCACGGAAATGACCGCGGAACAGATTATCGCAAAGGCGAAGGAAGTTGGCGGAAATTGCCGAAGCGTCTCCTTCTGCGGTGGCGAGCCGACGCTCCAGCTTGACGCGGAACTTATCAAGGCCTTCGAAGGCTGGTACAAGTCCATCGAGACGAACGGCACAAAGCCCGTTCCCGCGGGGATTGACTACATCGTTTGCAGTCCCAAGACAAGCAGGATCGAGCCGGACAATATCGACGAGCTTCGTTTCGTCATAAAGGCTGGCGACCCGTTACCTTCCCCATGCAAGACAGCGAGAAGAATGTGCCTTTCCCCCTGTTTTGATGGCGACAATCTTGTTCGCGAGAATCTTGACCACTGTATTGAGCTGGTCAAGCAGAATCCGGGCTGGATTCTTTCACTTCAATGGCACAAGTTCATAGGAATCGAATAATGTTCAAGGTAAGCAAGCGTTTTGAAATCGCAGGCGCGCACCGTCTGGAATTACCCTACGAAAGCAAGTGCAACGGCCTCCACGGACACAACTGGATTATTACGGTCTGCTGCAAGAGCAAGACCCTGAACGCCCAGGGAATGGTCGTGGATTTCAAGCAGATCAAGCAGAGCATTTCCGAGAAGCTGGACCACGCCTACATCAATGACGTAGTCCCGTTCAATCCGACTGCGGAAAACATCGCAAGGTGGATTTGCGAACAGGTACCATTCTGCTATCGCGTCGTCGTACAGGAAAGCGAAGGAAACATCGCGGAATATGATCGAGAAGAAGAAAATTGAGAGCCTGGTAAGACAGCTTCTCCAGGCGCTCAATGACAATCCAAATCGCGAGGGGCTTCGGGAGACGCCCCGCCGCGTGGCGGACTATTATGCGGAAATGTTCGAAGGCCAGAACTACACCAACGAACAGATTGCAAGGAAGTTCGGCAAGTGCTTCAAGCAAAAGACGGACGGGCAGATTGTCAAGGTTGACGACATAACGATTTTCAGCCACTGTGAGCACCATCTGGCGCTCATGTACGACATGAAGGTTTCCATCCGCTACATTCCCCATGGCAAGGTTCTCGGACTTTCCAAGTTCGCCCGTATCGCGGAAATGGTGGGAAAGCGTCTCCAGCTCCAGGAAAAGATAGGAAGCGACATTGCCGAGGTCATTCACCTCGCGACTGGTTCGGAGGACGTCGAAGTGAGCATCGAAGGAAAGCACGCCTGTGTCACAGCAAGAGGCGCAAAGAACGTCTCCATGGTGACTCGGACCGTTCATTCCAGCGGAGCGTTCCGCAATCACTTGACCTCGAACGTCACCGAATCAATCAGCTGATGAGTGTCGATGAGGGGTGTCGGACTGTCGTTCTTCTCCCTGCGTCGCGCGATAAGCGTAGCTTCATGCAGCGCCTCGTATCTTGCGCTGTCGCGCATGGCGAGCGTGATGCAGTCCTTCAATCTTACGCCCAGCTCAAGGCATAGGGCATCAACATCGAACTTTCCAGCAATCACAAGGGGGATATACTTCTGTTCGATCTTTGGCATCAAGGCCCTGTACCTCTCCATGGCGAAGCGCAGGAACGGACGCGCGGGAATGGCGCTGTAATGGACGCCCTCAAGGGTCGTCCCGGCCTTTCTTCCGTAGTTGAGCGTTCTTGCGATAAGCGCATTGGAGGGTGGCTCGCGAAGAGCAGCAGTCCTCTTGCCCGTTTTCTTGCGGTAGTCCAGGTTCTGCTTCGCCTTTCTTGCCGTTCCATTGGAATCCAGCCATCCGGCGACAACCTTCCTCTCGTTCAGCGCCTTGAGAGTGTCGAACCTTTTCTTCAAATCTTCAAATGTGGTAATAGCCATGGAAACCGTATATAAAAAAACTTTTCTTCCGGGGAGCCGATGGCTAACATAGACCAAACAAAACAAAAAAACGACTACCTCACAGTCAAGGAGGTCGCAAAGAAGATCGGCTTCAACCCTTTCACCGTCTATGACTGGATAAAGACGCGCGGGATGCCCGTACGCCGCAGCTGCAAGCGTGGACGCATTACAATCTACTGGCCCGATTTTCTGCGCTGGTGGAAGGACTTGAGGAACGACTAATGTATGAACGAGCCAGTAGATATGAGACAGCTCGGCAAGCTGGGAGGCCTTGCCGCGTCCAGGAGCAAGCAGAAGGCCAAGGAGGCTCGCGACGTCGCGAGGAATGTACTTGGCACAAAGTTTACGCTGGGTGAAGGGAAGCTCAAGGAATCGCTGCGGAACATCGGAATCCAGGTTGACAAGCCGATCCAGATACGTGCAGCAATTCTTTCAGTCATGAGCGGCATGGCCCTTTCCGGAAACATCAAGGCGGCTCGTTTTGTCTTTGACATAGCCGAGGAGACGGAAGAAACAAAGCTCACCCGCGCAAAGCGAAAAATGCTCGACAGGATGGTTGACTGTCCCGATGCGATAACGATAGACTCCAACGGGGAAATCCCCACGCCGGAGGAACTGGGAGAAATCAGAAGGCAGGCCAGGGAACTGGGCATCTACGAAAACGACTCCACAGATTGAAAGACTTGCAAGGAGCAATCTTCTCGCCTTCGTGAAGGCGACCATGCCGACGTACAGCATCGGCTGGGTACATAGGGAAATCTGCGCCCGTCTCATGGGGTTCTTCGTGGACGTCATGGAACGCAAGAGTCCTCGACTCATTCTAACCATGCCTCCGCGACATGGCAAGAGCCAGCTTGTCTCCAAGCACTTTCCAGCCTGGTGCTTTGGCGTAAATCCGAACATTTCCTTCATCGCCTATAGCTATAGCGACAGCCTTTCAAAGCGAGTCAATAAGGACGTCCAGAGGATCATGGACTCAAGCGAGTTCCATAGAATCTTCCCAAACGTCTCCCTCCCCCCGCGCGGAAGCAGGTTCACCCGTTCCGCAAACCTGCTGGAAATACCGAACCACATCGGAAGTTTCCGAAGCACTGGTATCGGAGGCGGCATCACGGGCATGGGCTGTGACATTCTCGGCATTGACGACCCGTTGAAGGACAGACAGGAAGCGAACAGCATCACAATCCGCGACAGGGTCTGGGACTGGTACACATCTACGGCCTACACACGCCTTTCCCCAGGCGGTGGCGTTCTTGTGACGCTTACCAGATGGCATGAGGACGACTTGGCTGGGCGTCTGCTCAACGCCATGAAGCGGGGCGATGGAGACCAGTGGACCATCATAAACTATCCCGCAATCGCGGAAATTGACGAGCCTCACCGTAGAATCGGCGAAGCCCTCCATCCGGAAAGATACCCCGTCGAAATGCTTGAGAAGATCAAGGCGAACGTGGGAAGCTATGACTGGAACGCACTTTACCAGCAGCACCCCGCCCCCGTCGGCGGAAGCATCATCAAGCGTGAATGGCTACAGGAATATGAGATTCTGCCGAAGGTATTCGACAAGATTATCCAGAGCTGGGATTTCACATTCACGGACAGCGCCTCAAGCGACAATGTAGCAGGAACTGTCTGGGGAAAGGTCGGCTCACGCTTCTACCTCATCGACTGCGTCTGCGAGAAGATGGATTTCGTCTCCAGCATCCGCGCCCTGCAAAGAATCACAGTCAAGCATCCCAAGGCATTGAAGAAAATCATAGAGGACAAGGCCAACGGCCCCGCAATCATAAGCGCATTGAAAAACCAGATCAGCGGAATCGTCCCCTATACGCCGCAGGGGTCAAAGGAGGCGCGAGCCTTCGCTGTCAGCCCCCTTTTCGAGGCTGGGAACGTTTTCATCCCCAAACAGGATGCGGAACACCCCTGGGTTCGCGACTACGTAGACGAACTGGTCTCCTTCCCCACAGCCCCGCATGACGACCGCGTGGACTCTACCACGCAAGCCCTCAACTACCTATCGACCGGGACAGGCTCCGGCATGGTCAGCTTCATCTAAAAAGGAAATCAACTCATGGAAAAAAGCAAGATTCAGGACGGTGCCTACGGCAATTTCGTCACAGGAATGGGTCACGCCCAGATGGATAAGGGTGAAAGCACCTTCGCAAAGCCCTACGGAGGAAGCGACCTCTACGAACTGGCGAAAATGAAGGTGCAGGACGGAATTGCAGCCCGGATCGTGGAATGTGTTCCGGAAACAGCCTTCAAGCATGACATTTCCATCATCGGAGACGAAGATGGAACAGTCCTCAAGGAATGTTTCTCCCTTGGCCTCATCGAAGCCCTGCAGGTCGCTGGCGAATATCAGCGTTTGACTGGAGGCGCAATCATCGTCACGGAATATGAGAATGACGATTTGCAGTCCCTGGCTGCACCCCCGACGTCCAGCGCCAAGGTGAGACAGTACCGCGTCTATAGCGCAGGGACAGTCGATCTTCAATCCAGCGACTTCGAGGGTGATTCCCCGAAAGTTTTCCGAGTCACCCTTCTGGACGGTGAAAGGCGCGAAATCCACCCCCAAAGATGCACTGTCATTTATGGCAAGAAGGCCCCGGACGTCCTTCGTGGAGTCTCCCTGCGGGAACGGTTCTTCGGAACACCCGCCTTGAAGGCCAGCGAACAGAGCCTAAAGAACCTCGCCAACGTCATGGCAAGCATCGTCAATATGGCAACGGAGACAGGCGTCATGCTTTTCAGCCTGGAGAACTTCAACGAAATGCTCTCCAAGCCGGACTGCGGCATCCGCGACGCACAGGAGCTTATAAGCCTCGTCAAGCTATCCATGAGTTCGTTCCGGGGCGTTTTCAGCGGCGCAAATGACAAGTTCGAGATTTTAAGCCACAACTTCACAGGTTTGCCCGAAGTCCTGCAGAAGGCGATGAACATGGTCAGCGCGGATTCAAGAATCCCCATGAGCATCCTTTTCGGACAGAGCGCCACTGGTCTCGCCCAGACCAACGAGGGCGATACAAAGGCCTATGGCGAACTGGTGGAAAGTTGGCGATCCCGCTACATCTACCGTCCGGCAGCAAGGCTCATTTCCGAACTTGCCCACAGGAACTGCAACGCAAGCTGTAGCGAGTTCGAATGGGGACCCGTTACCGTCCTCAGCCTAAAGGAACAGCTGGAAGCAAAGAAGCTCCAGGCGGAAACCCTCAACATCTATTACCAGATGGGAGCCATAGACGCAGACAGCATCCGCGAGAGCGTCTTTCATAACGGTCACTCCTGGGAAGTAACCGTAGAGGACTAGCTGAATGGCAAGCAGCTTTCTCAATTTCGTAAGGAACGTGGAACGCATCGGACAGAAGAAGCGTGGACGCAGGCCCGTCTTTAGCGCCCACCAGTTCTATCCCAGCGCCATCGAGGCGGACCTTCAAAAGGCTACCCGCGAGGAATTTGCAAGGGCGCTGGAACAGAATATCCAGCTCGCCCTCATGGGCTTCGTTGACGACCTTGACGACCTTGCGAAAGCGAAAGCTGAACTGCCCCCGGAATTTGTAAAGAAAGTGTCAAGCCTAGCCGATGCCGTCGGAGTAAAGACGGGCTGGAATTTCAGCGAATATTCAAAGATGCTTGTGGGCCAGCCCTACTTCCCCCCGGAAGCGGAAAAGTCCATCTTTGACGCATGGAAGGCAAATTTCCAGCAGCTCTGCATAAGTGCCGAAACCGACGCCAAGGCAAAGATATCCAGGCTCGCCACCGACGCGAGGATGAAGGGCTGGAGCAAATCGCAACTTGAATCTGCAATTCGCAGGGAATTGCCGATGGAGACAAAGCATCGCGCGGAGCTGATCGCCAGAACGGAAATGGGAAAGCTCAATTCAGCAGCCAACCTTTCCACCTACAAGAAGCTGGGCATCCGCTACTATATGTGGATGACAACGCTGGACGGACGCGAGCGCGATTCCCACGCCCTCATGAACGGCTTGATCTGCAGCGTCGAAAATCCGGACGTCTATTATGAGGAAACTCCCGAAGGACTTGTGGAGCATCCAAGAACCTCGGAAATGTACCATGGAACCCCCGGAGAGGACTTCCAATGCCGTTGCAGCATGGTCGCCTGGGAGCCGGAAATCGACGGAAAATACCAGGTCAGACAGGCGGAACAGCCAGAGACTCCGCAGCAGGGCGCAAACGAGGCTACGAGCGCCCAGCTGGAAAAGATGGAACAGACTATCGCCCAGCAGGAAAAACAGCTGCAGGCGCTTAAAATGGAGCAGGAATCGCTGTTATCCAGGCAAAGGCTCATCCAGGCCGCAGAAAAACGCCACGAAAGGACGCCCCAGCAGATCGCGGATATCCAAAACCGCTGGGAAGAAAGGCTCCGCAGGCGCAGAATTGCCGAAATTGCCCAGAAAAGGCATGAAAAAAGGACTATTTCACAGGAAAACGCCATCAGGAAGGAGCTGGAACGCAGAACAGCCATCCGTACAGAGGCGCACAAGCTGTTACAGGAAGCAAACGGGCTTCATGGATTGTCCGGTAAGGACGAACTGGAAAAAGCCCTGCAGAAGGGCGGCAAAAGCGCCTACAGCGAAATGGAAGCCCAGAGCGCCAAGCTGGAGGAATCCCTCAAGAAGCTCAAGGCCTGTACCTACCTTGAGGACCCGATCCAGGTCGCCAGGGATTTCGACTATGACACAGCCATTCTAGTCAATGATTCCGTCAAGAAGAAACTCGACGGGATGCCCCGTTCCCTTTCCAGCCGAAAGCATGACCTTGAATTTGAAATCAAGTGGGTGGAGGACCATAAGAAGTATTCCAGCTGGAAGGTCGCACAGGACGCCTATAAGAAGGCGCTTCGCGAGGTGGAACAGAAAATCCTATGGGAATCCGACATTCAGCGCGTGGACGAAATCAAGGACTTTCTTGCCAAGCATCCGAAATCCGGAATCATCAAGAAGCTGGCGGAGGATATGGACGCCGCGATTGCAAAGGGTGACGCCGCAGCAAGAACGGAATTTCAACAGCTATTGAAGAAGGCCGAAACAAGAAAGGCCGAAATCGAAGCCAAGGAACTTCGCGAACGCTTGAAGAAGATCAAGAGCGGAACAGCTGGTGGAATCCCCTTCGGAACACTCACTCTCCCGGAACTCAAGGCCACCATGGGTTCAAAATTACCCAAGACCCTTGAGCATCTGGATGACGCCATCGCCAAGTACGAAAAATCCAGAAAGTACGGTTCGGACACAAAGAAGTACGCCAAGGAAATTGAAGCCAACATGAAGATGCTTTTCCAGCAGCATGACCTGGGAATGCACATTGACGACGATATTCTCGAAAAGGTTTTCACCAGCCATTTCAAGAACACTTTCGAAACAGGAAGCTCCGGCGGTTATTGTGGCCCAAGCCTAAACGCAGATGGTTCAATCAAACAGTCTCACGCACGTTTGGGTGCCGCCCATAATCTTTTCGGCCTTGGTTCCACCGACAGGGCAAATCAGCTCAAGATCGGCCAGTACGAAAAATACGGAAACCTGCTGGACCACGACAAACTTCGCGAGTTCAAGTCCCACAATCCGGCCACGCAGTACGGAAATGTCACAGTTCGTTTCAAGAAGGATAAGGTCGTCTGCACCTGGACTGCTGGCGACAGCCTCGGCGAAACTTACCAGCCCAGCCTCGTCACCGATCCCAAGGCTGTGTCCTACGACGATATGAGCGAAAGAAAATTGCCGAAACTTGGAACGGACACTTCCAACATGGCAAACTTCCGAGACAACAATATCCGAAGCTACTTGGAACTACAGTTCCATGGCGACGTCACAATCGATTGCGTGGAATCACTTACCTATCCCTATGACTTGATGGATAAAAGTAAAGCCACCCATTTACAGGTGGCTAAAAAATGGCAGAGCATCGGAGCAGAGGTTTATTACATCAAGAACGGAAAGCTGGAGAAGTTGTAGGATAAACCAAAGACTCAAGAAGCCGTTTGACTACCCTTACCCAATTTTTTCAACCTAAAGAATTCCTCGCGTTTAGCAACGAATTCCACTATCAGCTGTTTTAATTCGACTGTACTGACAGTTTCCTCGTTGATTATACCCTCAGCCTCATCATCTTCATCTGGATAAAGATATTCTACTCTTGAACAATCTTTATGAATCTCGACAAAGCAAATATTTCCACTCACCTCAGCTCTTTCAAATTTATCTGAAAGGACTAGATCAATGTGTTCCAGAAAAGTCCCCAACAAATCACATTCACTGGAAAGGAATACACTTATCAAGGAATGTTCCTTACCAAAATCGAAAATGATATCCGTCTTTTCTCCGTCATGGACAATGTGTTCAATAGTGTACTTCATAATTTATTTCCCCCTAATCGGAAAAGCCGTCCTTATTTTACCTGTGTTTTTATGAACGATAATTCGTATCGTTATTCCCGATAAAGACACTCCTTCAAGAATGGTTGGTCTATGTGGATTGACTGGGGTTGCGTTTGAATAAGAGTGATTGATTTCGTTCACCACCTGTTGTGGAGACCAATTTCGAGGAAAGAAGGAGGATTCTTGAGCTTTAACCAGAATTTTCCCGTGATATTCCTTCATTACTTTGCCATAGTAAACTCCATTTTTATCAGGAGCTGTTTTGGAACCGGGAATTATCCTCGCCGTATTTCCACGAACACCTTCATGATGGTATCCTTTTAATTCTCCTTTTTCGTTCACCTCTCCCCTAAATATATGATTTAAGGCTTCTTTTGTAAACGACTGGGTATTTTCCAGTTGGTTCAAAATTGCAGCAGGTTCCCTCGGCTCTTCGGAATTGAGCTGCCGAAACAGCTGTTCGATTTCATTTTCGATTTCTTCTACATGCTTTTTGTTTTCAAGTTGTTCAAGACTAAGGTAAACACTCTCCCTAGTGCCACTGGCAAGATTAGTACAGCTTACGCGCATTTCTTCCCCCTTCTTTCCTTTGCAAGAACAATATTCCTTTCCTTCAGCATATTGGGTGGAGCCTTAACGTCGATTCCTTTCTGGCGTGCGTAAGCGAAAATTTCATCAACAGCATGGTTATCCTTGCACACATCATAAACAAGAATTGACTTTAGCTTCAGTGTATCTACGGTTACCCTTACAGCCTCCATCAGAACACTCTTTTCGTAGGGATCGTCAACACAACCTTTGGTACTAAACGCAACTACGCTACAATCCTGCAGGCCCTCAAGCACCCAAGCAAGATGTTTCAAGTTCGGAAAAGTAATCAGCGGAATCACAGATATCCCCATTTCCTGGTTTAACCATAAGGAAATAATTCGAGATCGCTTCAACCTATACAAGTTTTCAATGTGGTCAACATCACCGCACTGCGAACAATCTGGAGCGATGGCAAATCGAACGCCCTTGAACCGTTTCCTAAATTTTTCCAGGTCTCGTTTATTGTCATAGTAGATAGCATTGTAAAGTCCCCGCTGCCCATCAAACGTATCATCATAACTGAAAAATGAAACAGCTGTAAAAGGAGTGCGATGATAATCACCAGGCTGCTGATATACGGCGATGTAATCTGGCAGCACCTTCGTATGACAATGCATTTCCGGGAGATCAAACTCCCCGCGCATAGTCGTCTTGAGTAAGTATTTTAGGTAGTGGAGTAGTAGCCGCTTCACCAGAAGTAGCGGATTTTTCTTTTGCATAAGAAATTTCCTTAAAAGAAAAAATGTTGAATTTTACCAAATTTCGGCATTTACCGAACATGGCGAGAATCGACCCGTCTAAAACCAATTTAGACGGGGTGGTCAAAACGCCCATTTATTTCTATTTTAAGGAAACCGTAGCTTCTACAGAAATGTTGAGGCGAAGTCCTGGATCGCGCCAACGATTCCAGGGCTTTTTTTGATGACCGAAAATATTGATTACAGACTTTCGATCTTTACATGGAATCAGCCCTCCATCTTGAAATTCCTGGTTATAGCGATCCAATCGTGGTATCTATATGCCCTCTAGGATACCCCGTTTTCTCAAACCTGTACGGAAATGTCACCACAGTTTTGCCATTGGATTTGGGGAATTTTACAGCATCAACCAAATCTTTAACTTCTTGGTCAAACTTCGGCATATTCGTGCTCGATGAAAGGATTTCACTTCTTTCAACAGAACCCTTTTCATTGATTACCTGCTTGAAAACGATTTCGCCAGTAAAATACACGGAATCACCTCCAACAGCTTGCATTTCCTCTAACGTTTTTCGGTACAGGCCTCTTATCAATCCCCCTCGTTCACCTTCGGCTTGTACTATTTGGCTTCTTCTAAGTGAAGAACCCGAATCAACTTCAACAAGTTTGCCATAAGGCACGCGAGAATTGAATGGACCTCGGTGAACGATAATACCTGCTGGGTGCTCACACTGAGGACAGGCTTCTATTTTATTACCAACCAACGGCGGTATACCATCCCAATTAAAAAATAACGTTTCTTGATTTTCACGTTTAACGCCATCTTTGTGCTGCGCAGAATCAGCGTTGGAATCACCACATGAACAATAGAGGATTGACAATCCTGCAAGAAGAAGGTTCACGACTTTATTCATATTTCTAATACCCGATTTGAATAAATTCTCCATAAACATCAACCAAGGCCTTCAACATTGGCCAGACATCGGATTTTTTGTCTATGACAATTTTTCCGATCCTGTTGTCAAATTTGGCGACATCCATAGAATCCAGTTCTTTGTCCATTTTAGCAAATCTTTCCATAAGGCATCTGTAGGCAACGTCGCTCAATGAACGGTAACCATTATTACGTCGGTTCATATGATCCTTATGAATCATTTGACGTACAGAAATGATGGCTTGATGGGAAATTTCATGATGAGCAGCATTGGATATATAGTCTGCAGCCCATTCCTGTGCAAGATAGGTTGTTGAACGAGGCTTTACGTAATTTCCGCCATAATTTCCATGCCAATCTTCCTGGGTTGTACATCCGTACAATTTGCGTGGAGATAAGGTTTCCAGAACGCCATGGCAAACCTCATCTACTTCATCTTTGGGCCAAACAGCCAGTTCATCATTTTGAGGTGCAAATGTGACACCTTTCTGCCCCAGTCGTTCCGCAATCGGTTGCATCATGGCTGTCGCCTGTGCCAAGGCCCATTCCCAGTGACGATTGTAAAAACCTTTTGTATCCAGGTTGGAATCCAAAAGTTCTTCTGTGGATTCATCTTCAAAGTCTATATCGCCGACTTTAGGGGCGCTGTTAAGAAATGCAGTCATTGCATTCACCTTTCGAGTAGCGATTTCCGCCTTTCGGCAGAAATCTAGGTTTGACTAAACCCACCTATATTGCTACTTTAAAGGTTCCTTACGTCTTATCTGGTAGCAATACCTGGTGAGCATTGTGCCGGAAGGCTGCACATGCGGCTTTCCGGCATTTTTTTTAAAGGATTTATCCTTCTCAAAAAATTACATAGCAGAGTTTCTCCATTTGATAATTCTACTTTCGCATTCTTCTTTCGGGAGCCTAACGTTCTTCTTCATCAAGGCCTCCAGCTTTTCAGCAGCAATTCCAGGTAAAAGAACGCTTTTCTCGACCAACCTGTCAAATATATAGAGGATGCCGGAGACTCGCACAGAGTCCTGTTCCGCGACCGACCGCAGCTTCCTGTCCCCGGTCAGTAAACGCCCATTCACTTTCTTCGCATAATACCAGACGGAACAGTCCGGCATGGAGGCGTTATTCACGCAAGACCTTTGCATTGCGGAAATTTCAAACATTTCCTGCAACTCGAATACAGCCACTTTCAGTTTTCCTTCCTTCTGGAATCCTTCAATTCTCGTCAGCTGTTCTGGCTTTGTGATTTCACCAATCACCAAGTCCGTGGTATGCACTTCCCAAGGCAAGTCGAAGAACAGCGTCAGTAGGTCCACCGACAGCAGATCGAACAAAATGTTCGCATCACTTATGACAATTCGTTCATCCATCATGCGAGAGCGTAATCCTCTCTTACATCTTCAATGTTGATGCGCAACAGATTTGCCGCCTTGGAAATAGTAATCAATTCGCTATAGAGCGCCTTATAGACCAGGCTGGTAAAGCGGTTTGATTCTTCCTTGCGACAAATGGACTGTTCTACAAAACGTTTGTAGCTTGGGTCCTGGCTTTTGTGGATATTGTACCACTTATAGCATTGAGACGTAATCACACCACATTCACAGGCTTTGTACATCAGGGCATCATAGGAAATTCCGAAACGGGTTTGCAACGGAGCCACTTCCTTATAGGAAATGCTCTTTCGCGCAACACCGAGAAAGCGCTTCATTTCGGATTCCGGAATCAGCATTTCGTTTGCAAAAAGATTGCAAAGAGCTTCTTCTTCCTTCGTTTCGATTCCATCCTTAAAGCGCATGATCAAATGGCCAAGTTCATGCAAGGCGGTAAAACGCTTTCTTTCCGCATTTTCAGAACGCCTTAGGACAATTACCGGATGCTTAACATCGTCAGCGCTACTCAACCCGTCAAAGATATCTGGAGCATCAACTTCAACGACCTTGTAGCCATGTTCTTCAAGCAAGTCAATAACATTCGGGATTCCATCGATACCCAGATTCCATTTCCGTCTAAGTTCCTGGGCAGTTTTCTTTACATCATCCTTTGTTTCGACCGGATATTTCTTTACTTCCGCAGAAACGGAAACCTCGTTGCAGATTTCCTCGACA
Source organism: Fibrobacter sp. UWEL (assembly GCF_900142535.1). Taxonomy (NCBI): domain Bacteria; kingdom Pseudomonadati; phylum Fibrobacterota; class Fibrobacteria; order Fibrobacterales; family Fibrobacteraceae; genus Fibrobacter; species Fibrobacter sp. UWEL. Next base: position 15,056 of record NZ_FRBE01000002.1, read on the forward strand.
TTGATGTAACGTTCAACTTTATCAATAATGGTTTCTTCAATGGACTTTATTTCTTTCTGAGTTACGGAAGCCTTTTTTCTGAACTTGACAGCACCCATTTTGAAGGTGATTGGACGAAAGAAATAATCAATAGGCTGTTCCAGCGCCTTCGCGATGGAAAGAAGCGTAGTGCTGTTGGGCTGCATAGCGCCACTTTCATACTTAGAGATCGTCATTTTTGACACTTTGGGGGTCATTTTTTCACAAAGTTCTTCCATAGAATACCCCTTCATAAGTCGGGCACTCTTTAACCTCGTCATAAAAATTTCCATATCAGTCATAATGTGTCTCCGTTTTCTATTTTACAAATCTAATAAATTTTTATTCAAATGTAAACACCAAAAATAAACATTTTCCATCAATACAACCAGAAAACGACCAAATTCGTAAATATATTTAGTCTTTTTTGCAAAAAAAAACGTTCTTTTCATTCTTATTTACGGAATAACATCCAAAAACGTAGGCTTTAGTTTCAAAGACACCATCAAGGGAATAATCGAAAAATCACCCACGAACATTCTTATCCACAGTTTCCTTGCACTGTTTCAGCATTGCTTCCGCAGCCTTGTGGGCATCACCATGTATCTTTTCCAGGAAGGCTTTAGTCTTACTACGAAAGTTATCATTGAACTCACCCTGCAAGACATTAGGCCATTTCCCAATTTTCAAATCTTTGACAAAGGTGTTTGCCAAAACACGAATTTCACTTTTTCCAGGATATTTCTTTTCCCGGTAATAGTCGCGCGTCAAGTTCGAAAGGCGCGCCATCGCTGTTTCCAAATCAATGTCGGCGCCCGTTTTGACAAAGATTTTTAGGGAATTTTCAAGGCATTGCATAAAAAGTCCAACAGCTTCTAAAGAATAATATCCAGCGAAGCGGGTTTCACTGGTTCCAGGAAGCCAATCAAAGGATCGAGAGAACTGTTTCCCCTAGCTTCCTGAATAACCTTGAAAATCTTTGCTGCGGTGGCGCCTGCCTTGGGCGTAAACTCCGATCCATCGGAATACCTGGTAAAGATGATGTTATCCAACCAGCGACACCATGTAATCGAATAATCATGGATCATGCAGTATTCCGTCAATTCAACAGATGCAGCAAGGTCTTTGTAATTCATGGTCAGCTTCCCTTTAGGATTCAATTTCAAGATAACAAAAACTCCAAGATTTGTGCAATCTTGGAGCCTTGATGAACAGTTTATGGATTTAAATCTCTATTCCCTGTCGCCAGCGACAATCAGCAGATCGTCATAATTGTCGTCCTTTTCCAGTTTTTCGACCTGGCGATAATCGCCATTTCCATTCTGAGAAAGAACAACCCAGTCCGAGGGGAACTTCTGCAGTTCCTTGATAAGTTCTCCAGCTGTCATTTAGGCCTCACCGTTAGAAATAGAGCTTGCTGACGTTCATGCGAATTTCTTCGCTTGCCTTGGAGTTCTTGAGGTACTCCCGAATCAGTTCTACAAACTGATAGGGCGCCCACTTTGCGATATAGGCGCAGACCATCCTAAAGAAGTCCAGCTCAGTCTGTTTTTCAACAGTCCGCGCATACTCCTTGCAGACGAAATTTTCAGCCACCCAGAACTTGCCTGCATGACCCTTCCCCGCCTCGAAAGGACAGTTTTCCTCGCCCTTGTAATAGGTACAGAAATCTTCAAACATTGATTTTTCCTCTTGTGATAAGATAGCATTTTAAGACTGTTGCTGAATGTCCTTCAACATATCGGCAACCACAGACTTTATCCAGCCAGGTTTCAGCTCATACCCGGAGGAACATTTCTCCAGATAGTCCGTCACCTTGGCCTCAATCTGATCCAGATTGTCGAATACTGTAAAGCAGCATTCCGGGTCCTGGGTCAATGGCGAGCCACGCCCAGCCATGCGGTTCTGCAAGCTGCAGGCGTAATAGACATAAGGATAGAGAAGCGCGCATTTAAGCTCCAAATAGGCCATGTAGCCCTCGCCCTTCGTATAGGTGTGAACATTCGTCACATAGACGCCCACATCGTTCGTAAGGGCGCAAAGCCACGATTTACACCATGGCTTTGCACTGTTGGGGATTTCTACGCGGTCAAGTATCGAAAAGAAATCCAGCTGGTCTGTCATTTGTGGCCTATAACCTCGAAGCGATCGTTCTCGGGCTGAACAGCCAGCCCACCCCAGCTTCCATGCAACTGGCCCAGGCTGTCGATGTGTTCCACGACGCCAGTCTTTCCCGTATAACGCGGTTCACCAAGCATTTCAATAATCTTGATAATGTCTCCAACTTTTACCATGGTCGCCTCCTAGCAGTATTCCACCTGGGTGAGCATTTCATAGCCTTCCGGAAAGTTACGGGTACAGAGCTTCTGGACTCGCTCGCGAACGTATTCGATTTCATCATCCTCAAGTCCGGTTTCTACGCCATCCTTGCAGTTCACCACAAGAAGGTTGCCAACAAACATAGGCGCGCCCAGGTTGTCGATGGCGCTGATCTTGTTATCTTCCTTCATCAGCCCCTCATCATCACAGATAATGTCGAATACCTTCTTGCCGACCTTGCGCGACTGGATGTCAATCAGTTCACAGTGAAGCTCGCGATAATAGTCCTCCAGCTTGTTTTCGATTTCAACGACGCGGCTGTTTCCGCCAATCACGTCAATAAGAAATGCCTTGATTTTCATAATTCGGTGTCCCTTAAATTTTGGTGGTGATTATTTGATGGTCCAGCAGGATTCTCGCGCCTGCCATTCAGCCTTGAGTCCAAATGCGGCCGCGATCTCGATTACAGTCTGTTTCTGGACCGCTACGGCACTCAAAAGCTCACGCTGGTACTTGCGATACTCCGCGCTGGAGCTGTTTTCGGCGGTCTTGCGAAGTTCCACCGATTTTTGCTCATAACCCCAGAGCGCCTTGAGCAGCACCTTCTTGACTTCTTCAATTTCCATTTTCATTCCCTGTTCAAAAATACCTAACTTAATTAGGTTTTTCAAGTAATAAAAAAGGAGGAATCTGAACAGCCTTAAACTAGGCCTCCGATTCCTCCGGTTCTTCTTCGGATTCCTCAATCGCGCTGTCGATCAATTCCTCCAGTTCCTCCATGGCCTTTTCAATTCCCTCGTCCAGCAAATAGCAACGGATCGTCACGTCAGCCCATTCGGCGCCCTTCGCGATGGCGTCACACTCGCAACAGAACTCGCTCATGGCTTCGCCAAGCAGGTCCCAGTTACCAGCAAGATTCTGTTCCGCTTCATAGGAGGAAAAGGTATAGGAACCGGAAGCATTGCCTGTGACGGAATCGTCAATCCAGAACGCGTCATGGAACTTTTCAGTCAGCGTTTCCTTCGACATTCCCTTCACTTCATCCTTATGGTAATCCAGATATTCCTTGATGGCGGTTTCACAATCTTCTTTGATGGCGTCGTGGTAATTGTAGCTCATGGTTTGGAATCCTTATTTTCAATGGTGATTTTTAAGCGATTGCGGCCTGGTATTTTTCCAGGATGCAATTTTCGATGTGTTCACGAAGCTGGCGGGTAATGGGCTGGGCGATACAGCGGAAATCCTCGCCCTTGTAGAACGGATCGTTCGGATAGCCAACAAAAAGACCGTTTTCACCGTCCATAATGCGCAAGCCGCGAAGCATGAGCTGGTCATTGAAAACAACAGTTGCAAGGCCCTTCATGTGGCCCATGCTGGGGCCTTCCTTGAAGGGGAAAACCTGCACGTTCGTGATTGCCAAACAGTCAAAGACGTTTGCGATCTGGGTTTCGGTGTTTTTGGTTTCGTTATTCATGATTTTTTCCTTTTTTAGGGTTTGTGGTTAAAAGAAAGGCCTGCCGATCAGCAGGTCCTAAATGATGTAGGCCGGGTGAGCCTTGTGGTCGGTTCCGCCAAGGTAGCGTTTGACCCATTCAATAGCAGCCTTCTTGCTGCTGGCTACGTCAACAGTCACGCTCCAGGTTCTGGGTTCCCCGTTAAACTTGTAGGCGACGTTGTAGTACCTAAACTCGCCCTTATTTGTCTTTCTTGTATTCATTTGAACCAGCCTTGTTTGCTCATTTGTACACTACAAATCTACATAACCGCACAGCTATGTCAAGACGTAAATCAAGAAAAATTCAAATATTTTTCATTTTCTTTCAATTTTCATTGTTCAATAGACAAAAAAAGAGCCATAGACGGATAGTCTATAGCCCTTTCACGATTTCCGCAAGGTTCTAAATCTTGGGAACCAGTTCGACAGCCTTGCGCTTGCCCTCATCCAGCACCTTTGTGTAGATTTGGGTAGTCTTGACGTTGGTGTGGCCAAGAATCTTGCTAACGGTATAAAGGTCCGCCCCATAGGAAAGCATCAATGTTGCACAAGTATGGCGGGAACAGTGAAAGGTAATGTGCTTCTTTATGCCAGACAGTTCAACGAGCTTCGCCAACTTTTCATCCGCATGGCATGATCTACCAGGAATGGAGTCAAAAATTCGATCTTCGTCTTGAACGTTTTCGTTTCTTTGCGGAATAAATTGCAAAGCGTTTTGCGAAAGAGGAATACGAACTTCCTCCTTCGTTTTCATCTGTTCCGTAATCAAAATACCGTCTTGAATGTCGCCCCATTTTGCCTTATAAATATCGCTATAACGAAGTCCCGTAAAACAACCGAAAAGAAAAGCGTCCTTTATCATGAACCAGCGCCTTGCTGCAGAAGCGCCACATTTCTCAACAGGAGGTTCTACAGCCATGAATTGCTTTATTTCATCCAGCGTCAAGAAAACCTTATTACCAGGTTTTGGCGATGGAACAACACCAGAAAAATCCGGGAGCTGAGGAATAAGACCTTCCTTGAAAGCTTGTCGCATGGCCAACTTAAGAAACGCACCGTTTGAGTTTTGTGCGTTTTGAGAACATTCTCCCCAAGCATCTCGAATGATCTTTGAAAGGCAGGCCCTATCAACAGAAGCGAGCATTATCTTATTCGGAATACGTTTCGCAGCCGACGTAAAAGATCGAACGGTATTTTTCACTTTATATCGACTTGCAACTTCCAAAGCATAATCTCTAAATGAGATGCTGGTTGCTTCAAATTTCTTGACAGCGATTCCTGCTTCTATGGCAATCAGCTCTTCCATTTTCTTGGCCTTGAGTTGTTGGGCCAAACGCATTGTAGTTGCATTTTGAACTTTATCTTTTCCAAGATAGAGTCCTAAAAATTCGCGTTCCCTTTTGCCATGAAAGAACCAATCCAGATATAGGGACTGGCCTCCATTTTTCATGGTACGCTTTCTCAAATTGACTGTTTCACGAACCTTACTCATAGACCTCCCCGGCGATCCTCGGGTGCCAGTCAAGTGACGCTCGAGTGACGGTTTCAGTCCAAAAGTAACACTACAAAAGCAAAATTGAAAGAGGTATTTTTACGAAAATTGCCGTTTTTAGCTCAATTTAGGCGTTTTTGAGTTTATGCAGGTTTCTGTCAGCGCGAAGGGTTATAATTGTTCATGAGCACCATGGCTAGTGCCACACAGAGCATGACGACACTTCCAACTACCACCTGCTGTTTGTGGTTATACTCGCGCTTGATATAGCTGGGATTTTCCTCGTTCAATTCCTGAAGGCTAGGACCTGCGACCAGCTTGGTGGAATCTACCCCAAGGACCGCCTCGATTTCCTCATCCGTCATATTCAACGTGTTCACATGAGCGGAATCATATCGGTCCAGTTTGTCTGCAGCCGTTGAAACCGCCGGCGTCAGTGCGACGCAGACGATTGCAAAAGCGAGAATTCCGAGGGCCTTGCGCAACGTTCTTCTTCGGAGAAAAACGATTATTCCTGAGCCAACTTGTCGAGAATTTCGTTGACCATAGCCGGGTTGGCCTTGCCACCGGACTTACGCATGGTCATACCCACAAGGAAGCCCTTCAAAGCAACCTTACCGGCCTTGAATTCTGCAAACTGAGCAGCGTTGGCAGCGCAAACTTCGCGGACGATTGCTTCGATAGCGCCAGTGTCAGCCACCTGAACCAGACCCTTTTCCTTAACGATGTCTGCAGGATCCTTACCGGTTTCGAACATGTCGGCGAAGACGGTCTTAGCGATCTTACCGTTGATGGTCTTGTCTTCGATCAAGTTCACCAGAGCGCAGAGCTGTTCCGGCTTAATCTTCAGGTCAGCGAGGCCGCCTTCCAGATCCTTCATCTTGGCCAGGAGTTCAGTAATGACCCAGTTAGCCAGTACCTTACCGTTCTTGCAATTCTTGGAAGCTGTATCGAACCAGTCGCTGATGTCGCGGTCGTCGGTCAAAACCTGTGCGTCGTATTCAGACACACCCAGGTCGTTCATAAAGCGTGCGCGGCGGGCATCCGGCAGTTCCGGAAGGGTGCGGCGGATTTCTTCCACGAAGGCAGGATCGGTAACGAGGCGTACCATGTCCGGTTCCGGGAAGTACTTATAGTCGTGAGCGTCTTCCTTGGAGCGGATGACGATAGTCTTGTCGGCGTTGGGATCGTAACGCTTGGTGCACTGTTCCACTTCCTTGCCAGCGTCCAGAGTAGCGGACTGCAGGTAGTATTCGGCGTTCAAAGCCTTTTCAAGGTTGGTGAAGCTGTTCAAGTTCTTGATTTCTGCACGGGTGCCGAAAGGAGCGTCTTCGGAAGCACGGAGGGAGATGTTACCGTCGCAGCGCATGTTGCCGTTTTCCATGTTAGCATTGGAAACGCGGGTGTATTCCAAAGTCTGCTTAATCTTCTTGAGGACCAGCACTGCTTCTTCCGGACTACGGATGTCCGGTTCAGTCACGATTTCGCACAGCGGGGTACCGCAGCGGTTTGCGTCAAAATGAGAATCGGTGGGGCTCATGTCGTGAATCAGCTTACCAGCGTCTTCTTCCATATGGATACGGGTAATGCCCACGCGCTTCTTGGTACCGTCAGCCTTGATGATTTCCAGCCAGCCGTTCTTGCAGATGGGATGATCGTACACCGGAAGACCACCAGTCTGAGTGATCTGATAACCCTTGGGAAGGTCCGGGTAGAAATAGTTCTTACGAGTCCACATAGCGTTCAGGTCAATTTCGCAGTTGAGAGCGAGACCCAAACGGATTGCGTATTCCACAGCCTTCTTGTTGGGAACAGGCATTGCACCAGGCATACCCAGGCAAACCGGGCAAACGTGCTTGTTAGGAGTAGTGTTCACTTCAATTTCGCAACCGCAGAACATCTTGGTCTTGGTAGCGAGCTGGCAATGGATTTCGAGACCGATAACGGTAGAGTAATTAGGCATATTAGCTCCAGTAAATTTTTACGGATAAAATTTAGAAAAAAGGCCGATTCCCCATGGAGTCGGCCAGACTAATTTTCCAATGTTTTTCGTTGAAAACTATACTTCGTCCAGAGTCACTACGGGAATGTCCATAGCGCTGGCAAAGTTGGCGTTTTCTGTAAGGATACAGTCGGCACCGTTCACGAAGGCGGTGGCCAGACGTAAGGAATCGGCTTCGGAAATTTTATGGTTGGTACGACCTGCGGCAGCAAAGAGTTCCGCGGCCTTCACGGCGATTTCACCATTGACGTCGCAGAGCTTGACGTTGGAGGAATTCTCGAAGAATTCGCGGTACTGGCGGGCAAGAACGCCCTCCCCCGCTACACAGGCTTTCTGGGAAAGTTCGAACAAGGTAACAGAAGATGCCAGCAGGGTAATGTTCTTTTCGTAGGCATAGTCCAGCACTTCGGATACAACGGGATAGTAATCCGGATGCATCTGCAGAAGACGCACCACGGCGCTTGTATCAAGAAACAAGATGCGGGACTGTTCAACGGCCTTGTTCATATACTGGACTAGAGATCCGGCAGGGGCAATTACTCGTAAATTTCCATCTGGGCGATGTCTTCACGCATGCCTGCACGGACCATCTTGAAGCGTTCAGCCTTGGGATAGAAGTACCAGATCCACCATTCACCGCTAATATCGGTACGCTTGGTCTTGATTGCCAGGGGCTTTTCACCCTTGAAGAAGTCGCGCTTATGGGGAATCACATGTTCAAAGGGACGGTAGGTATGAACTTCGTCGCCGGCCTTACGTTCAATAAAGCCGTTGCCGCCCTTACTCCAGGTGATGGTCACCTTGCCGTTTTCGTCCTTTTCTTCCTTGCAGGAATCAAAGCCGCTATCGCACCACTTGAAGTACTTGTAGGTAAAGGCCTGTTCCGGCGAGCTGAAGTTTTCGGTAACGCGGGGATTACCCTTGAAAGTATTGTAGTCGCCTTCCAATGCGTAAGAGCCAACGTTGTAGGCTGTGCAGCCACGCTGTGCCACCTTGACCTTGCGGTTGACCACAGCCACATCCACGGTGCAGTCTTCTTCGGAGTAGGTCATGCGGATGTTGCCGTTGGATTCACGGGCTTCCACGTTACTTGCCTCGAATTCAGCGCGATTGCCAAAGGGACCATTCTGAATCACGATGGTGAACAGGCGGGGATTGGTGGGAGACTTCTTGAGGGTTACCGTACCGGAGTTGGAAGCGTAGACACCGCTCAAGTCCTGGGAGGCCTGTTTGAAACGAGCCAGGTCGGCGCGCTTGACCCAGAGGTCATCACCAAACTTACACTGGATGGGGAGATACTTGGGAGGTTCGCTGGATTCCACCTTTTCCCAGTAGTAGACTTTCTTTTTCTTGACCTTGAACTTAGGCTTGCCCTTCTTGTCGTACACCTTCTTGCCCTTTTTCATGACATAGACGGTGTCTTTTTCAAATCTGAACTTCTTAACGGAATCCTGGGGAGGAGGAAGTTCCTTGATCCAGTCGGAAACAATCAGGGAGCCTGCAGGATTGGATTCATCAACTTCGTTTTGATATTTACGGAAAACAGAAAGAGTTTCCTGACTAAATGCAAATGTGGTAAGAATAAACAGAGCACAAATAAGAACTTTTCTCAAAATCAACCTCACTTGGGGCTAAAATTAGCTTTTTAATGGTGTATTTTCCCTACGTGAATATTTTTTTACTACAATTTGATTGTGGAATTAGTGAAAGGAGTTCCTTATATGAAAAAAATGTTCCTCGCCTCTTGCGTTCTGGCCGCAGCAGTTTACGCCCAGGATGCAGCACCCGCCGCAGCAGCTGCACCCGCCGCAGCAGCTGCACCCGCAGCAGCAGCTCCCGCCGCTAACGCTGCAGAACCTGCACCCGTAGCTGAAGCAGCTCCTGCACAGGAAGCAGCACCGGTGGCAGAAGCCGCCCCCGCAGAAGCTCCCGCAGCCGAAGCTCCGGTAGCAGAAGCAGCACCTGCAGCAGAACCTGTCGCCGAAGCAGCTCCCGCCGCTGAAGCTCCCGCCGAAGCAGCACCTGCAGTAGAAGCAGCTCCCGCAGCAACCGAAGAAGTTGCAGCAGCATCTAACGACCAGCCCAAGAAGAAGAAGCGTCGCAAGAAGAAAAAGATGATCGAAAACGCAGTGATGTCTGTAAACCAGATTAACTTCGACATCAACGCCGACTTCGAATTGGAAGCAGGCAAGACTTTCTGGACAAGCGAAGACGACGATCTGGGCGACAACTTCGAAGTGTGGAACGGCGAAGCAAACTTTGCAGTCCTCGCAGAAACCGACGACTTCAAGGGCAAGATCGGTATCGCATTCTATCCGGGCGACCTGGCTACTGGCGATTACGATTCCAAGAAGGTTAAGCGCGAAGCTATCCGCTCCAACTCCAACAATGTTGCCGACAACTTCTCCCTGGACGAAGCATGGGCTCAGCAGGGTACCGAATACTTCACCTTCAAGGTGGGTCGTTGGGACAACACAGACAAGAGCGGCGACTACTTCGGTGGCTACATCGATGGTTACCTGAACGGTTTCCTCTCTACTCAGAAGTCTGAAAACCAGTTGCAGTTCGGTTTCACCCCGACTGAAAATCTGGACATGTACCTATCCTTGATCAGCGGTTCTTCTAACCTGAACAAGGGCGACCTCCGTGCAGCATTCAACTTCCACGGTCTGGAAGGTCTGGAAGGTCTGAAGGTTCAGCTGGCATACCGTGCAAACCTGTTCGACGCCATCTATGACGCCGACGCAGACCTGAAGCACAACATCTCCGCCAAGTTCAACCTCCCCCTCAACAACACCTTCGGCATCTTTGCTGAAGCTGCTTTGATGGATGCTTCCGACGAAATGAACCTGCCGGTGACCGGCGGTATCGCAATCACCACTAAGGTTGTGGACCGTATCATTCTCGAAGCTGAATACGTTAAGGACCGTCATGAATGCGGTTACGGCGTGAACGACAAGCAGAAGCATGTTAAGGACGTTCTCGGTGCATTCTACATCGAAAAGGCCTTCACCGACCGCTTCAGCCTGTCCGCTGGCTTCCACAACTTCGGCTCTACCAAGGACTACATGCTCTCTGGCAACCTGGTTGGTAGAATCAACTAACGCAAGAGCGTTGATAGCGATTTCAAAAGGCATCTGGTTAAGACCAGATGCCTTTTTCACACACAAAAAAAGCTAGGTCGCTTCTGCGATCTAGCTTTTTTTAATACCGGCGCTTGAGGCTTGCGGAATTACAGGCCCTTGCGGTCCAGTTCCATGATGAGGGACTGGAGTGATTCTTCAACACTGGAACGGAAGTCAGAGGAACCAACGCTGCAGCTGGCAACAATGTCAGCACCCTTGGTGATGCGGATGATAGCGAAGCCTGCTTCCTGAGAGAAAGAAACGTTAAGACCCTTATTCAAAACCTTTTCCAAAAGATCGCGCATTAGAAAACTCCTTTCTAGTGTAAATAAAAATTGTTGCTATCAAATTAGGCTTTTTTCCTAGGAAAAACAAGATGAAATTTGATTTTTATGGCTTTTTCTTTGATTTTTCGTGGCTATATTGTAGTTGATGTTCGATTTTCACCTTCACCTGGCCCGTTTTAAGTCTCCCACGACCGTTGCAAAGGGACTTTTTGACGTCGGAACAGGTTTTAATACCATCGCCTGCGAACCTCGGGAATGGGAAAAATCCCTGGATTTGGAATCCCGGGGACTGGAAGCACATCAAGCCTTTGGAATCCACCCCATGGTGGCGACCCAAATGACGGATGAAGACTTTGAACATCTGAAGGCAATCCTGCGAACACATCCAGAAGCCGATGTGGGAGAATGCGGACTGGACAAGCGCTTTGAAGGGTATGCCCCCGCAGGCATCCAGGAGCAAGTATTTAAAAGGCAAATTGAACTTGCGCAAGATTTAAACCGTCCCTTGCACATTCATTGCGTCGGGGACTATTCTCGCATTTTACAAGCAGTAGCAGATGACGCTAGGCAGATTCCCCAGGTGGTCTTCCATCGCTTTGGCGGTGACATTTCCGCAGTTCGTTCCGCCCAGAAGTTGCTTGGACCTCGGGCAGTATTCAGCCTTCACGCAGATTCCTTCCGAAAGAAGTCTACGGTAGCTGCCATCAGGGAAATCCCTCCAGAGCAAGTCCGATTCGAGACGGACGCCGATGATGAAAGCTGGACCGCAGAACGAATTATCCACCAGCTAAAGGCTGTGGAAGAATTATTTCTTAACCTCACCCACGCCTGCTAACAGCGGGTTCTTGGGCTGGATGGTGGCTGCCTGAGCCTTAATGACTGCGAAGGAACGGAACTGCTTGAGGGCGTTTTCCGCCAATGTCTTTGCAGAACCCTTCCCCACTTCAATAATCACCTGCATAGGAGAACCTGCGAGAATACGCATAGGGAACAGAGCGAGGCCGTACATTTCACTGATGATACGAACATCGGGAGGCGGGAATTCCGCGAAGGTTGCCGCAAGCATTCCCTTTCGCTGGACAAGACCCTGAATACGCAGGCGGCCAGCCAGAAGCCCCACTTCCGTCACTAGCAGCAACATCTTGGCGGGGTCAGGCACAGGACCGAAACGGTCTTCCAATTCCTGGGCAATACTCTGAATTTCATCCGTATGGGTAATGCGGGCAATACGCTGGTAAAGGTCGATTCGAGTAAGGCCATCCTGAATGTAGTCTTCCGGCAGATAGGCATCCACACCCAGTTCCACGCGAGTTTGGATAGGCTTTTCCACGGGGCCGCCACGAAGCATTTCCACCGCTTCCTTCACCAGACGAACATAGGTTTCAAAGCCCACTTCAGCGATGAAGCCATGCTGTTCCTGGCCCAGCAAGTTACCTGCGCCACGAATTTCCAAGTCGCGCATAGCCAGCTGGTAGCCGCTACCCAAGTCCGTAAACTGTTCCAGAGCTTTTAAGCGACGCATGGATTCTGCCGAGATTTCGTGCTTGGCGGGAACCACCAGCAGGGCCTTAGCAAGAACACTACTGCGTCCCACACGACCGCGCATCTGATACAGCTGGCTAATGCCAAAGTGATGGGCGTTCATAATGATGATGGTATTTGCGTTAGGAACGTCCAAGCCAGATTCAATAATGCTGGTACTGATCAGCACGTCGAACTTCTTGGAAATAAAGGCGTCCATGGCATTTTCCAGTTCGCGGTCATCCATCTGGCCGTGAGCCACACCGATGGAAGCGTTGGGAACTAGAGCCTCGATTTCATCCGCCAGAGTGTAAATGCTGTGAACGCGATCGTTGACGATAAACACCTGGCCGCCGCGGGCCAGTTCATCCAGGATGGCGTTCTTGATCACTTCGTCATCCCGCTTCATCAAGGTGGTTTCTACGGGAAGGCGGTTGATGGGCGGAGTATTAATGAGGGAGATGTCGCGGACTCCGGTCATACTCAAATGGAGGGAGCGGGGAATGGGCGTTGCACTCATGCTCAGGGAGTCCACCGTCAAGCGGAGCTCGCGGAGTTTTTCCTTCTGCTTCACGCCAAACTTCTGTTCTTCATCGATGATGAGAAGTCCCAAGTCCTTGAACTTGTTCTTTTCGGAGAGAAGTGCGTGAGTTCCGATCAGGATATCCACCTTCCCTTCTTCCGCTTGCTTGAAAATATCCTTCTTTTCCTTGGCAGTCTTGTAACGATTTACAAGAGAGATATTGATACCAAAGCCAGCGAAGCGATCCATGAAGTTTTCGTAATGCTGGGCGGCAAGAATGGTGGTGGGAACCAGAAGGGCCACTTGTTTCTTGCTGACCACGCACTTGAAGGCCGCACGCATGGCGACTTCCGTCTTGCCGAACCCCACGTCGCCACAAACCAGACGGTCCATGGGGCGGCGGCTTTCCATATCCTGCTTGATTTCTGCAGTTGCCTTCACCTGGTCCGGCGTCGGGTCGTACTCAAAAGCTTCTTCGAATTCTTCCTGAAGTTTGCCGTCCTTCGGGAAGGCGAAACCTTCAATCATTTCACGCTTGGCGTACAGTTCCACCAGGTCGCGGGCAATCTGGATGACCTTCTGCTTGACGCGCTTCTTCAGGTTTTCCCAGCTCTTGCCGCCTAGCTTATCCAGCTTGGGAGGTTCCTCACCGTGGTCCAGACGTTCAATCTTCTGGAGGTCTGCCACAGGGAATTTCAGGCGGTCGCCCCCTTCGTATTCCAGCAAGGCGCAGTCCACCATACCGCCGTTCACTTCCACACGGACAAGGCCCAGATACTTACCTACGCCATGATCCTCATGAGCGACGAAGTCTCCTCGATTCAAGGATTCAATCATCAGAGCGCCGGAAACAGAACCGGACACCTTCCTCTTGCGGGTCTTGTTGGAATGACGATTAAAAATTCGAGTTTCCGTCAGGAAGGCCACGTTATCTTCTTCCAGCCAGAAGCCTTCCGAAAGATTGCCCAGAATATAGTCCTCAATGGGCAAGTCACTGAACACGGTCTTCAGGCGATTAATACCGCCAGAGGTGGGAGCCACCACGAAGACGGAGCCGCCAGCAGCCGTAAACTCTTCAATCTGTTTCGCCACCGCATCCGTACCTGTGGAGGAGAAATCCTGAACACGACAATGCAAGTCATGCCAGTTTCCATCATCCACATTGACGCGGGTCAAATCCATGGATCCACGACCAGCAAAACTGCGGGAAACCTCACCCATCTTCAACCAGATTTCGCTGGGAGGAACTGCATCACTTTCGACCTGACGCAACTCATGGAAATCATTTTCGCACTTGAAAAAATACTTGGTGGCAGTTTCTGAAAGTACTGATAATTCTTCAAAAACCAGCGGGGCCTTTGGTAGGTAATCCAGCAGCGTATAGTCTAGTGATTCGTACTTACTGCGGTTCCACCAAAGCCCAGCGCTATCGCCATTATATTTCGCCAGTTCCCTTTCCGGAATTACAAACTCTCCCATGGGGAAAAGCTGTACGGAATTCATCTTTTCTACAGAACGCTGGCTGAAAATATCAAAACTACGGATAGATTCGATTTCATCGCCAAAGAATTCAATTCGGATGGGATGAGGATACAAAAGGCAGTTGACATCAACAATACAGCCTCGGATGGAGAATTCCCCCACACCGCTTACCACAGGCTGTTCCACAAAGCCATGGTCCATCAGCCAGGGGCGCAATGTGGAAGGCTCAAATACGTCACCCACCTTCAGGGTGCGAGAATTCTTCATGATGGAGCCAGGAGCTGGCAACCTCATGAGGAATGCATCCAGAGGGCAAACAGTAATGAAGGGCGCTTCGTTCTTTTCCAAGTCGCGGAAGAACTTCAGACGTTCTTCCAGCACCCCCTCAAAGGGCACCTTCTTTTCGTAAGGCTTCAATCCGATGGAAGGAAGAAAACGGACGAAATCCTCCCCCACCATGCTTTCCAAGTTTTCTACCCAGGTTTCCGCACTCTTGTAATCCTTGGCAATGACCAGGATGTGTTCCGGCTTCTGCTGGAAACGGATTGCCACCATCATGGATGCTACCGGAATGGTGGTTCCATTGACATGGATAGCCTCCCCCTGAACATTCTTGAACAGGGACAGAGAAGGCAAATGCGTAAAGGTGAGAAATTCGGAAAGATGATCCATATGGCCAAAGATAGAAAGTAAAAATAAGTTCGTTCAGTGATAAAAAAGAAAAAGTTACTTTTTGTGCAGTGAAAGTATTGACAATTGCCCAAGAGTGCACTATATTTATAATCGTAAAAATTTAAGAGGTACAAGATGGAAAAACCGAACATTATTACGCCCGCTTTCGACCGCGATGTCGAAACCGAAACCTATGGTGATGCAAGCCCCCGCAAGGAGCTGACCAAGCGTCAGGAAGAAATCCTGGACTACATCAAGAAGTATTCCAAGGAAAATCGCATGCCGCCTACCGTTCGCGAAATCGGCAACCATTTTGAAATTTCTTCTACCAATGGCGTTCGTTCCATCTTGGCAGCCCTCATCAAGAAGGGTTACATCAACCGTTCTCCCCGCTTGAGCCGCGGTATCGAAATCGTTTCCAACGGCAACGAAGAAGTCAAGGATATCGCTCCTAGCAATTCTATCGAAATCCCTATCGTAGGCCGCGTTGCAGCAGGTACACCCATTCTCGCCGTACAGAACCTTGAAGGCACCGTCACCATCGACCGCGACTTCCTGGCTTGCCGCACCGACGTGTTCGCTCTCCGCGTTAAGGGTGACTCCATGATCAACGCAGGTATCTTCGATGGAGACCTGGTATTCGCACGTCAGCAGAAGACTGCAGACCGTGGTGAAATCATCGTTGCCCAGGTGGATAACGAAGCTACCGTCAAGTATTATCATCCGGCTCCCACCCATGTGGAACTGCGTCCCGCAAACCCCACCTACAGCCCGATTATCGTCAAGAAGGACAAGGACTTCTCTATCGCAGGTCGCGTCATCGGCGTCATGCGAAAGATCAACTAATAAGATCAACTAAGCCCTCCCCTCTAGAAATATCTTGTACAAAAAAAGACGGACAAAAGTCCGTCTTTTTTTATAGAAATTCTAATTAGAAATAAAGATTTTCTTTCCTGCAGTAATGTTCTAACCTGCTTGCGCGTCGGCCAAGGATGGGGAGGGTGCGGGAGGGGCCCGTGCGGCCTTCGCAACTCCGAGCTTGGGCCCCGCCCGCCCTAAAGCAAGCGAAGCGTAGCTTCTTAACCGACTCGCGTAGCGAGTCAACTAGGGGACTCTTACGAGTCCCTCGCACTGCATCTTGGCAATACAAACAAGCAAGCTTGTTTGTGCAGCCAAGATTTGTACGCTAGTCATCCATTTCGGCGAGATCTTCTTCGGCTTCCTTCAGGTCGTCTGCATCCGGTCCGAGAATTTCATCATCTTCTTCGTCCAGAGAGTCACCGCCCATGGCGCCCAGCTGGTATTCCACCTTACGGGCTTCCTTGGACTGACCAAGCTTCAGAATCATAGCGCATTCTTCGCAGTAGCCGAGGTGCTTGTCCACCCAGAATTCCGGAGAGACAAGATTGCGGTTACAGCGAGTACACATCTGAGTTGCCGCTTCACGTTCGAAGGCAAGGTTCTGTTCTTCCAGTTCCTTCAAAATACGTTCAGTCAATTCTTCCTGGGTTTCTTCAGCAAGAGAGCTCTTACGGCGGATAGAAGCGGTAGGCTTCATTTCCAGACTCTTCATTTCAGAAGACATCTTCTTCTTGTTGGAGCGATCTTCCTGTTCATCCACTTCGACGAACATGATGGACTTGGAAAGCTTCTTCACGCCTTCCAGAAGAATTGCATAGTCGTAATCATTGGCAGGCTTCTTGCCGTTATCCTTAGCAGGAGCGGCATCCACATGTTCAACAACTTCGGGTTCGGGCTTAACCTTAGTATTTGCCTTGGAGGGCTTTGCTTCGGGAGCCTTTTCTACAGGCTGTTCAACAGGCTTTGCAGCAGCCTTTGCCTTCTTGTCTGCAGCCTTGGGTTCTGCCTTAGGAGCAACCTTCGGTTCAGCCTTTGCAGCAGCCTTGGCTGCGGGCTTTGCGGCAGCCTTCGGTTCAGCCTTAGGGGCGGCCTTTGCGGGAGCCTTGGCAGCAGCCTTTGCTGCGGCCTTCGGTTCAGCCTTAGGAGCTGCCTTTGCGGGAGCCTTGGCAGCGGACTTCGCAGCAGCCTTCGGTTCGGCCTTGGGGGCAGCCTTTGCAGGAGCCTTTACAGCGGGCTTTGCCTTTGCGGTAACCTTGGTATCCTTTGCAGCAGCCTTAGGTGCAGGCTTCTTGGCAGCACTAGCAGTGGCAGTCTTTGCTGCGGGCTTCTTTTCAGGAGCCTTAGCCTTTGCAGCAGGCTTCTTTTCAGCGGCCTTGGCAGGCTTTGCTGCAGCCTTGGCAGCGGGCTTTGCAGCCGGCTTCTTAGCAGCAGTCTTGGTTTCCTTTGTCGATGCTTTCTTAGAACTCATAGGTTACTTCTTTTCCACAATTTTAATGTTTATAATAGGGTCGTTCTGCTCAATACGGCAGACCACATCCAGACCTTTAATGACCTTGCCAAAAACGGAGTGCTTTCCGTCCAGGTGGTGCTGCGGCGTCTGGGTAATGAAAAACTGAGAGCCATTGGTGTTAGGACCACGGTTTGCCATGGAGATAACGCCTTCTTCGTGGGTAAGCTTGCTGATTTCATCCATGAAGGTGTAATCAGGACCGCCTTGTCCATTCCCCTTCGGGTCGCCGCCCTGAATCATGAAACCGGGAATGACACGATGGAATGTCAGGCCATCGTAGAACCCGCTATTGGCAAGTTCCACGAAATTTGCAACTGTGTTGGGTGCGGACTTAAAATCCAGGGAAAGTACGATTGTACCTTCGTGGGTTTCGATAGTTGCCTCGATTTCCTTAATACCGGTATAGTCCTTGTCAAAGGTTTTCACCTTTGCACAGCTTACGGAAACAAGGCCGCTTACTAAAGCCGCTAGCAATAGTTTTTTAACGATTTTCATAGATCCTATTATGTAATCGTATTGAAGATTCAATTTGTAAACAGAATATAGATTTTTTAAAAACCAACTATAGCCGACTCACTCCCAATTAGAGCGCATTTTTCCAACATTCTTGCGCCATTTTCTATATTTGTTCCAAAATTATTAAATGGGACTATATGGCTCACAACGACAATATCAGAAACTTTAGTATTATCGCCCACATCGACCATGGTAAATCCACCCTGGCCGACCGTATGATCGAGCTTACAAAGACTGTTTCTAAGAACGAAATGATGAACCAGCTCCTGGATGACATGGATCTGGAACGTGAACGCGGCATTACCATCAAGGCCCACGCCATCCGTATGGTGTACGAACGTGACGGCAAGGAATACATCCTGAACATGATCGATACCCCGGGGCATGTGGACTTTACTTACGAAGTGAGCCGTTCCCTGGCCGCTTGCGAAGGTGCAATCCTGGTGGTGGATGCAAGCCAGGGTATTGAGGCCCAGACCCTTTCCAACTTGTATCTGGCTATCGAAAACAACCTGGAAGTCATTCCCGTTTTGAACAAAGTAGATTTGCCGGGCGCACAACCAGACCATTTCGCCCAGATGATTGGCGACTTGCTGGGTTACGATCCCGATAAGATTCCCCGCATTTCTGCAAAGACAGGCTTGAATGTAGAACAAGTGCTGGATAAGATTGTGGACGAAATTCCCGCTCCCACTGGCGAAAACGACAAGCCCCTGAAGGCTTTGATTTTTGACTCCGTGTACGATTCCTACCGCGGCGTGATCAACTACATCCGTATTGTAGAAGGCACTCTCAAGCCAGGCATGAAGATTCGCATGATGAAGACCGGCGGCGAATATATGGTGACCGAAGTGGGCACCTTCAGTATGCGTCGCGATCCCAAGCCAGAACTGACCGCGGGCATGGTAGGCTATGTGCTTGCCAACGTGAAGACCATTAGCGACGTGAAGATTGGCGACACCTTGACCGATGCGGCAAATCCGGCCACCGAGCCACTGCCCGGCTACAAGGACATTCTTCCCATGATCTATTCCGGTATCTACCCCATCAATCCGGAAGATTACAAGGACTTGCGCGAAGCCCTGGAAAAATTGCGTCTCAACGACTCCGCCCTTACCTGGGAACCGGAAACTTCCGAAGCATTGGGCTTTGGTTTCCGTACAGGCTTCTTGGGCCTTCTGCACATGGAAATCGTGCAGGAACGTTTGGACCGCGAGTTTAACGTAGACATCATTACCACCGTTCCCAACGTGGAATACCACGTTTACATGAGCGATGGCGAAATGATCAAGATCGAAAGTCCCTCTAAGCTCCCCGATGCCAGCCGTTACGACCACATCGAAGAACCTTACGTGAAGGCTCAGATCTTTACGCCCAAGGAATTCGTGGGCGCCCTCATGACTCTCTGCGATGAAAAGCGCGGCGAGTTCGAGACCATGGAATACCTGGACGAGACCAAGTGCATCTTGAAATACAACCTCCCGCTGGCAGAAATCATGTTCGACTTCTACGACCGTCTGAAGTCCGTGAGCCGCGGTTATGCAGGTCTGGACTACGCTCCCATGGGCTACCGCCAGAATAACCTGGTGAAGCTGGACATTCTTTTGAACGGTGACCCGGTGGATGCCTTCTCCGTGATTATCCATCGCGACAAGGCCCATACCTACGCCCAGGCAATCTGCGTGAAGCTGAAGGATTTGATTCCTCGCCAGCAGTTCGACGTGGCTATCCAGGGCGCCATCGGCGGCAAGATCATTAGCCGCAGCACCGTTAAGGCAGTCCGTAAGGATGTGCTTGCCAAGTGCTATGGCGGTGACATTACCCGTAAGCGCAAGCTCCTTGAAAAGCAGAAGGAAGGTAAGAAGCGCATGAAGAGCATCGGCTCCGTGGAAGTGCCCCAGAAAGCATTCCTCGCTGTGCTTTCCCTCTCCGACAACTCCTCTGGCGGCAGCGAAGACTAATCCACATTCGGGGATCAGGAAGTACAATGGCGTCCTTAAAGCAAAAGCTGAAAAGGTTACATCGTCGGAATTCAAAACGGCATGTCTTGCTGTTGTTTCTTGTGCTTCTTGCATTTCTTGGAGCATCGGGCGTGGCTCGCTACTACGCCTTCGTACCGCTCCGTCTGATGGACAACTCCATGAGTCCGGGATTCAAGGAACGCTCCGTCATCTGGATGTGCCAACTTCCCAACTGCCTTACTCATTTTGAAGAAGGTGACATCGTTCTGGAAAGCCGACCCGGCAACGAGAAGATGATCCGTAAAATCCTGGGACAGCCTGGCGATACCATCAAGATTACCGACCAAGGCCGAGTCACAACCCCTCGCACAAACTTTAAGTGGAAGCAGGAAGACACCTTTATCCAGAGCAGAGCCTTCTACGTTCCTAAAGCGGGAGACACGCTTGTTTTCGATCAGCTCAATGATGTAGAACAAGATTACGTGATTGGATACTTGCGGAATAAGGGTCAGCATATCATCATCCAAACAACCCTTTGGCAAGGCGAGCACGAGATTAACCTGGACCGTGTAGGCTCTACCAAAATTGCCAACCGTCAGGTCAGCCTCAACGAAATCGATTTCCTCCCCTGGCAGGATCGCTTCCTCATCGAAACTCAAATTCGACAGAGCGAACCGGGCAACGCCCCCATCGCCTTAAAGCGAAAGATTTTCCGCGGATCAAAGAAAATCATTCCACAAAATCCGCCCACGATCAAAGACACTCTCGTTCAGGATTCCCTCGCTAATCAAGATTCTCTTACGCCTCAAGTTGTGGAAGAAATCATTGACCCCATCAATACCATTGTGATTGAAGACGACTGTTACTACCTGGTTTGCAACAAAGGTTCCAACTGTCCAGACTCCCGCGAGACAGGCTACGTGACTGCAGATAAAATCACTGGACGCATCATGGAGACCCCTACAAGATTCCAGAACAGCGTCATCGCACCGACCATCAGAAAGACTCAAACGGCAGCAAGGCTAGCCTCAGAACTCATCAGCAAAGCTGTCAATGCCGTTACCGAGTTTTTCAATTCAGAAGAATCCAATGAAGAAAAGGATGCGGAAAAAAAACCGCCAAAAACATCCAAGATAAAACTACCTAAAGGGGCAAAATAATCTTCAAGATGTTTCCGCAAGAATTGAAAAGAACATATAACAGAAAAGGCGTCTAGCAAAACTAGACGCCTTTCTCATTTGCTTTTCGTCGCCGTATTCCAGCGATTTTCAGCTCATTAGTCCAGAGTATGAACCAGGAGACCGTCACGGAGCTTGGGTTCAAACCAAGTGCTCTTGGGCGGCATGATTTCGCCAGCGTCGGCGATGTTCATGAGCTGGTCCAGAGTGGTCGGGTACATTGCAAATGCGCAAGTGCATTCACCGCTATCAACGCGCTTTACCAGTTCGCCCAGACCGCGGATGCCACCGACGAAGTCGATGTTCTTGGAGGTACGGGGATCGTCCACATTGAAGAGGGGCTTCAAGATGAGCTTCTGGAGGAGAGCCACATCAAGGCTGTCCACAGGACCCAGGTTCTGCAGGTATTCAGACTTGAAGGTGCAAGCATACCACTTGCCGCCCATGTAGAAGTTCACCTGGTTCTGCTTTGCGGGGCTCTGCATTTCAGCAAGTTCTGCAATGTCAAAGACCTTGGCCATTTCTGCCATGAGCTGTTCCGGAGTGTGGCCGTTCAGAGTCTTGAGAACACGGTTGTAGTCAAGAATCTTCAGCTGGGTGCTGGGGAACAGGATAGCGAGATAACGGTTGAATTCTTCTTCACCAGTGTAGGTGCCGGCCTTCTTGGCTTCTTCGGCACGGAAGCTAGCGGCGCGAGCGCCAGCAGCACTACGGTGGTGACCGTCAGCGATGTAGCTCACGGGAACAGCTTCGAAAGCCTTACGGATAGCAGCGATCTTGGCGTCGTCTTCGATAACCCAAACGGTGTGGCCAAAGCCATCAGCTTCGGTAACGAAGTCATAAGTGGGGGCCGTCTTAATCACGTCAGCCAGCAATTCGAACTGACCTTCGTCGCGGTAGGTCAGGAACACCGGACCGGTGTTGGCGTTGGTGCCCAGAACATGACGGAGACGGTCTTCTTCCTTGTCTGCGCGGGTCAGTTCGTGCTTCTTGATGATGCCGTTGAAGTAGTCTTCTGCGGGAACGCAGCAAACCAGGCCGTACTGTTCGCGACCGTTCATGGTCTGACGGTAGATGTACAGGCAATCCTTCTTGTCGTGAGCGATAACGCCGTCGGCAATCATCTTGTCCAGGTTTTCGCGAGCATGAGCGTAGACCTTCGGGTCGTATGCGTCAACGCTATCGTCCAGTTCCAGTTCGGAACGGGTAACGCGGAGGTAGGAGTGAGGAAGGCCCTGAGCCATTTCCTTGGCTTCAGCGCGGTTCATCACGTCGTACGGGAGTGCGGAGATGTTCTTGGCTTCGGCGGGGTCAACCGGGCGAAGAGCCTTGAACGGATAGATGTGCATCATAGGTTTCTTTCCTTTGTGAGCTTCTTTGATTAAAACTTCGTCTTCAGCAATAAGATTATGAATAAATCCAGTCTTCTTTGCAATCCACTTTTTGCGGCGGTGACTTACGATGACATAAGCTAGAATAAAAAAGATGATTCCGCCGATGGCTGCAACAATTGTAATGCCAATTAAGAAAGCGATTAGATGATCCGGTGCGTTGTGAGCCAAATTCTTGATAACGGTGACGCAATTTTTGAAGGAAAGCCCTTCCATTTCGGACAGGAAGTCGAAATGGATCTTATCCGGTTCGATGATCTGGCAGCCAATATAATACCCCGCCGGATAGAAAAGCCCGAATTGGGTGAAAGGGTTTGCTACAAAAGAGGATACTACGCCAGGAACCTTAGGCAAACGGAACAAGGCGCAAAATGCAACCGTCAAAATGATAGCCACACCAATAGTGGGCCAAATGCCGATAAATACACCTGCGAAAACAGAAAAAGCGACACGAAGTGCGTCCTGGTTCTTGGGGAACATGCGATTGTAGTAGATTCTACTCAATCGTTTAATCTTCGGTTCCTGTCTTCTTTTGGGCAATCTATGCAACATGCTCATACGGAGGTCAAAGATAGCAAAAATTTACAAGTCAAGGCGCTTTTTTCTACATTTAGGCCATGAAACATCTTATTTCAAAAGAAGGCTTTGAGAAGTTCAAAGCAGAATGGGAGCAGCTCAAGTATGTGGAGCGTCCCGCCATGATCAACCAGGTTCAGGCCGCCGCTGCCGAAGGTGACCGTAGCGAAAACGCCGCCTATACCTATGGCCGTATGCGTGTCCGTGAAATTGACCGCCGCCTTCGTGAACTGGACCGCATTCTGGACGGAGCAAAGGTCGTTGAAAGTATGGCTTCCGATGATGGTTCCATCCGCTTTGGCGCCACCATCAAGCTGAAAGATGTTAAAACCAAGCGTGAAAAGACCTACCAGATTGTGGGCGACAAGGAAATTGACCCCCTCCAGGGTAAAATCAGCATGAAATCCCCCGTTGGAGAAGCCCTCATGGGTAAAAAACAGGGCGAACAAGTGCAAGTACAAGCTCCCCGCGGCACCATTACCTACGAGATTGTAGAAGTAAGCTACTAATGTTTATCGATTCTCATTGCCATCTTGATGCTTACGAGGAATACTCCGGCGAAAAGCTGGACGAATTGTTCGCTCGACTGCAGGCTGCAACCGACGCCGCCCGAGGCGACTCCCCCTCCTTCCCTATTCCCGACTTAAGCAGCCAGAAGAGCTGGAGCAGTTCCAAGTCCGACGCACCGGACCCCAACGTGAGAATGCCCGAGGCATTCATCCATGTGGCATGTGACCCCAAGGACTTGACCCGCGGTGTTGAACTCATCGAGAAGTACAGCTTCGTGTACGGAGCCTTCGGCATCCATCCCGAGTACGTCAGCGTGACGACACCCGAAGATGAAGCCCGCATTGGAGAGCTGTTGAAGCATCCCAAGTGCGTCGCCTGCGGAGAAATCGGCCTGGATTATCATTACGGAGCCGACAAGAAGAACGAACAATGTAAGCTGTTCGAGCGACAGCTTGCCATTGGAATTTCCTCTGGAAAACCCCTGGTGTTCCACCTGCGAGAAGCAGACGATGACGCCCTAGCCATCCTGCGAAATGCGGATTTACACAACAGGAACATTCACGTTCACTGCTTTACGGGAGACCCTGAATTCGTCGAGGAATTGCTGGCACTAGACGCCAACGTCTTTATCGGCTTTACGGGAATCGTTACCTTCAAGAGTGCACAGAACGTTCGAGATGCAGCCATGCTGGTACCCTACAACCAGATCCTGCTGGAAACGGACTCGCCCTATATGGCCCCCGTTCCTCACCGCGGGAAGACATGCCATTCCGGTTTCATTCCCTACACCGCCCAGATGCTTGCGGATATTAAAAAGATACCCGTAGACGAACTCTACAGGCAATGCCGGGAAAACACCCGCAACTGTTACAACATCTAATTAATGCAAAGAGGCTCGCGAATGCGAGCCTTTCCTTTTAAGCTTTTACTACGGGTTCGCCGTAGTGCTCTTCCATATAAGTCAGAGCATCTTCGGGAGAAAGTGGCCTGCTGAAATAGAAACCTTGAATCAGGCGGCAACCTTCTGCACGAAGGAATTCCAGCTGATCTTCGTTTTCGACGCCTTCCGCAATGAGGTCCAGTCCCATACTCTTGGCAATTCCAACCACCATTCGAGCAAAGGAAGCATCTTCTTCGTCATCTGCCACATGGTCAATGAAAGACTTATCCATCTTGAGAGTGTGAATGGGATAGCGCTTCAAGTAAGACAAGCTGCTATAGCCGGTACCAAAGTCATCGATAGAAATCTGAAGTCCCATACCGGAAAGAGCCTTCATGATTTCGATGGTCTTTTCCGCTTCGCACATGGCAGTGTATTCTGTAATTTCCAACTTCAGGTTACGAGGATTCAGCTTCGTCTCGAGCAGGACTCGTTTCACGTCCTCCACCATGTTGTCCAGGGCGAACTGCTTTGCAGAGAAGTTCACGGCCACTTGAATATCCTTATACCCCATATCCACCCATTTCTTAGCCTGCAGGCAAGCCATACGAAGAATGAGTGCACCCATGGGGATAATCAAGCCAGTTTCTTCTGCAATAGGAATGAATTCCGCCGGAGAAATAACGCCACGTTCAGACTGATTCCAGCGAACCAAGGCTTCAAAACCAGCAATACGATTGTTCTTAGTAATGTCAACAATGGGCTGATAAAGCAAGATGAATTCCTGGGCCTGGATAGCCCTACGAATTTCAAATTCTAGCTTATACAGCTTCATGGCCTTTTCACGGATACCACCGCTAAAGAACTGGATACCGCCATGGTTCACGCTCTTCTTGATTTCACGAAGGCTGGCGGTCGCATTAGCAAGAATATCTTCCACGCAGTCCACGTCGTGATTCAGAACCACGGACATGGAGGAACTAATATAGAGGGAACGACCATCCATCTGCATGGGCATCTTCACTGCATTATGGATTCTGCGGACAACCGTCAGGACGTCGTCGTTGTTGTCCTGCAAGCCGTGAAGAACAATGGCAAACACGTCAGGTCCAATACGTGCAATCGTATCATTGTTGCGGCACTGGGACTTGATTCGGTCAGATACAATACGGAGCACACGGTCACCAACATTGGTGGAATAAGACGTATTGATAGCGCCAAAGCTATCGATGTCCAATAGGGCAACCGCAAAAACGTAATCCGGACGCTGTTGTGCAAGGTCTACATCAATCTTCAGCTTTTCCAGGAAAAACTTACGGTTGTATACGCCGGTCAATGCATCCTGATAGGCGTAGAAATAATTCTGTTTTTCGGAGGATGCGCGATCGGAATATTCGTTGATGGCTCCGATAATGCGAATGGGACGACCTTCCTCATTCTTCTGGATATTACCAGAAATCTGGAGGAACTGCTCCACGGAATCCGCATTCAGAACGGTAACCTTCAGGGAGAAACTTTCACCCGTTTCCAGGGCGGTACGCATCACCTTCTTGAAGTTTTCCCAGTCCGTATCCACAATACGGCCGTGGAGAGCGTCAAACGTATCCCCCACAGTAAAGGTATCGCTAAGCAAAAGCTTGGCAGCCTTCTGAGACCAGTAAACCTTTCCAGATGCAACATCAAAAGTCCAGAAGCCGCTGGAGGAAACATCCACCATCATCTTGAAAAGTTCATCCTTCTCAAGCAAATCCTTCTGGAGATCTCTGACATGGAACGATCCAGTCGCATGTTCTTCAATCTTCACATCTGTACGCATCTTTCTTGTGTTTCCAATCATGGGGAAACGATATGCAAGCGCGACAGCAAGAACAAGAACGATGGATAAAATGTAGGCGGCAATAAAAACAGGACTTACCGAAAGAGTAATAACCTCCGGCAAAAACCCTACAAAGAAGACGCATGCCACAATCAGCAAGAGTCTTAAGACAATCTTTCCATCAAATAAACGCATTAAACGCCAATCCTAAACCCAAAGATAGAACTTTATTTTGGAATATACCAATAAATAATAATGAGTGTGACATTACACACAAAAAAAGACAATTCCCGAAGGAATTGTCTTTTTTTATAGTGCCAGAGGGACTCGAACCCTCGTTGCCGGCGTGAGAGGCCAGTGTCCTAGACCACTAGACGATGGCACCGAAATGTTGCTTAAGAAGCGGGCGCTAATATAGCAACATTAAAGGATTTTGTCATTAGTCCTTGTAGAACAGGTCCATATTGTTCACGACCTTGGCAGAATTCACCAGGTTGCCGGTGAAATCGTTGAACATCATGGACTGGTTCATGTTACGGCTGTTCTGCTGAGAAGCGATTTCTGCGGCGACAGCGTCATCAGCAGGAGCCTTCTTGGAAACAACCTTCACCATCACAGCACCGTTTTCAGTAGTGATGACATCGGACCATTCACCTTCCTTGGCGTTCTTGAGAGCCTTGGCAATTTCAACACTGCCATAGCCGAAGCCAGGAACGTAACCTTCAACAGAAGCGTTCTTCTTGTCCAGCTTCACCTTTTCGATTGCAGCGTCGGTGGAGTCGAACTTGGCAGCCTTCACCTGAGCAGCAACGGAAGTCAGGTAAGCGGCAGCAGCCTTAGCGGAAGCCTGCTGGAGGAGAGTGTTCTTGATGCTTTCTGCATAGTAGTCCTGGCTACGAACGCCAGCTTCAAGATCAGCAACCTTCATGGCAACGACAGCAAAGTTTGCATTTTCCATGATCGGGGAAACCTTGCTGGGTTCTTCCGGAAGGATTTCGTTGGGCCATGCGTATGCGCCCAGGCCCTTCAGGTAACCGATGCCAGCGATGTTTTCGCCACGAGCGATCCAATTGGAAGTTGCAACCTGGAGATTACGAGCTGCAGCGGCTTCTTCAAAGGACTTGCCTGCGTCAACGTCAGTCTTGATGCCGTTGAGTTCATTCTTCAGGCTATCGATGGTCTGAGAGGATGCGTTGATACGGAGCAGGATGTGACCCACGTTAGCAAGAGTCTTGCCGGTGGAATCAGTAGACTTGCTGTAGCACTTGATAATGTGGAAGCCATACTGAGTTGCAATGGGAGCGGAGATTGCACCGGAATCCAGAGCGAGAGCAGCCTGTTCAAATTCAGGAACATAGAGACCGAGACCAGCGGGCTGATCCAGCTTGCCGTCGTTCTTTGCAGTACCCGGATCTTCAGAGGAAATGCGAGCCATTTCTTCGAAGGTGGTAGAGCTGTTGGAGTCAACGAGAACGTCGTAGATGTTGGTCTTGGCGTAATCGAGAATCTGAGCGATGTCGCCATCGGTGGGCTTGATGGGGAGCATGGCGTAAACGAACTTAGCCACATCCTTCTTCACGAAGAAGCTATCTGCATGAGCGTTGTAGTAAGCAGCGATTGCAGCATCATCAATGGTCTTTTCGTCAGCAGCGAAGTCTGCAGAAGAAGCGACTGCCACCTGCAGTTCGTAGTCGGTCAGGCGACGGTTTGCAGCCCACTTAGCTTCCAGGCTAGTGGAGTGAGCGCCTGCACCAACGAAAATCTGGAGCTGACGCATGGGGATGGTATTCTGAACGAACTGTTCTTCAAGTTCGCGGAGAGAAGGCCACTTGCCAGCGTTGGGCTTCACCCAAGCTTCGTAGGCAGCCTGGTTGAAGTTGGTGTCAGTGAGGAAGCTGGGCAGAGTTGCAAGGTATGCCTGGTAGCGCTGCATGAAGTCATCCTGGGAAGTAGCCTGCTGCTGCATCATGCTGATACGAGCGTTCACTTCCTGAGACATATAGCTAGCAACAGCATTGGGGTTGCGAACGAACTCGTTTACCACTTCCGGATCGGAAGCCTGGATACCAGCATTGGCGTAGAGGTTTTCAAGAACGTTCTTGCGAACGAATTCATTGAACACGCTGTTGCGGATTTGGTTGTACTGTTCGTCTTCGAGACGCTGTTCCTGAGCCTGAGCCTGGGAAGTAACTCTCTTGACCTGAGCTTCAAATTCGCCATAGGGAATCTTTTCGCCGTTGACCACACCTACCGGATGGCTCTGTGCAGTGTTAGGCACACGGTCCATGGCCAGAAGGCCCACTGCGATACCTGCAGCGAAGATTACAACAATCCACTTGGCTTTTTCATTAATCCACGTTAACATAGAGATGACTCCATTAAAATTTTGTCGGGGCAAAATGTAGTAAAAAATTCCATTTTATTTTATTTTACTTCTAGATAATGCCGAAATACGGCTTTTTTTCTATTTATGGGATATCCAAAGTCGAAGTTACTTAACGGAGTTCGAATATGTACGATATTTTGGTCCTGGGAGCCGGTATTTCCGGTCTGAGTGCAGCCCTTCACGCCGCAGAAAAAGGTCTGTCAGTAGTGATTCTTACCAAGGGAGCAAAACCGGACGGATCATCCAACTACGCCCAGGGCGGTATCGCAACCGTTACCGAAAAAACGGACAAGTTCAAGTTCCATATCGACGACACCCTTGAAGCAGGTGCAGGCCTTTGCAAGAAGGAACCGGTGAACATCCTCACCAAGAGTGGTCCCGCCACCATCCAGCAGCTGGTAAAGTGGGGTGTCCAGTTCACCCCCAATCCGCAAAACCATTCTGAATTTGACCTCCATCTGGAAGGTGGACACAGCCATCACCGCATTCTCCACGCCGCAGACCTTACCGGTAAGGAAATCATGCGCGCACTGCTGTGCACCCTGCACCAGCAGAAGAATATCGACTACCTGGAAAACTGCTACATCAAGGATTTGATCTGCCAGGGCGAAGGCAAGGACAAGCGTTGCGTCGGTGCAAAGATTATTCATCAGAAGACCGGCATCGTGGAAAATATTTATGCCAAGGCTACCATCCTTTCCACAGGTGGTGCAGGCCGTATCTGGCAGTACACCGTCTGCCCGCCGGATAGCTGTGGCGATGGTATGGCAATTGCCGCCCGCGCAGGTGCCGCACTGCAGGACATTGAATTCATGCAGTTCCACCCCACTAGTTTGTATGCACCCAGCCTCAAGAAGCCCTTCCTGATTTCCGAAGCGGTTCGTGGCTTTGGCGGCATCCTGAAGAACTACAAGGGTGAAGAGTTCATGAACCAGGTTCATCCCCTCCACTCCCTGGCACCTCGCGACATCGTGGCACGCGCTATCCACGCCGAAATGCAGCGCCTGGGCCAGACCAACATGTTTATCGACCTCACCGGTCACACTCCCAAGGACATCAAGAGCCACTTCCCCAACATCTATGCCAAGTGCAAGGAAGTTGGCGTGGACATGACCAAGGAATGGATCCCTGTGGTTCCTGCCGCTCACTACATGTGCGGTGGTGTGCTTGTGGATACTTGGTCCCGTACGGAAATCAAGGGCTTGTATGCTTGCGGCGAAGTCGCCGCAACAGGTGTTCACGGAGCAAACCGTCTGGCCTCCAACTCCCTGCTGGAAAGCGTGGTCTACGCCCTTCGTGCCGTTGATAACATCACTGAATCTGGCATCCTGAAGGATAAGATCAGCACGTCTCATTCCAAGAAGCAGGAAAAGGTTTCCTATACCAAGTCCGCCTACTGGCGCAAGCGTCGCAAGATCCTGCAGGACATGATGTGGACCTACTGCAGTATCGTTCGTACGGTAGCAGGCTTGAACCAGGGTCTCAAGGTGATCGCCGGTCTCGAAGCAGACGTGCAGACCGCCATCAAGAATAAGGAAATAGAAAACTTCTACTTCCTGGAATTCTTGAACGCTCTGCAGGTTTCCAAGATGATTCTTATTGCAGCCCTCCGTCGTAAGGAATCCCGCGGTCTCCACTACATTCTGGACTACCCCAATCCCGATCCCAAGAGCAAGCACCAGAGCATTTACCTGGGCGAAGAGAAGTAGTTACTAATTACGAGTTACGAGATACGAGTTATTAATTACGAATTACGAGATATGAGTTATTAGTTACGAGAGTTGATTAGTGGCAGAGAAGGCTGGGAAGACAAATAAAATCGGTGGATACAAGCCGGTACAGGAGCTGGGACACGGCGCTATGGGCAACCTGTGGCTGTGTCATGACCCGTCCATGGATCGTATGGTGGTGGTCAAGCAAATGCAGGACGACCTGGAACAGAACGAAGGAAACGTCCGTCGCTTCCTTCAGGAAGCCTACATCCTGGCTCACCTCAATCATCCCGCTATTATCGCACCCCACGCCCTCTGGAAAGAGAAGGACGGCAAGTATTCCATCTCCATGGAATTCGTCCACGGCAAGACTCTGCGAGAAATTCTAGACAAGTGCCCCACCCCGCCTCTGTGGGTGGTCCTCAATGTCATCTACGAAGTGCTGAGCGCTCTGGGACATGCCCATCGCAGTGGCATTGTCCATCGCGATTTAAAGCCATCCAACATCATGATCGACAAGGATGGCCGCGTCCGTCTGCTGGATTTCGGTATCGCCCACAACGATAACGCCATCAAGCTCATGAAGGATGACTCCACGGACCTGAGAATTACAGGCGAAAACGTCATTCTGGGAACAGTCACATACATGAGCCCGGAACAGACGGTTGGCGCAGAAGCAACCGCTTCCTCCGACTTGTTCGCCGTAGGGATTATTGCAAGCGAGATGCTGCTTGGCGAAAACGTTTTCCGCGGAACAAACTTTAGGGATACCGCACAGCGCATCCAGCGACTTCGCGTCACCCGCAAGGCATTTCCCAAGGACAAGGTCCCTCCCGAACTCGCCAAGCTGGTGGTAAAGCTTTTAAGCAAGAAGCCTAAGGACCGCCCCCTCACCGCCAATGATGCCGCCGAAAAGCTCTCCTCCCTCATGAAGGAATTGCCCAGAGACCTCTCCCCCTATATGGGTATGTGGCTTTCCGCAGTAAAGCATAGCGAAGACGGAAACATCAGCGAAGAAGATTACAGCACTCCCCCGCTCTATCAGGATAGCCAGGCCCTCTCTCTCCTGAAGGGTTTTGGTCTGGGAGCCCTCTTTGCGGCCATCGCCTTCGCCATCGTCACTTACATCATGTAAATTTACCCTATGAACGCTATTGATATCGCAAGCCTCATTTTCATTCTGCTCCTTACCCTGTTAGGTATCTGGCACGGATTCCTTCGCGGTATTTTCCGCCTCATGGCCTGGGTTGCAGCCATCGTGGGCGCCTATTACGCCAACGACTACCTGTCCGAAATAATTCTTGAAAATCTCGGACTTAGCCAGTTTTCCACCACCATCGTCTGCATGGCCCTGGGATTCCTTATTCCGTTCCTGTTCCTACTTCTCATAGGACGTTTGCTCAAGAAAGCCATTGCCGATACAACTTTCGGAAGAATCGACCGCGTATTCGGCGGCCTGCTAGGTTTCATCAAGTCCATCCTGATCTGCTTTGTCATTTTTTCCATTCTTCATATTATGCCATTTGGAGAAGCACTCCTGGCCGCTCGCGACGCATCTGTGGGCTATGGCTTATACAAGAATAGCTTGGAACTGATGGGCTTCTCTTCAGACCCCATCGACCTGGTGGGTGTAGCCGAAAAGAAGGCTTCTGAAATTACCCAGAAGGCCGTAGAAAAAGCTACAGACAAGGCAACTGAAGCAGCCAATGAAGTGAAGGATGCGGCAAAGGACGCAGCTAAAAATGCTGCTAAAGACGCCGCTAAAAAAGTTGTAGACGAAGCAACTTCCATTACAAAATAAATTTGAACCCGTAGAGAAAAAGCCCTGCTCAGCAGGGCTTTCTTAATGCAAGAATTTATTGCTACGCCAGGCGCTTTGCGCAAAGTTCCGCTTCACGCACAATATCTTCTTCCCCATCCACATGATGATTCTCCATGACGAACTGTCCATTACAGAGGACAGAATGAATGGAACTGGAATCGGCAGCATACACCCAATTGCTCACCAGATTGTGGCAGGGATTCAGGCGTTCGTTTTTCAAGTCCACCAGCAGGGCGTCCGCAAGGAAACCTTCTGCAATCACACCTGCAGGTATACCATAGGCAATAGCCACATTGGAGGTAGCCATCTTCAATACTTCTCCTGCAGGCAACTTTTCAGCACTGCTGGACACCTTAGTGAGAAGAGACGTTAGCTTCATTTCTTCGTGCATATCCAGATTGTTATTGGAAGATGCACCATCAGTACCAATTCCCACCAACATACCGCTTTCCAGCATCTTGGGAATCTTGGGAATGCCACTACACAACTTTAGGTTAGAACAGGGATTTAGAATAGCTGCCGAACAGGATTCCGCCATCATCGCCATATCATCCTGATTCATATGAACGCAGTGGGCAGCCACAAAGTTTCCGCCCAGCACGCCATAACGATCCATCAGTTCCACAGGAGTGCAGCCATACTGCTTCTTGCAATCCGCCACTTCCTTCTTGGTTTCTGCCAGATGGGTATGAAGAATCATTTCTTCCTCCCGAGCCACCTGGGCGCAACGCTTGAAGAGCTTTTCCCCAACCATGTAGGGAGAATGAGGCATTACTGCAAGAGCTACTCGATCCGATTCAAACTTATGATCCCTAAGGAACTTGAAGTTGTTTTCGATAGCCTCTTGTGGCACAAGACCTTCGGCAAAAGTCACCCCGATGGTTGCCCGGATGCCCATTTCCTTCACCACCTTCATGGTCTGTTCGCGATGCCAGTACATATCCGCAAAAAAGACCGTCCCGGACTTGATCATTTCAAGAATCGCTAGACGACTTCCGATTTCAATGTCCTTGGGCTTCATCTTTCCTTCAAAGGGCCAGATATGGTTCTGAAGCCATTCCTGGAGCGGCATGTCATCGGCATATCCCCTTAAAAGGGTCATGGCTGCATGGCAATGTCCATTGTAGAACGGCGGGAGAATCGCAAGGCCATTGCAGTCAACCACCTTGGCCTTTTCGTAATCCTTGGGCGTTAGACCACCAATCTTCGCAAATCGCTTGTTAGAAATGAGGATATCACAAAAGTTACCCTGATGGAATACCGATTTCAGAATTGTTTTTGCCACAAGATCCTCCAGAGGACGAAAATTTACAACACTGAAAATAGTACTTTTTTAACAAAAAATTGACGTTTTTTCGCTTTTTTGGCAATTTTTGTATATAATATCAACATGAGTGTGACCCAACTTGAAACCCTTCCTATTTCTAGATCCGAATTTTTAAGACTGGAGATTTTTAAGAATGTCTCCTTTGAAAGCCTTGCAGGTTATTTGCTGGGCTGTAAAACCGTTGTTGTCGAAGAAGGCGAACTGCTGATCGATCCCGATCATCCCAAGCGTCGCCTAATCGTGATTCTGGAAGGTCTTCTAGAGGTAAGAGCAGAAGCAAAGGGTGGCAGCTTTTCCAGTTTGATTGAAGCAGGGCACTGCGCAGGTGAAATGTCCATCTTCGATAACATCAAGCCCAGCGCCTATGTTTACTCCAAAGTCCAGAGCCGTCTTCTGATTATTGAACCGGAAATGGCCCTGGCAATGATCCATGCATCTCATGATTTGTGCCTCAATTTCCTGCACATGTTAAGCCAGCGTATCCGCAACAACACCAAGGTTGTGTGCGAAGAAGAATACCACATTCGCTGCATCGAGGAAAACGCAAAAGTGGACTCCCTTACAGGACTCCACAATCGCCGTTGGCTGGAAGAAATGTACACCCGCGAAATCAATCGCAGTAACGCAGGCAATTTCAGGCTGTCCGCCTTTATGATGGACATCGACCATTTCAAGCAGGTCAACGACACCTACGGTCATCTTGCCGGCGACCAAGTGCTGATCGCTGTGGCAAAGACAATCGTAGAATGTCTGAGACCGTCCGACATGCCTGTACGTTATGGTGGCGAAGAATTCACCGTGTTCTTACCGGGAACTTCCACCGAGAACGCAAAGATCATTGCCGAACGTCTCCGAGCCAGCGTGGAACGCAAGGATATCCTCCTCCCCTCCGGCGAGGTTATCCATGCGACCATTAGCGTAGGCTTCACGGAACGCGTAGAAGCCGACACTGTTCGCTCCATTATCGAGCGCGCTGACAAGGCTCTTTATCACGCCAAGGAAAACGGACGAAACCGAGTCTGCCTGAACCTTGACGGTGATGACATGTTCTTGTTCTAACGTTATTGCATTTCAATAACGGTACCGGCCTTATCCTGCTTGCTACCGCCCTTGGTAATCACCCAAATGACGTCCAGGCCCTCAATCTGTTCCTGAGAAACCGCATCAGCAAAACCATCCGTAAGGACTACCACCTGGGAGATTTGCCTTGAACGAGCGTGTTCAAATACCGGTGCAAAGCATGTTCCCCCACGGCCCTTGAACTCAATGGAGTCAATGGACCGGCGAGTAAACAGAACTTCCTCGTCGGGATCCTTGACATCGGTGTCAAAACTCCAGAGGTACACCCCCGTGTAATTGGCAATGCGCTCGATTTCCACAATAAAGCGGGAAAGGTCCGCAGACCCCACACTGCCCGAAGTATCGGCATAGACGGCAACAGGCTCCACACTCTTGGTGGTGTTTCCCAGAAAGGGCTTTCCGTAATGCTTGTTCCAGCGGCGACGGGAAGGTTCCTTCTGGAAAGAGAGGAAAGGTCCCAGCTTTAGCCTTAGGATATCGCCCCAGTTGAGAGGTTGCTCCTGAGCCTTCTTAACCATCTCGATGGCGTTTGCCCCCAGATGGCCCCAGTTGTGGTTTCGTTCAATATTTTCAACCACATTACGTACGTAGTCATCAATGAAGGCATCTTCGTCGTAGCCTTCCCCATGAGATTCATCAATACGATGCTTGATGATTTTACCCAAGGGACACTTTTCACTGATGACCATACTACCATCCTGACCACCATCTCCCTGCATTGGAATCAGAATGATGGTATCGTCCGGGAATTTCTTGTCCAGCAGAGCCAGGTACTGTTCATAGCTCAAGCCATCCTTGAATCCGAACATGCTGGGAAGAAGGCCCAGGATTTCTCCCTTCTTCTTATCTCCTACATCTTCCTTGAAGCGGGGCATCTTCACCCCCACTTCTTCGGGGATCATGCAGTTAATTGCAAGATCCATGGCCACGTTTTCCTTACGGGCACGGCGCAAGTCACCAGAGGAACGGTGAGTACAATGGTGCAGCAGGACATGCATCATCTCGTGAATCAGCACGAAGGTTCGTTCCGATTCCTCCAGGGACGCAAAGAACTTAGGGTTATACCCCAAGGTAATACGGCCATTCTTGACACGGACGCCAAGAGTCTCGATAGACTCAGAGGGTTCCTGTACCATGCCCACCAGCATGTTAAAGCTGAACGGGCTATAAAGCAGAAGACGACACATCGTGCTCTGGAAGGTTTCTTCAACTTCTGTCATAACCCTCCTTAGGCGTATTCTTTACAAAATGATTGTTTGTATTCATATTATCTCTTTTTACTTCACAATAAGTTTATCGGCCTTACGAAACGAAATGTCAACTATTTTTCAAAAAACGATCCGTTAATAAGTCCATTCACGTACTTTCGAATCGCTGGCACTGGATACTCAACGTATTGAATAGGATCAATTTTAATGGAATTGACAATCATTTCACCCATATCCTGCACCAAGTTTTCAGAAGAACACTCTTCAATAGCGGCCCAGAGGGTCTCCAAGGCCTTGTGAAGGGATTCCAGGCAGGTCGTATATTCTTCCAAGCTTTCACGAATCTTCGGAATACCGTCCTTCACCTTTTTAAGGATGGTATCGTCTGCGCTCATAGGCCAAAGCATCAGCTGGCATCCCGACACCTTATAATTGGAAACGTTATTCCATGTCCAGGGAAGACTAAACTTTTTCTTATCCAGAACCGTTCTACATTCACGGATTTTCTGGAGCAGATAATCGCAAACATGGCTCAGGCAAAAGAGCGCATCTTCTCTGGAAACGGGATATCCGAAGGATACAGAAACGAAACTTTCAAAATAATAGCTGTAGATTCCACTGACGGGAGGATAGAACTTTCGTTCAAAGCTAAACTGTTCATTGCGATTTCCCTGGGGAAGAAACTCGGGAAACAGCGCCATATTCTTTCGCACTTCCGGGCTGCGAGAAAAATCACGCATGAACATGCCCAGCATATACAAGGTCGGAGGATTTTCCCGAAACAGTTCCCGCATAAAGAACAGATCACTTTCCAAATCCGATTCAGGCAGAAGCCCACAGGTCTTGCACCCCTGACTCACCCACACCTTATCAGGATGTTCCATGAAGGTTCTCAATACAGAATAAAGAGACGTATTGTCGTCTTCATAGATGAAGGTGTTCTTCAATTGTGCGAGAGGCAGTTTAGGCACTGCCGACAAAAGCTGGATGTTCACATCAAAGGAAACATCCAGAACCTGGGAGAATGGCGTCAAGCAGGCATTTGACTTTGCCGGCATTAAATCCGCATATTCTACAGGCGGGTTCTGTACGTTAAAAACCCGTACATTCAAGGTGTCCGGCAGGATGCTGTAATCCAGCGGGAGAAATGAATCACGAAAGTATCCCCGCCCCGAATAAGCCTTATGGAAAATTTTTTCCATTACGGACTTTCCGCAGGCCTGATCGGGCACCAAGCTCTCCGCCACACGAAAGAGCATGTGGTTGTCTTGCAACAGCACGTTCTCCCCTGCCAAGAAACGCTTCAGCAGCTCTATACGTCCTGCGTCAAATTGCATCAGGGAACGTACGCCAGCCACCGGGTCATCTTTCATTTCGGGAAGCCCAAAGTCCTGGGCAAACATCCAGAAACTCTTGGCAAGATCCTTAAGATTCTCATCAAAGAAAATCTGTGGTCCACTTTCATTGCAACCGTGAATGATACTCACAAGTTCCTCCTTCTAGATATAGTATCGAGGAGAAATTTGAAAATGTCAAAAGTATCTCACAAAAAGAGGATCAGTTCAGAATGTGAACTGATCCTCTTTTTGATTTATAGAGAGGCGAAGCCTCTCCTATCAACAAGACGTTTGGGGAAATTACAGACGCTTGAGAACTGCCTGGGCGTGGTGGTAGAAACCTTCTTCCATTGCCACGGCGGCAATTGCCTTACCATTCTTCTTGATGGCCTTTTCGCTGTAGCGGATGATGGACATACGCTTCAGGAAGTCGTATACGCCCAGGGGGCTGAAGAAGCGGCCAGTGCCGTTGGTGGGCAGCACATGGTTGGGGCCAGCGAAGTAATCGCCCACAGGTTCAGAAGACCAGTGGCCAATGAACACGGCACCTGCGTTTTCAATCTGGGCGGCCATGGATTCAGCTTCGTCGGTCATCACTTCCAAGTGTTCCGGAGCGATCTTGTTTGCAATGGCAACGCCATCGAACCAGTCCTTCACAACGAGAATGCGGCCGAAGTTGTTCAGAACCTTTTCCAGCAGTTCGCGCTTGGGGCTGTTTTCAACCTGAACGTCAACGCAGGCAGAAATCATCTGGGCGGTTTCCATGTCATCGGTAATGCAGATGGCTGCTTCGAAACCAGAGCCATGTTCAGCCTGGGAAAGCAGGTCTGCTGCGACGAAATCCGGATCAGCAGTGCGGTCGGCCATGACCAGAACTTCGGAGGGGCCAGCCACCATGTCGATATCTACGACACCAAAGACTTCCTTCTTAGCAACAGCTGCGAAAACGTTACCCGGACCAACAATCTTGTCCACGCGTTCTACGATGGTCTTGCCCTTGGCATCCTTGGCACCGTAAGCCAGCAGGCCGATAGCCTGTGCGCCACCAATGTGGTAGACTTCGGTAACGCCCAATTCCTTAAGAACAAATGCAACAGCGCGGTTGATTTCGCCCTTGATGGGAGTAACAACCACGATGTCCTGAACGCCAGCAACAATTGCGGGCACAGCGTTCATGATCACGGTGCTGGGGTAAATGCCTGCGCCACCGGGAACATAAAGACCCACGCGCTTCATGGGGCGAATACGCTGACCAAGAACAACACCGTCCTTCCCTTCCATGAGCCAGGATTCTTCCATCTGGTTCTTGTGGAAGTCGCGAACGTTCTTGATAGCCTGCTTCAGAGCCTTCTGCAATTCTGCAGGGCACTTGGCAGCGGACTTTTCAATTTCCTTTTCGGACACGCGGATGTTCTTGCCCTTGAGGCCATCGAACTTCTGGGCGTATTCCACAGCCTTGGCATAACCACCCTTCTTGATGTCGGCAAGGATATCTACAACCTTGTTATAAATTTCGCGGCTGGGAGCAACTTCGCGACCGCAAATACGTTCAATTTCCTTAGAGCTCGGAGTAGCTTTTACTATTTGCATTTCTTAGTTTCCTTCAAAATCTTGTAGCACAGACCATCCATCAAGGCAAGCCAGCTAGCTTCGATGATATTGGTGCTAACGCCTGCCACATTCCAGTGTTCCTTTTCATCACCGAAGGTAGTCCACACGCGGACCAGAGCATCGGAACCAACGGAAGAACCCAGAACGCGAACCTTAAAGTCATCCAGACGGACCTTGGCCATGTACGGGAAGAACGGGAGCAGAGCCTTACGGAGTGCAGCATCCAGAGCGTTCACAGGACCGTCACCTTCGCTTACCTGATGGCTGATCTTGTCACCAATCTTCAGCTTGACGCTAGCCTGAGAAACAGACACACCCTGCGGGGTCTTGTCTTCAGTAACGCGGTAGTTCATGAATTCAAACGGAGCCGTAAACATTCCCAGCTGGCGATAAACCAGCATCTTGAAGCTGGCTTCGGCAGAGTCGAAGTGCCAGCCGGCGTTTTCCTTCTCCTTGATAGCAAGCAACAGCTTTGCCACCATGGGGTCCTTCTTGTCGATGCCGGGCTTGATAGCCTTCAGCTTTTCTACAACCAGAGAGCCGCCAGCCTGATCGCTGGTGACGAACACGCGGTCATTGCCCACGGAGTGCGGATCCACATGTTCAAAGCTACGGGAAACCTTCATGACGCCATCAATATGTGCGCCGCCCTTATGAGCGAAAGCAGCCTCGCCCACGTACGGTGCGCGAACGTCGCTTGCCAGATTTACGATCTGGTCAACGCTCAGGAACAGCTTGCGAAGGCCAGCCATCTTCTTAGAGGCAAAGAACTTTGCACCCATCTTGAAGACCAAGTCAGCCATAATGGTGGTAAGGTTTGCGTTACCGCAACGTTCGCCGTAACCGTTCACAACGCCCTGAACCATGGTAGCACCGGACTTCACGGCATAGATGCTGTTTGCTACAGCAAGGCCGGAGTCGTTATGCACATGGATTCCCAGGGGAACGTCTACGTGTTCCTTAACGGCTTCAAAAATTTCTTCCAATTCCCAAGGCATGGTACCGCCATTGGTATCGCAAAGCACGATAAAATCAGCACCACCGAGGGCAGCGGCCTTCAGGGTTTCGATAGCGTATTCCGGATTAGCCTTATAGCCGTCAAAGAAATGTTCGGCGTCGTAAATGACTTCCTTGGAATGTTCCTTCAAAAATTCGATGGAAGACTGGATCATATCCAGGTTTTCTTCCAGAGTAGTATGAATGACTTCTGTAACGTGAAGGTCCCAGCTCTTACCGAAGATGGTCTTTACGGGAGCTTCGGACTTTACCAATGCCTGGAGCAGCGGATCCTTCTCGGGAAGAATCTTCGGACGACGAGTGCTACCGAAAGCAGCGATCTTTGCATGCTTCAGCTTAAGCTTCTTAACTTCCTTGAAGTATTCTTCGTCGGTAGGATTGCTCGGGTTGGGCCAGCCGCCTTCAATGTAATCAATACCGAAAGAGTCAAGAATTCGAGTAATCTGGATTTTATCGGCCAGAGAGAGACTAATCTTGCGATCTTGATTGCCGTCGCGCAGCGTGGTATCATATATAAAGCATTTCATAAGTAACCCAAATTTAGAAAATCATAAACAAAAAACGAGAGTTGGATGGCCAAACTCTCGTCTTTTACGATTGTACTTGTTCAACAACAATTTGAAAATTATTTCTTCTTTTTCTTGTTGCTGTAATAGCCATACTTACCGTAGCCATGGCCACCATAGCCGTATCCGTAACCACGACCATCGTGTTCCACATGGTTCATCACAAATGCATGAGGCTTATCGCCGCAGCGGTCCACCTTAATCATGGATTCCTTAATCTGATCCATGGAGTGGCGGCCGTAGTGGAGAACGAACAGAGCGAAATCCACCACAGGGTAAATCAGTTCAGAATCGGTAACAAGATTCAGAGGAGGAGTATCCACCACGATCATGTCAAATTTTGTCTTAGCATCTTCGAGCAATTTCTTGAAGTTATCACCGCGAAGAAGTTCACTGGGGGCAACTTCGGAGTTACCGGCACCCAGAGTATACATGTTCTTCACCAGAGATTCAGAGACAACAGCATCCAGAGAAGCCTTTCCAGACAGGACGTCACCCAAGCCTTCACGATGTTTGCTATACACAACACCGCGGCGCATGTCTGCATCAATGAGAAGCACCTTCTTGCCATTGGAAGCATAGAGTG
Organism: Fibrobacter sp. UWEL; assembly: GCF_900142535.1. Taxonomy (NCBI): domain Bacteria; kingdom Pseudomonadati; phylum Fibrobacterota; class Fibrobacteria; order Fibrobacterales; family Fibrobacteraceae; genus Fibrobacter; species Fibrobacter sp. UWEL. The sequence goes on from NZ_FRBE01000002.1 coordinate 55,843, forward strand.
CAGTCAAGTTCTTGGAAACGAAGGACTTACCTACGCCAGGAACCATACCCGTCACCATGATAACCTTCTGGTCCGCAATACTAAAGTCAATTGCAGTATAGAGTGAACGGAAAGCTTCACTAGCAGGATCATCCGGAGATTCATCCACAAGAGGCAGAGTATTCTTGCCCTTCTTACGACGGCTCAACAGGCTATTGTCGGATTCAGGAATCTTGGCGTAGACGCTAACACCAGTTTCACGTTCAATTTCCAGAGAGCTACGAACACCACGCTTGGTCATCTGGAGCAGATAAATCAACAGAGCGCCAAGGAGGAACGCACCAGCCACACAACCCAAGAAAATCATCTTCTTGTTGGGCTTGGAAGGAAGGCGTTCAATCTGAGCGTAGTCCACAACACGAACGGTACCCACTTCACCGGCACGCACCACGCGAAGCTGCTGGATATTATTCAACATGGAAGTATACTGAGCATTCTGCACGGCAACTTCTTCTTGCAAGCGGAGAACTTCCTGCTGGGTCAAAGGCATCTTTTCTGCAGAATTCTTCAACTTGGAAAGTTCTGCACGAAGGCGATTCTGCTGCTTAACGATGGTCTGAACAGAGGGATGTTCTTCCTTGAAGAGACGAGTTGTTTCCTGACGCTGCTGTTCAAGTTCCAGGATCTGACGCTGCAGGGCGGCATCCTTTTCCAAGTGAGCTCGGGTTTCACCAGTCATATCCACAGAACCGATCTTATGGCGATAGTCAGCCAAATTCTTTTCTGCAGAATCCAGCTTAGCCTTCACGCCGGGAAGCTGCTGTTCCAGGAATTCCAAAGTCTTTTCAGCTTCGGCACTACGCATTTCCACATTCTGACGGAGATAGACATTGGCAATGGAATTCAAGATTGCAGCGGCACGATCCGGGTACTGATGGGTAAAGGACACTCCAATGATGCCAGTCTGCTTTCCTTTTTCTGCAACATTCAGTTTCTTTACAAGACCACGCATAGCGTCCAGAGGATCAGTCTGGACCAAGACAAAGACCTGTCCCGGTTCAGCTCGCATTCTCTTTACAAGAATTGTGAGGGAATCTCCAGCATAGGAAGCAACCAAAGGTTGTCCAATGACACCACGGGCAAGTTCCGTTTCCTCGGGGGTAATAATCGCATAAGTCGTGTCATCAATGGTCTTGGCGAGCCACTTATCCGTAATAGCAATTTCAGGAATGTGCAGTTCTTCCAGATCCATACGACCTTCCTTATGGGTCAATCGCTTAATAGGATCCTTGGGATAGGCATTAAAGCACAAATGTTCCTGATTCACCACATAACTCAGGACCATACGGCTCTTCAAAAGCTCAATTTCAGCTTCTGCAGGGCTAGCAACATCCAGAAGTGCACCCATTTCACCCATGGCCTTACCAGCCTTGTTACCCTTGACGTCAATCTGCAAGAGCGCATCACTGGTATACTGGGGACGGGCCCAATTGGAGGCCAAAAAGCCAACACAACAACCAACCATAATGCAGAAAACGAGGAAAACCTTATGCTTCAAGAGAATGCCTAGCACTTCAAGGAGATCAATTTCATCATCCTTGGCTGTCGCTACCTGAGTCACATTCTGCACATTGTTCTGAGAATTCAAATCCATCATCTACCCATAAATCTAATTGACGAAAAGATAGTAAACTTCAATTAACAAAGAAAGGTTTTCGTAACATTAAAAGCATAAAAATAGGAAGGTTACGTTGAGTACAACGCAACCTTCCTTAATTTGCTTAAAAAAGTAGAAATTACTTAGACTTCTTAGCCTTTGCAGCCGGCTTCTTGGCCGGAGCCTTCTTTGCCTTAGGAGCAGAAGCCTTGCAGAAGTCAACGTATGCCTTCAGCACGTCGCAGAACACTTCGTCCGGAGTATTGTCGCCAACGATGTGAGAGATGATCTTCTTGTTGTACTTGGAAAGAACCTTAGCGGTGGATTCCTTGTAAACCTTCAGACGGTTCTTGATGACGTTTTCATCAGCGTCGTCCTTACGGCCTTCGATCTTGGCGCGGTTCAGGAGGCGAGCAACGATGGTAGCTTCGTCCTTAATGTCCAGAACGAAGATGTGCTTCACGTCAACGATGGATTCGATGAGCTTCACCTGTTCAACGGTACGAGGAATGCCGTCCAGAAGGAGGGTGTCCTTTTCCGGATTCAGCTTGTTGGTGTTCACGAGACCTTCAACATAGCGGCCGAAGATTTCGACGGTAGCTTCGTTAGGAACCAGGAGGCCCTTGCTGGAATAGGAAGCCAGGAGCTTGCCAGATTCGCTGGAGGGAGCGATGCCGCGGAAGATGTCACCAGTGGAGAGGTGCTTCAGAGAAGTAGTAGCAGCGAGCTTAGCGCCCACAGTGCCCTTACCGGAACCCGGTGCACCGAAGATAAGAACGGCAGAAATCTTTGCCATGATGTTGTCCTTTGGTTGATAGGTTAATTTTTCAAGCGCAATTATAGAAAAGTTATTCTAGCTGGGCAATGCCTCGGAGGTGAACTTCAGCTTCCCATCCACAACATCCAGAGTAATGGTAGAGAAGTCCTTGTAGATTCCAAGAAGCAGGCCTTCAGCGATTTCGTCTTCGATCAGCTGTTGGATAGAGCGGCGAATGGGGCGAGCACCCAGTGCGGAATCGTAATTGTGGCTCACCACAAATTCCTTTGCGGCCTGGGAAACTTCCAGGAGGATACCTCTTTCAGAAAGATTCTTCTGGAGGAAGGTCAGCTGAATGTCCACTACGGAGCTCAAATCAGACTTGGTGAGAGGACGGAATACGATTTGTTCGTCAATACGGTTCAGGAATTCCGGAGAGAACACGCGCTTGGTTTCTTCGCGGATTGCCGTTTCCATACGTTCGTAATCGTCGGTCTCCCCCATCTTGGTGAAGCCCATGCCGGAGCTATGACGGACTTCGCGAGCACCTGCATTACTAGTCATGATAATGATGGTGTTCTTGAAGTTGATCTTACGACCATAACTATCCGTAAGGATACCGTCGTCCAGAATCTGCAGGAGCAGATTGTACACGTCGGGATGAGCCTTCTCGATTTCATCCAGAAGGACCACGCAGTAGGGGCGCTTGCGCACCTTTTCGGAAAGCTGTCCACCGCTATCCTCAAAACCTACGTATCCCGGAGGCGCACCAATCAAGCGGCTAATGCTGTGCTTTTCCATATACTCGCTCATGTCGATACGAATCATGGAGTCTTCGCTACCAAACAGGGAAAGGCTCAGGACCTTTGCAAGTTCAGTCTTACCCACGCCCGTGGGGCCCAGGAACAGGAAGCTGCCCATGGGACGCTTCGTATCGCGAATACCGGCGCGGGTACGGCGAATAGCCTTGACAACAGCATCCACCGCCTGATCCTGACCGATCACGCGTTCCTTAATTTCGTTACCCAGCTTGAGAAGTTTCTGGGCTTCTTCACCAGCGAGACGGCTCACAGGAATGCCCGTCATCTTGCTGATGCAATCACGAATTTCATTTTCGTCAACTACCGGAAGTTCTGCAGCGTCTTCCTTATTCAAGGTTTCGCGACGTTCTGCAATCTGAGCCGTGAGGGCTTCGATCTTGTCACGAAGTGCGGCAGCAGATTCATACTGCTGTTCAGCAATGGCTTCTTCCTTCTGCTGCATGGCCTGAGCAAGTTCGTCTTCCATAGCCTTCAGGTCTTCCGGAGTGCGAATGGAATTCAGTCGGACACGAGCGCCTGCTTCATCCAGCACATCGATGGCCTTATCCGGAAGGAAGCGTTCAGAAATATAACGTTCCGCCAGGCTGACGGAAGCGCGGATAGCTTCCGGAGTGTAACGCACCTTATGGTGCTGTTCATACTTGGCGCGCAAGCCTTCCAGAATGCGGATCGATTCTTCGGAAGACGGCGGGTTTACTACGATGGTCTGGAAGCGTCTATCCAGGGCGGCATCCTTCTCGATATACTTGCGGTATTCGTCCAGAGTGGTAGCGCCAATGCACTGCAGTTCCCCGCGGGCCAGAGCCGGCTTGAAAATGTTGGAAGCATCCAGACTACCTTCAGAACCGCCAGCCCCTACGATGGTATGAAGTTCATCGATGAATAGGATGACGGAATTGTCCACGCGCTGAAGTTCCATAATGAGGCCCTTCACGCGTTCTTCAAACTGACCGCGGTACTTTGTTCCAGCGACCATAGCAGCCACATCCAGACTGACCACGCGCTTGTTAGCCAACAGTTCGGGGATCTTCTTCTGAGCAATCTTGAGGGCAAGACCTTCAATAATAGCGGTCTTACCTACCCCCGGTTCACCAATCAACGCTGGATTATTCTTCTTGCGGCGGCAAAGAATCTGAATCAGTCGTTCAATTTCCTGTTCACGGCCGATAATGGGGTCCAGTTTTCCCTGGCGAGCCATAGCAGTCAAATCACGTCCGAAATGTTCCAGAATCGGAGTCTTGGAGCGGGACTGTGCGCGAGCCTGCTGACGAGTTTCACCAACACGAGGTGCGCCCTCGCCCATTTTTTCAGCACCTTCACCCGCTTCGCCAGGCACCTGTTCATCAGTCACTTCCCGCTTAATCAGGGCCAAAGCCTGCTGGAAGTTTTCAAATGTCACACCGAAAGTGGACAAGGTACCTGCGGCAGGAGTATCGCTCTTCTGGAGAATGGCCAGCATCAAATGTTCAGGACCAATATACTGGTCGTCTTCGTCCTTGGCAATTTTAGCCGCATTAAAAAGCGCCGCCTTACAGGTTGCCGTAAAGGAGAGCAAGGAACCATGAGCATCGCCCACAGTCATAATGCCGCCATTGGAGGAAAGAGAACGCTGGACCGTTTCGCCCAGATCATTCAGGTTCACCTTAAGATACTTCAAGGTTTCTGCAGCGAAACCAGAATCTTCGCGAACCAGCCCCAAGAGTAAATGCTCCGTGCTGATACTATCACTGCCTAAGTTGCGGGCAGCCATACGGGCCGCCTGCAGGACAGCCTTAGCCTTCTTCGAAAAAATACCATTAATATCGGACATGTCTTACCTTATCGTTTCAGTATTTATCGCAACTAATTTCAAATTCGTAAAATCTATTCAATCGACTGGATGACGCCACCGTGCATGACCACTCGACGTTTGGCAAAACTAGCCAGTTTTTCGTCGTGAGTGACAATGAGGAAAGCCTGGTTAAACTTTTCATTCAGTTCCCCGAACAGTTCGTTCAACCTTGCCGAATTTTCTTCGTCCAGGTTACCGCTAGGTTCATCTGCCAAAACCAGGTCCGGCTTATTCATGAGCGCACGGGCAATGGCAATACGCTGACGTTCGCCACCGGAAAGTTCACGAGGCAAGTGCTTCAGGCGTTCCTTCAGGCCAACGGTTTCCAAAAGCATTTCCGCACGTTCGCGACATTCCTTTTCAGAAGTTCCCAGAATTCGACCAGGAACACAGACATTTTCCAACGCCGTAAACTCGCTAAGCAAGTGATGGAACTGGAACACAAAACCCACCTGAACACGATGGTACATATCACGTTCCAGACTGCTGAACTTGGACAAAGGCTTGCCCTTGAAAAGAATTTCACCGGAGGATGGAGTATCCAGCATTCCAACAAGATTCAGGAAGGTGGACTTACCAGAACCGGAGGAACCTGTAAGAGCCACCAGTTCTCCTTCATTCATGGAGAAATTCACACCCTTCAGGATTTCCAGCTTTTCGCCAGTTTCACTAAAGACGCGTCGCAGATCTCGGGTTTCTAACAAGATATTACTCATGACGAATCGCTCCCACAGGATCAAGTCTGCTGGCTTTCCAGGCAGGAAGAATGGTGGCAGCAACGCAAAGAGCAATGCCAATGACAAAAATCAGAACCACGTCAATCAAATGCACAGAAATGGGGAAATAGGGAATCACGTAAACGTCACCCGGCAGCTTGATGAAGTGATAGGCTTCCTGCAACTTGCAAAGAACAAGACCGATCGTTCCACCCACAATGGTTCCGCCCACGCCAATGAAACTTCCCATCAGCATGAACACTCGCATGATGCCAGCCTTGCTAAAGCCCATGCTACGAAGGATACCAATTTCCTTAGTCTTATCGATGACCACCATGATCAGGGAACTGATGATGTTAAATGCAGCCACCAGAATAATCAAGCAGATTACCGCTGCCACAATGAACTTTTCATAGTTCATCCATTTCAAGAGAGTGGAATTCTTTGTCTTCCAGTCAGTAGCATAGTAGGGATAACCTAACCAGGAACCCAAGCTATCCACCACTTCACCAGCAATCCAGTGGTCCGTCAGGCGGAACTGGACACCAGTTACAGCATCGCCAATACCCAGCAGTTTCTGTAATTCAGGAATTCCAATGTACGCCAAATTTCCATCATACTCGTACGTACCCGTCTCAAAGATACCGCTGACAACGCACATGAGCATCTTGGGGCCACCGCCGGCCACAACCGCATCGGGGCTCTGGAACGTCTGAAGAACAAGCTTATCGCCAACAACCACACGAAGTCTGTTTGCAAGACCGGAGCCCAGGATAATGCCCGGACGGAGCTTGCCGCTCAAGTCTTCCAGACTGTCAATGGAGTAGTTACCCCACTTGATGTACTTGTGGATGTCCGTTACCGTCTTGGCAGATTCAGTCTCGATACCGTAAATGACAATGCCGTCGTTTACCTTCTTGGAGCTGATGCCCACCTTATACACCAGGAAAGGAGACGCACCCGTCACACGAGGTTCACGAGCACGGACTTCCTTCATCAGGCTGTCGTAGGGAGCGATTGCTTCCCCATTGTAGGACATAATATCGAAGTGAGCATCCTTGCCAATCATCTGGGCAGTGACTTCTTCTTCGAAACCATTTACAGCAGCAAGAGCCACCACCAGCGCAAAAACGCCGATGGAAACGCCCAGCATACTGAAAACGCCAATAAGAGAAACAAAGAGGCTCTTACGCTGAGCCCCCAAGTATCTCCAGGCAATAAGCCATTCAAGTTTCTTCATACACAGTTACGAGAGACAAGTTACGAGATACGAGATATGAATTATGAATTAGGAGTTAAGAGAAAAACTCAGCTCTGATAATTCATAATTCATCACTGATTTACACTTCGGGCTTCATCAGCGGGAAGAGTTGCACGTCGCGGATGGTTTCCTGATTGGTCAAGAGCATGATCATACGGTCGATACCGAAGCCCACACCACCGGTAGGAGGCAGACCAGATTCGATAGCGTGCAGGAAGTTTTCGTCCATGGGGTGAGTTTCGCCTTCACCACCGCGGCCACGACGGACCTGGTCTTCCAGGAGTTCGCGCTGACGGATGGGGTCATTCAATTCGGTATAGGCGTTGCCCAGTTCCCAGCCGTTTGCGTACGGTTCAAACTGTTCGATGAGGCCTTCCTGGGTACGGTGCTTCTTGCAAAGCGGAGTAGATTCGGTAGGCATGTCGATAATGAAGGTAGGCTGGATCAGCTGTTCTTCAACAGTCAGTTCAAACAATTCCAGAATACCACGACCACGGCTGAATTCGCCATCCAGATGGCCACCCAGTTCATCGATCTTAGCCTGGATCTGTTCGTCGGACAGGTCATCCACCTTGATGCCGCCGAACTTTTCGATAGCACCCTTCATGGTGTAACGGGGCCACGGAGCCTTAAAGTCGATTTCCTTGCCCTGAGTCATGATCTTGGTGGTGCCGTTTGCAGCGATACAGGCGCGTTCGTAGATGTTTTCGAAGTGAACCATCATATCATTGTAGTCTGCATAGGCTTCGTAGAATTCCAGACCGGTGAATTCCGGGCTATGGGTACGGTCCATACCTTCGTTACGGAAGTTCTTGGAGAATTCAAAAACCTTTTCCATACCGCCCACAATGCAGCGCTTCAGGTAAAGTTCCGGAGCAACGCGCATGTAGAGGGTCATGTCGCAAGCGTTATGGTGAGTGGTAAACGGACGAGCGTTTGCACCGCCATAAATGGGCTGCAGAGTCGGGGTTTCCACTTCGATGTAGCCCTTTTCGATGAGGTATTCACGAATGGACTGCATGATCTTGGAACGCTTGATAAATACTTCCTTCACGTCGTCGTTCAGGGCCATGTCCACATAACGCTGACGGTAGCGGGTATCCACGTCGGCAAATTCGTTGAAAACAACCTTGTTGCCGTTTTCATCGATCTTTTCCTTGGCAACGGGCAGGGGGCGCACAGCCTTGGAAAGCATGGTCACCTTCTTCACGCGAACGGAGTATTCGCCACTCTGGGTTTCGAACATGGTGCCGTTTACGCCAATGAAGTCGCCAAGGTCGGTCATCTTTACGATTTCGTAGTTTTCTTCGCCAACTTCGTCGCGGGCGCAAACCACCTGCAAGCGGCCATAACGGTCCTTCAGGTGCATAAAGCACATCTTGCCCTTACGATTGAAACGAACCACACGGCCTGCAAAAGCAACTTCTTCACCGCTAGCGATCAGGGCGTCCTTGTTTTCCTTAAGGACCTTGGAATCGTGAGTGCGGTTGAACTTGTGGGGATAGGCTTCGATACCCATTTCCTTGAACTTTTCGAGCTTATCAAGGCGGGCCTTCACCTGGTCATTCATATCGGGCATATTGACGTTAATCATGTTATCTACCTTATTCTTGTAAAGGGATTAAATTTTGAACGTCAACAAGATAGAAATTTTACCAGGCGATTAAGCCTAACTCCAGAGCAAAGGTGTGGTTAATTGCAGTCGCTTCAATCCCCTTGATGTTATCTGCACGAACCCTATTCCCATCATCGTCATATTTATATGACCTGGACATCGTTTCAGAATCGTCAAAGGTACCGATTTGCATCATGTACTTGAAACGAACATTAAGTCCAAAGGAAATCGCTCCCATGTGGGAAGGTCTTGTGGCAATCAGGTGGGAATCAATATTGACCCCCAGAATATATTGGGGATCGATATACATTTCCATAGTCTCCAAGTCCGTAGATCCGTAGCCAAGGAAGGGGGTAACTTTCAAAAATCTAGAATCAAAAGCTGTATAGCCCAAGGTTACACCAACACTTTCATCCTCATAGGTTCCCCAAATCTGATAATTAAACTTAGGTTTCGTGACCAAGCCAAAAGACCAGAACACCCCAAGGGAAAAACGCTTGATTTGCAGTTCCGCTTCAACATAGAAGCTGGTTCCCATTCGATCCCTCAAGTAGTCCGTAGCCTCTCCACTAAGGAACCCGAGCCACTTACCCGCATAAACCCCAAGTCCACCTGTATAGTACTTGTGTGCCCAGGGGTCCCTAGCAAACAGGCGTTCTTCATCCATCACTCCCTGCACAAAGGGAATCGTCTGATTTTTTAGATACTCCGCATGTTCTGACATCGGGTATTTCCATACAAACTCTTTAGCTCGTTTCAGGAAATCTTCAGCCCTTATAGTATCGCGAACGACTCGATAGAAGAAAATTTTGCTTCCATATTCAATGGTCTGAATACCAATCACATGTTCTGCCGCCAGGAGGACTCCATAAAGGTCCTTATTTTCTTGACTGGCGTCAGACTGTACCGCACGATTGTAAAGGGAATCGCCAATTTCAGGAGTAAACGGTTTAAGGCCACGATAGAGGTATTTGCTTAAGTTATCCTCAACCGTAATGCGATTTTCCTGTTCCGGAGTATAGCTAGAATCCATAACCAAACGGCGGCGATTTGCATACTCGCGGATGGCCTCGTCATAGCGATTGAGTTCGGAGTAAATCAGGTATTCCTCAAAACGATTCAGAGGAGCCCCGTTGGAAACGCCGGCCTGCAGGTATTCAAATGCAGTGGCAGCCCTCTCCATGTCCTTATTTTCAAGAGCTTCTTTCAAGGCTTCGCGGGCACGGGAATAAAGTTCCTTCTTGGAAGGTTGTGAATTAGCCAGAAATGCAGGTTCCTGAGCAGTCTCTTCCGCAAAGAGAAAACTTGCAAGAAACAAAGCCAGGACAATCAATCGTTTCATCATATTACCACCAGTAAATACCTAAACCCACAGAGAACGCATGATTGGTATAATCTCCTGACACAGAATGATACACACCGTTCTCGTCGCGATATTTATCGCTATAGCTGGAGAACTTTGCCATATACTTCAGGCGAAGCTGGACAGAAGCGACGGGTGCTCTCATTCGGCGAGGAGTTGTAGTCCAAATGCGGATATCAAGATTTGATCCCATCAAGAAATGATTATGGGCATCTATTTCCAAGACTTCAATGGTGGTGGCACCAATACCGATAAAGGGTACGACCTTCAGGAATTTCGAATCAAAGACATCAAAACCAGCGGTAAAACCAATGCTGTAACCATCATCTTCATCATAGGACGGAGAATCACTATCAACGTATTTCCGTTCGGCATCAATACCATAAGCAACAAAAGCGCCCAGATTCACTCGCCAGAACTGCATTTCAAATTCCAGCATATAGGTACCCATATCCATCTTGATAAAGTTGGAAGCATCACCAGTAATACCACCCCACCATCTGGAATAATAAGCGCCATATCCGCCAGTATAGAACTTGTGCTTCAAAGGTTCCTTTTGGAAGTCGACATATTCTTGAGCCATGGGAATAAGGCCCTTTTTCAAATACCCCGCATGAACTGAATTAGGATACTTCTGGACGAAATCTTCAGCACGCTTCACAAATTCATCTGCATATGCAGTTTCCCTAACACCGATGGCAACATGATAAGTGCCAGGAACCATATAACCATTCTGTCCAAAAACCAGTTCCGAAAGCAGTAACACGCTAAACAGATCCTTACGTTCTTGATCAATATCCGTGGATGCAATCAAATTATCCAGAGAGTCCACTTGACTTCTCGTGATTTCATCAGCATTTGCGGTCAAGTAATAATTCAATCCGTCTTTTTCTTGAACTCTGGCATGAAGTGCCGGATCGTAAGGATTGTAGTCCATATCCAGGAAAAGCCTGCGCCCCTCAAAATAGGTTTCGAGAGCATCCCCGTAACGATGCATCCCCATATTGGCATAGTATTCCTCGTTTGCCGTCAGCGGGGCGCCATTATCCAAATTGGCCTTCAGGTAATCCAGAGCCTCCCCTGCCCGAGCAGTATCGCCACTTTCCAGAGATTCCTTCAGGACATCGCGGGCTCTACTAAACAATTCCTTCTTGGAAACCTGTCCGCCTTCTGCAAAGACGGATACAGCAAGAAGAACCAATAAATACAAGACAATTCTTTTCATGAATTACCAAAGATAAATGCCTAAACCCAAGGCAAAGAATGCTTCATAGCCTTCGCCCTTTGCAACATTCGTATCAATGTCCATAGAAGAAACACCAAACTTGCCCACCACAGAGAGGCTAGAAAGTTTACTGCTGGAGGCCAGGAAGTAAGCGGTAATAAACTTGAAATCCACATTGACACCAAGAATGCCACGGAATCCTTCTTCATCAAGTCCGGATGATTCGGAATTACCGGCAGGGCTTAAGCTCGTACCGCCCACCACATAGTTATTCTTGTAGCGGTAATTCATATAGGACGTTTCAGCGCCAAAATAAGGGCGAACCTTTAGATAACGGGAATCGTAAACCACCCAGCCCAGGCCCCATCCAAAGGAGGAAATTCCGGAAACCCCAGAATTGACCAGTTCCAGCAAGGCAGTAAAGCGGCCAAACTGGATATAGAATTCCCAGTTCACAGGAACAGGATCCGGTTCATAAATGTCATTACGATAGACATCCTCGTAACCAATCCCGAAACCACCCATGGCCAAATAAAGGTTGAAGCCAAAGCCGCCCGTATAAAGCTTATTCTCGATGACCGTCTCCTTATTTTCACGGCGCTTCAGCATCTTTAAATCCCAGATGCTCATGCGAGAAAGAGGTCCCAGAATGGTATGTTTCATCCAGGGTGCATCAGGATCATCGGGATACTTTTCCACAAAGGCTTCAGTCAGGGCACGGACATCCTGCCCCACCTTTTCATCCATATAGGCAAAGCGCAACATGGAAAGAATTTCCAGCTTGCGACGTTTCACATCGGGAAGCCTGGAGTTGTTGATTTTCGCAACAACCAATTCATAGGGAGCCTTTGTTGTATCCTGAGATTTCCAGAACTTGACCACATGAAGATATAGGGGATCGTCTTTGATGGTATGCACATCGGAATCATATTTGCCGGTATCCAGAAGAGTACGGTAATGATCCACATAGTGGTCCGTCAATTGGTCCAGCATATTCATTTCCGTATAAATAGTTTCCAATTCAAACGGCAAATAGGAAGCAACTCTTCTAGATTCCAAGCCTTTCAGCTGATTCACCAATTCCGCCACTTTCTTGGAATCTTTCTTCTGAACCGCTTCCAGAATCTGATCACGACAGACATAGATGGGTTCCAATTCCGTAGGCGATGTCATCAAGGATTTTTCAAATTCATCCAGAGAATTATTGCTTTCAACCGCCGTAGATTCCGTTGAATCCATCGATTCTGTTGAATCTTCAGAATTCTTTTCAGCGGCAGGCTTATCAAACAGGCTCTGTTCAAAACTGCTGAAGTCCTTTGCAAAAACAAGAGAAGACGTCAAAGCAAGAAGTGCAAATACAATATTCTTCATCTTTACACCCCTACTTTGTGGCCAACAGGTCAGCCGTTAAAACTTGACATTCTTCCATGCGGCTTACATAAATGCCACCCGCATAAAAGCCTCGACTCACAATCTTATTCTCGTACTTTTTCACAAATACAAGATCAGCACCAAGTTCCCTTGCCGCATTTTCAAGGGCAGCCACCGCATCATCTACCTTACAGTCAGAATTCGTATTGGTCTGCATCACCGCCACCAGTTCCGTATTCTCGGGAATAATGGGGAGTTCCGGCCCATAGATAAAACTCACCTTGGTAAGGGAATCCAGCGGAGCACGTTTTTCATCGGAATAACGCACCATGTATTCCGTAGAGGAGCAAGCCGTAATGAAAAAGAAAATTGCAGAAACAACAATCATCAATAAAGCAAATCGTTTCATCGGGCACTCCTTACACAGCGAACAGAATAATATTCACCAGACTGATAGTTCGTGTAATAAGCGTGGTCATCATCACCGGAAACCCACATGATGTAACCATCAACGGTCATAAATGCAGCGGCACTACCAGCTTCACGATACGCGATGTTATCCTTAAAGCCTGTAGGAAGTGCATTAAACCCAATGACATCCTCACCCTTGCGATTCTTGTCACCTACAAAAGTCTTGCTTTTGAGAGCCTTTCCTGCAACCACATAACCACCCACAATATCCCACAAGTCCTTATACTGATCCATATACGGGAGTTTAAAACCCGCTGGGCAAATACTATCCAGGGTAGAACCGGGGCCACCCACCATGTAATACCTAGTATAGAGTCTGCAGTTCTTTGCCCCCAGCAAGTTGACGCAATCATCATAGGTTGTGTTATTGCCGCCATCATAATCCAGATTTTCCGCCATCCATTCCAGGCCACCTACGATAACCGTCTTATAAGTACGGCCATCACGAGAATCCACGAAGGAACTGGTGGAATAATCAATTCTATTCGCAGGAACAGTCTGTCGAGCATCCGGATCATAATAAGGCAAGCCCTCTAATTCCGGAGCGGTGCTAGGCAGAGATCGAATTTCGGTCCAATCCTTGTCAATACAGGCATAGACTAGGGCGTTGCTCACCATATAAAAGAGCTTGCCGTCAAGAGAATCTGTGCACTTTGGCAGATAGGAATCATCCCTAGATACAGACCCCCAGAAACCATCTACAATGTAATCCACATTTTTGTCCGCATATTGCGGACGGGGGTCATAGCCAGCATCTGTGGTGCAAGCTACGAAAATTACGCTTATAAGCGCAAGAATCCAATATAATCCTCGCATAACCTTTTACCTCGCGAGGAAATATAGAATTTGGATAAAAAAAAGTCTAATAAACTAAAAAGTTAATCCTTAAAAACAAGCAAAAAACGTCTGCCGGTAAAGTTTTTTTACAACGTAGTATGTATCAGCTAGTGTTCAAAATTAAAGCTGATAGAACGGAGTTTCATCCTTATCGCGATACTCGTGCTTCTCGTAGTAGCCTATAAGTGTACCGTCTTCGTCGCGGAGGGCGACCATGTAGCCGTCCTTGTTCTGCTTGTCGTTGAAGAAGGTATGAACGCGGTTGTTGCTCGGGCTCTCGGCGAACCAGGCGATAACCTTGCGGATCTTTTCCTGGGAATCCGGATTATGGCAGTCCATAAGGCTACGGCTCACTAGGGCGGCTCCCCCACGCTTGGCATAACGTTCACAAGCGATCGGGTTCATGTACACAATCTTGTGGTCCAAGTCGCAAACAACAATGTTCGCGTTGTCCTGGTCGATGATAGATTTAAACAGTTTGTTGAGCATGTCGTAAATATAAAAAGAAGGCCACCCTTGCGAGTAGCCTTGCTGTAAAGGAAAGGAGTCCAGGGGAAAAACTTAGGTTTTCCCCTGCATCACCTTAGCAACCAAGCTTTGCAGCCAGGTATGCTTCCAGTTCGTCGATCTTAACCAGTTCCTGCTGCATGGAGTCACGTTCACGGACGGTGACGTAGCCCAGCTTTGCCGGATCGGATTCGCCTTCGCCAACGGTGTCGAAGTCGACGGTAACGCAGAACGGAGTACCCAGTTCGTCCTGACGGCGGTAACGCTTACCAATGGACTGAGTTTCATCGTATTCAACGTTCCAGCGCTGGAGCAGCTGTTCGTACAGTTCTTCAGCCTTAGCCTTGACCTGTCCCTTCTTAACCAGCGGGAGCACGGCAACCTTAACCGGAGCAACCTTCGGGTCGAAGTGGAGAACGGTACGTTCATCGTTTTCGAGCTTCTGGACTTCGTAGGCGTCGCAGAGGAGAACGAGGAGCAAGCGTTCCACACCCAGGGACGGTTCAACAACGTACGGAACGTAACGCTTGTTGTTCACCTGGTCGTTGTATTCCTGCTTAACCTTGGATTCGTTCTGGTGAGCAGTCAAGTCGAAGTTGGTACGGCTTGCGATACCCCACAGTTCGCCCCAACCGAACGGGAATTCGTATTCAACGTCGGTGGTACCGTTGGAGTAGTGAGAAAGTTCTTCCTTGGCATGTTCGCGGAGGCGGAGCTTGGATTCGTTCACGCCCAGGTCCTTGATGAGCCAGTTGAAGCAGTACTTGCGCCAGAAGTTGTACCAGTCAAGTTCGGTGCCCGGTTCGCAGAAGAATTCCAGTTCCATCTGTTCGAATTCGCGGGTACGGAAAATGAAGTTACCCGGGGTAATTTCGTTACGGAAGGACTTACCGATCTGACCGACGCCAAACGGAATGCGGGGGCGAACGTTGTCAACGATGTTCTTGAAGTCAACGAAGATACCCTGAGCGGTTTCCGGACGGAGGTAAACCTTGTTACCTTCACCTTCGATAACGCCGATTTCGGTCTGGAACATCAGGTTGAATGCGCGGGGCTTGGTGAACTCGGTCTTGCCGCAGCTCGGGCATTCGATCTTGTTTTCAACCATCAATTCTGCGATCTGGTCGAAGTTCTTGCCGGCGCAGCAGCCGTCACCCAGCTTTTCTTCCAGCAGGTGGTCAGCGCGGAAACGTTCATGGCAAGCCAAGCAGTCAACCAGCGGGTCAGAGAAGTTACCGACGTGGCCGGAAGCCTTCCAAACGCGGGGGTTCAAGAGAATGGAGCTATCAAGACCGAGAACATCCTTACGGGAAGTAACGAACTTCTTCCACCAGAGGTTCTTGATGTTGCGCTTCAGTTCGACACCATACGGACCGTAGTCCCAAGTATTTGCCAAACCATCATAAATTTCGGAACCCGGGAAAATGAAACCGCGGCGCTTGCAGAGGGAGATGATGTCCTTGAGGGCATCCTGTACTTTCTTTGCCATTTTATATATCCTTTTTCGGCCGAACCTGAACTTTGCAGGCATATCCTTTGGCCGGACTAGGAACCTACCTGGATGATAGGCCCTGACGGGGGGCAAATATAGAAAAGAAATACTAGAGCTTGTATTCTTGAGAACGTTTATAGAACACAAATTGATAGGTCAAACAACTAAATAGCTTACAATTATGACATTCAGGTAAAAAAAAGGTATCTTTGCCACCACTACCATGAATTTCAAGACGATCATTACCCTCTGTGCCCTGCCCCTGGCTATTTTCGCCCAGGATGCAAACACAGCGCCCAATGAAGCCGCCCAAAGCGTGGCTGTTACCGAAAGTGAATTTTCTGGCAATCCCGCCATTGACTCCGCCGACGCAGGCAACATCGATGCTCCTGCAAAGGCAATTTCCGAATCAGAGGCATCAGCAGCAGCTGTTGCAGCGGTTGACACCGAAGCCGATAGCACCTCCGAAGCCGATGACGAAAAGGAAATGTCCCAGGAAGAAGCGGACGCCGAACTGGCCGCTGCCATGGAAAGCGATGCCGCCAATGGCAACAGCAAGCTTGCCCTGGACATGAGCAAGGCCGCCATCCCCACCGAAAGCCGACGTATTGCAGGTCCCTATGGACTACGCACCTACCGCATGCACCGCGGTGTTGACCTGGGCTTGTGTCATGGAGAAGACCGCACCATCGTCGCAGCATTTGCAGGCAAGGTGAAGCTGGTTCGTAACCAGGGTCGCCGTAAAGGTTACGGCAAGTATGTGATTATCGATCACGGAAATGGCCTTACTACACTCTACGCCCACTTGGCTAGCTGGAAGGTAAAGGTGGGTGACGAACTCCAGGCTGGCGACACCGTAGGTGTTGGCGGCAACACGGGACGTTCCTTCGGCGCACACCTCCATTTCGAAATGAAGTATAATGGCGTCTATATTGACCCCACTACCGTCTTCAATTTCCAGGAAGGCAATTACGTTTCTGCCATGGCAGAAATCGACCCGGCGCAAATCCAGGCCGTGGAAGACGAATACCAGAAGGAACTTTCCAAGCACCGCTACTACAAGGTACGTCGTGGCGATTGCCTGGGTAAGATCGCCCGCAAGTACGGAACCACCGTAGGCAAGCTGAAACGCCTCAATGGCCTCCGCAGCGACAGCATCCGCCCGGGTCAAGTGCTGAAATGTTCCTAAATTAGCTGGACATGAAGCCAATCTACTTCGCTCCCCTTCAAGGATTTACCGAATGCGCTTACCGCCAAGCGCATTTTTCTTATGTAGGCGGAGTGGACGCGTACTACACCCCCTTCCTTCGGGTGGAAAAAGGTGAAGTCCGCCCCAAGGATTTGCGGAATCTACAGCAGGACCTGGAATTCATCAAAAGCCAACGAACCAATGAATGTCATTGCGAGAATCAGGCATACCAAGCAAGTGATGATGAAACCAGTCACTTTTACAACGTCATTCCGCAGGTCATCTGCCGCGACGCAGCAGAACTCCGCATTCTAATAGACGCTATCCAAAAGCAGAAACAAGATTACGGTTTTGCAGCCGATGAAGTCTTCCCGCAAATAGACATTAATATGGGGTGCCCCTTCCCCATGCAGGCAAAGTCGGGCCGCGGTTCCGGGCTCCTCCCGCGAGTAGACGCCGTAAAGGAAATCTTCCAGGAAATATCAAAACGAGCAACCCCTCGTCATTCTGAACGTAGTGAAGAATCCATTAAATTCAGCGTCAAGATGCGTCTAGGCTACACCTCCCCCGAGGAATGTCTAGCCCTATTGCCTCTCCTGAATGAAGCCCCCCTCGCCCACATCACGATGCACCCGCGGTTAGGCATCCAACAGTATAAGGGCGCTCTGGACTTCGAAGGATTCAAGGCGTTCTACGAGGGTTGCAAACATCCCGTTATATTCAACGGTGACATCTCCAGCACTAAGGACATTCAAGCCATCGCTGACCGCTTCCCGAACCTCAAGGGGATCATGATCGGCCGCGGCCTGCTGGCCAATCCCGCATTGGCAACGCAATATCAAGCTGGTTCAAAAAAAACAGGCAATCCCATCCCGGCGCTCATCAAAATACACAGTTCCCTTCTGGCCGATTACCGCAAGCGTCTCCAGGGCGATTCCCAAATCCTGGATAAGATTCGCCCCTTCTGGACATACGCCACAGAAGCCGCCCAGACCAATCCAGAAATGTCCAACTATCTCCCAAAGCACACTATAAAGAAAATCGCCAAGGCCAGAAACCTCAGCGAATATCTAGACGCAGTTAACGAGCTTGGTTAATCAAAAGAGAGACTGCATCCTAGCTCAACTCGCTTTCTGCTGCACAATCTTGTCGTATGCCTTAAAGATGGCGCCGTGGCTTAAGACGCCTATCACTTCCCCGTTCTTATTCTTAACGCAAAGTTCCTGCAGCGACGTGCGAACGAAAATCCGCAGAGCGGAATGCAAATCCATAGTATCCAGCAGCATGGGGGCCCTTACGGTACAGTCGGAAATCAGCAAGTGCTGAATCAAGTCCGGAGAGCTGATGTAAGCATTCTTCACGATGGACATATCCAGCAAGCCGATGTAAGTTCCCGTATGTTCGTGGCCGAGGGAAAGTCCCGCAGGTGTTCTGGAAGTACCTTCGTAAACGGGATAGACGTAGTCCACTTCAATATCCTTCAGGACGTCGGAAAGGGAATCTTCACCGCGGAGGGTTTTCATTTCGCAATGTTCAATCACATCGCCGACGGTGGTTACCTTCAACACATCCACATCCATGTCGCCACGGTGAGCAGGGGAAGCAAACTTGTTCAGGACCTGGCTCTTGTAAATGCTCCAAGGTCTGGAGAAGGCAATGTGCATCACGGCTGCAATCAAAAGTCCAGGCAGCAAGCTGTAACTTCCGGTCATTTCGCAAACCATGACCACGCCTGCAATGGGAGCCTTGGCAGCTCCAGCAAAGAAAGCGGCCATGCCTACCAAGATAAACATTTCGGGAGAACGAATCACGCCAGGGGCAACCAGTTCGCAAACGCCCGCAAAGGCAGCTCCCAGCACGCCACCGATAAACAGGGACGGTCCGAATACGCCACCGGATCCGCCGGAACCCACCGTCAATCCTGTTGCCACAATCTTTGCCAGCACAATGGCAAGCAGCAGTAAAACACCCCAGATGGTATGAGGCATCATGGCACCCATCACTTCGCCGATGAATTCAAAACCACCACCAGCCACTTCGGGGTAAGCCAGCACCAGCACAGAAATCATCAGGCCGCCAATAGCAGGCTTAATCCAGTTGGGAACTTGCCAGCGGGCAAATCGATTCTCGGATTCGCTATAGCAGCGCACATACAAGTAAGAGAAGGGGAAGCACAATATGCCAAGAACAGCACAGCATCCCAATTCCACCGCATTGGCAAAGGGGAACACCGGGACGCCCGCAATAGCAGGTTCCGTCCCCACAAAGGCAATATAGACAGTAAAGGCAACGACGGAAGAAACGATCGAAGTCGCAAATGCATTGGATTCAAAATCTTCGCGGTAAAGGACTTCCACAGAAGTCAACGCACCTGCCAGAGGAGCCTTGAAGATAGAGCCCAGGCCAGCGGCAGTACCTGCCAAAGTAAACTGGCGACGCAAACTCTGGGGCATTTTGAAGCCATGACAGAGGGTGGATGCCACTCCGGAACCAATCTGGGAAATGGGGCCTTCGTAACCAGCACTACCGCCAGTAGCCAGCGTGATAATACTGGTCAAGAATTTTACGGGAGCGACACGTTTACGAATCTTTCCACCTTCATGATGGAAGGACTTGATCATGTTATCCGTGCCCTGTCCCGCAGTTTCGGGAGCCTTGGCGATGACATAAATGATGACACCCACAATTAAGCCGCCAATGGCAGGCATAATGGCGAAAGTCCACCAGGGAAGAGCGTTTTCCCCTGTCCAGGGCATTTTCACCAAGGATGTTGCCAGTCCCAAACCAAAATGGAAGGCAACCGCCACAAGACCCGTCACAAAACCGATTACAGCCGCAAGGAAGATCTTCGGCATATAGCCGTTGACCACCAGGAATCTGTTAAACCGCTTAATAAATTGTGACATCGCGGCGCACAAGATAGAAAAAAAGAACCCCACGCATATTCTGCGCGAGGTTCTTCAATTGCGATTTACGCGAAGGGCTACGACACTAACATCATCGAGAACACCATGATGAACAAGGCAACGGTTTCACCCACGCCAAGCACCATCAGGCTGTTCACTAGACCCTTGCCGGTTTCGCCCAAACCGTTACAGGCATTAGATGCTGCCTTGCCCACATACCATCCGGAGAACATAATGCCCAGTCCACCGAAGATGCCCACACCCAGGCAAGCAGCCCAGTTGTGGAAATCAGGCTTGTTGCATGCATTCAAGATGGTATTCATCAGGAGCATGCCATAAATCGTCTGCGCAATAGGTGCGCCCACGAACACAAGCAAGGTGAACATAGCGTTCTTCCCCTTAAGGTAGGCTTTCTTCCACGATCCGATCGCCGCCATGCCGGCAGTACTGCAACCCATTGCAGAGCCGACTGCGGAAAGACCGAGAGCCGCGGCGGCGCCCATCTTGCCGAGAGTCACTATTGTTTCTTGATCCATTCTTTACCTCAAAGGTTACGAATCAATCAATTAAGCGAAGGTCTGGGTTGCGAACACCATGACGAACAGGGCAACAGTTTCGACCACACCGAGAACCATCAGGTAGTTCACCATGCCCTTGCCGGTTTCGCCCAAAGCGTCACAAGCAACAGCACCAGCCTTTCCCTGGAACCATGCGGAAGCCATCATGCCGAGGCCGCCGAAGATACCGGCACCGAGGCAAGCAGCCCAGTTGTTGAAGTTTTCAGCATTTGCTGCACCCAGGATGAAGTTCATCAGGAGCATGCCGTAAATGGTCTGGGAAATGGGAGCACCCACAAACACAAGGAGAGTGAAGAGAGCACTCTTGCCCTGAGCGTAAGCCTTCTTCCAGACGGTGATTGCAGACATACCAGCGGTACCGCAACCAAGGGCAGAACCGAGAGCACCGAGGCCGAGAGCTGCTGCTGCACCCATCTTGCCGAGAGTAACCATGGTTTCGTGATCTAACATATTTTTATCCTCTACTTGTTGTTATTAAACGTTTTTCCGTTTCTTGAACGGGTTAAAGCCAAAACCGCTCCACTGCAGGTCAAGGCCGTTAGAAAATTCAAGGGTGTTCAAACGCACTGCGTGAACCGCCACACCCATGACGGCAAGTGCAATGTTCAGGGCATGAACAAAGAGTAGCACAACGGCTGCACCAAGGAGACCGCCTACAGAACCGAACATGGGCGAAAGCATTTCGCTGAAGGATTCTGCAATGGCAGCACCGGAAAGGCCCACTGCGAACAGACGGATGTAGCTAATCACATCCACGAAGTTGTTCACGATGTTCAAGGCGAGCATAGGAATAGAAATCCATTCTTCCTTGAGCTTGGAAGGAGGCACAGAGAACAGCACCAGAAGCACTACACCAGCGATGAGCACATAGATCATCGGAGCGGAAGTAGGACCGCTGAAGAAGTTTCTGAACACTTCCGGGACCTTGTCGCCCAGCACCATGTTTCCTGCCAGGAAGAACATGTACCAGGTGGAGAACAGCCAGCCAACCTGAGCCAGAGCTGTAGTACTCTTACGCTGGATCTGGACAATCACATTCCAAACGTGTGCAATAGTCAGATGGACCACTGCAATGCAGAAACAGAAGAACTGCATGTTGGAAGACTGACGGATCCAATGCATGGCATTCTTCAGACCCTCGGGGCAGAAGGATGCATTCGCCAAATCAAGATTTGCAACCCAGGGAGCAATTTCCGGAGTCAAACCAAGATAGCTTGCATTCATGATGCCCCAAACGATGGTCGCACCACTCATAAGGTACATAAAGCTAAAGCCTGCACTCTTGGATTTCGGAGCCTTCTTGCGGGCAACGATAGTGAGTGCCAGGAACAGAGCTCCGTAGAAGGCATCACCAACGATGATGGCAAAGAACAGGCTGAAGAAAGCCAGGAACACTGCGGAAACGTCGATTTCCTTGTAGCCCGGAACGATACCGATAATATCGTACAGGAACTGCATGGGTTTCGCAATGGGCTTGTGGGTCAAAAGCGTGGGAACCATGTCGTCGTCGGAAGGATCTTCTTCACGGACGCCCCAGCCGTTTGCCTTTGCTGCTTCCTGAATTTCGTTCATGCGAGTAGCAGGAGCGAAACCCTGGATCATGGCGATGCTTGCACCTGCAAGCATACCGCTTGCAGCTTCCTGAAGATCATATTCTTCGTCGGCGTCAGCCAGTTCAGAATCGATTTCGGAACGCTTGGCAGCAAGACCTTCCAGAGTCTGGTCAGCCTTTGCAAGTTCAGCACTTGCGGCTTCCAGCTTCTGGCGCATTTCAGCCAGAGACATAGACGGCAGAGGAAGTTCCACAGCATCCTTGACGGCTGCAGGTTCTTCACCCTTGCTAATGACTGCATAAAGATTGCCAGTAAGGTTCTGGCCAAACGGCAGCACGACGGCGCCATCGGCAGCAGAAATAGTCTTGCTGGGATCAACTTCATAGAGTTTTACGAAAACACCGCTCTCTTCCAGAGACTTCACGGTCTCGGGATCCAGATTGCCGAAGTTGTTCAGGCGGTTCAAATCATTGTGGAGCTTAGAGATTTCGTCAGTAGCGTCCTTCTTGACCTGCACCATCTGGTGGACTGCTTCAACAGCAGGCATTTCAGCAACAGATGCGTCCAGAGCGACAGCATCCTTCCCTGCCTTGGCAGGAATTGCTTCAAGAGCCTTACGGATTCGGGTGACCTTGGACTTGGCAGCATTCAGCTTCACGCCCGTGGGGTTAACCAGCGGAGTGACATGAAGGATGCCCATTTCGCGGAGCTTTTCGAGAGAAGCTTCACGATCCTTGTCCAGGCAGAGAATGGTTACTTTCTTCATAGGAGTAATCATGCGGCTACCCCCTTATTCTGAGCGGCTGCGGCATCCTGTGCTGCGGCACGAGCGGTAGACTTGCCCTTGGCAAGCTTAGAACGTGCAACACCAGAAGTCTGCTGGTCACCCAGGAAGATGTTAATCTTACGGATGTTATCCTTGGCTTCGGGAATCTTGACCTTTTCGAAAAGATTCACACGCTGGCTGGTGGTACGGAGTTCCATGGAAAGCAATTCGTACTGCTTTTCGAGAACGCGGCGTTCCAGGCGCAGGGAGATAAGGCCCTGCAGACTACGGATACCGTCGTCCAGCCAAACCGGCGTAGTAAAGAAGTCAGGGATGGTCACATTAAAGTCTACCCCATCGAATGTAGGAATGCGGACACCGGCGATGTTTCCTTCGCCCTGGCGCACTTCCTTCACCGACAGGTACTTAGACCAATCGATAGGTTCGGCATACAGCGAAATCCAGGAGGACATGCTCTTACGGAGTTTGTCTTCCTCCTCTCGCTTTGCCATCACCCTCTCCTGGAGCGTACGCATTTCCATCTGCAGCTGTTGCTTTTTCAGCAAGAGCGTCGGCAGATAGCGCTGGAAGCGCTTCAATGCGTCGCGTTCCGCCTTGAGGGCGTTTTTGGTTAACTTGACTTTAGCCATGAATTACCCCTTCTTGGGCCAATACTGACTAATCATCTTGGAAGGAATACCGGTTTCTTCGGGTTCGAAGCAATCAGCAAGGATTGTCCAGCCCAGATCCAGAGCCTGTTCCAGAGGAATGTTCACAGACAGGTCCATCATTTCCTTTTCGAAACGAGTACCGTACTTCAACAGCTTCTGGTCCCAAGTACTCATGTTGAAGCCCATAGACTGCTTTTCAAGAGTTTCCTTGAAGGAAGCATAGAGCTGGATCATGGTATTCATGATGGTACGATGGTCGCTACGGGTCTTACCGTTCACCTGCTGCTTCAAACGAGACAGAGAACCGAACGGTTCGATACGGCCCTTACGGAGATAGAACTGACCTTCGGTAATGTAACCGGTGTTATCCGGAACCGGATGGGTCACGTCATCGCCCGGCATGGTGGTAACAGCGAGGATGGTAATAGAACCTGCGTCGGTGAAGTCCACAGCCTTTTCGTAACGGCTAGCGAGAGAAGAGTAAAGATCGCCAGGATAACCACGGTTAGACGGAATCTGTTCCATGGTAATTGCAATTTCCTTCATGGCGTCAGCAAAGTTGGTCATGTCGGTGAGGAGCACCAGCACGTTCTTGCCTTCGGTTGCGAACTTTTCGGCAACAGCAAGAGAAGCATCCGGAACCAGCAAGCATTCCACAATGGGGTCAGATGCAGTGTGCATGAACATCACGGTACGGCTAAGAGCACCGTTCTTTTCCAGGTAATCCTTCAGGTACAGATAGTCATCGTGCTTCAGGCCCATACCGCCAAGAACGATCACGTCCACTTCTGCCTGCAGAGCAATACGGGCAAGCAGTTCGTTGTACGGTTCACCAGCGATAGAGAAGATCGGAAGCTTCTGGGACACCACGAGAGTGTTGAACACGTCAATCATGGGGATACCGGTACGCACCATGGTCTTGGGAATCACGCGCTTTGCCGGGTTCACAGAAGGACCACCAATGGTAATGCGTTCGCCGTCTACTTCGGGACCGTTGTCACGGGGCATGCCAGCACCGTTAAATACGCGGCCAAGGAGAGCTTCGGAATAAGGAACCTTCATAGGTTCGCCAAGGAAGCGAACTTCAGAGTCGGTAGAAACGCCACGGGCACCTGCGAAAACCTGCAGGTCAACCATGTCACCGTCAATACGGATCACACGGGCGAGAGAAGTACCGAAAGAGCTAGTAACCTGAGCCAGTTCCTGGTTAGCAACGCCTTCTGCTCTCAGGGAGATCACAGAACCAGCGATGCGTTCAATACGATGGTAAGCAACATTATGCATTGACAGTTACCTCCTTCACGGAAGCAGTAATATTGGATTCGATGTCCTTGAATTCTGCAGAATCCATTGCCACACGGTTCCAGTCCTTAGTAGCCTGAGTCAGCTTCAGGAAGAAGGTACGTGCAATGTCCTTTTCTGCGAAAGTCATAGGAGTCTTCAAAATAGAGTAGACCTTGTCGAACACATACTTCTGACGGTCGCCGGTGCAGGCAGCGTCAATTTCGTGGTATGCGTCCTGCTGCAGGTAGACTGCATCAAGGTATTCAGACTTAAGATAGGTAATGAAGTCATCGATGGAGGTACCTTCTTCGCCCACCACCTTCATCATGTTGTTGACGTCAACGCCAGCAGCAAGAATCTTGCGAGCATCGGCAACCTTCTTCACATCGATAATGCCTTCGTACTTGGACCAGGAATCCAGCGGGTGGATTGCCGGGAAGCGGCGCTGGTCGGAACGTTCACGGGAAAGGCCGAGGAATGCGCCCACCACCTTCAAGGTAGCCTGGGTCACCGGTTCTTCGAAGTTACCACCTGCAGGAGAAACGGAACCGCCGATGGTCACAGAACCAGTGGAACCATCCTTCAGGCGAACAACGCCACCGCGTTCGTAGAAGGCAGCAATCACAGATTCCAAGTAAGCCGGGAAGGCTTCTTCACCCGGAATTTCTTCCAGACGGCCAGACATTTCACGAAGAGCCTGTGCCCAACGAGAAGTAGAGTCAGCAAGCAGCAACACGTTCAGACCCATCTGGCGATAGTATTCAGCCAGGGTCACGCCAGTGTAAACGGAAGCTTCACGAGCAGCCACCGGCATGGAAGAAGTGTTACAAATAATCAAAGTACGTTCCATGAGGGACTTACCGGTACGGGGGTCAATCAACTCAGGGAATTCGCGAAGGGTTTCCACCACTTCACCAGCACGTTCACCGCAAGCGGCCAGGATCACGATGTCCACGTCAGCATAACGGCTCATGAGCTGCTGCAGCACAGTCTTACCAGCACCGAAGGGGCCCGGAGTACAGAAGGTACCACCCTGCATCACAGGGAAGAAGGTATCCACAATGCGCTGCTGCATGGTCAAAGGCTTGGTGGGGCGAAGACGTTCTTCGAAAGCCTTGATAGGCATCTTCACCGGCCAGGTCTGGACCATCTTGATTTCAATCTTTTCGCCCTTTTCGTTCTTCACGACGGCAACAACGTCTTCCACGACGTGTTCGCCAGCGGCAACGACGGATTCTACGGTCACCTTGCCGAGAACCTTGAAGGGAACCATGATGCGGTGAGTGAACACGCCTTCGGGTACGGTACCGATGGTGTCACCAGCAACCAGCACATCACCCGGCTTAGCAACCGGAGTGAAAGCCCACTTGCGGTCACGGGGCAGAGCCGGCAGGTACTTACCGCGCTGCAGGAAGAAGCCGCACTGTTCGGCAAGTTCAGGCAGGGGGTTCTGCAGACCATCGAACACCTGAGTCAGAAGACCAGGTCCCAGTTCCACAGAAAGCAGTTCGCCAGTGAATTCGACTTCGTCGCCAGCCTTAAGGCCGGTGGTATCTTCGAACACCTGAAGTTCTGCATAATCGCCACGGATACGAATCACTTCGCTCTTCAGCGGGATAATTTCGGACTTGCCATCCTTAGTCTTGGAGGGCAACTTGGCGTAAGCCACTTCGTTCTGAGACACGGCGCTTTCGAACTTGACGCGAATCAAGTTACCGTTGACGCCGATGATTTTTCCGATACTAGCCATTGAAAATGGACCTCCGGTCATTCCTGAACAAAGTCAGGATCGTTTGCATTAATAACGTTGAGAACAGCTGCGTCGCCGGCCTTTTCGGAAAGGCGGGCCCAACGCGCACAAATTTGGAGCTTGATTGCGTATGCGTATACGTGCTTGACGGTTTCCTCCCCCACACCTGCGAGGCAGTCCACCAGCCAGAAACGAGCCTTGTCCAGATCCTGCTCTTTTTCCATAGGATTGGACTTGGCAAACGCATCCTGAACCATCTTGGCGAAGTAGACGTCGTAACCGGCAAAGCTACGTTCGCTGAAACGAACATCGGGGCCCCATGCCTGAGCGCGGAGCCTGCCGGAAACGTTCTTCATCTGGATTTCGTGAGCCTGGTAGGCCTGCACGAACTCATCGTCAGAAGGTTCATCGTTAATCAAGGCGTTCAGAGCTTCGATTTCAGCCTGGTCCAGGGCGCCTTCACAACGGCTACGGAAATCATCCATAGTCAGGGGCGGCACGTCACCCAGGTTGATCATCGGCAATGAAGCCATTAAATAAGAAGGAGAACTCATTGATTCGCCTTAATTACTTAGCCTGTGCTGCAGCGTTAACAACCTTGGCCAGCTGCGGGCGGAGCAATGCAGAAAGAGCGTCTGCCATTGCCTTTTCGGTAAATTCGTGGGTGACCTTGCCACCGTCCAGCTTGACGCGGAAGCCATACTTGACCCCCTTGTCGCTAGAAACTTCTACACCGTTGGAAAGCTGCTTTGCAAATTCGCCAGTGACGAAAGAGGCAAGCTTCTTGGCATCGTCTTCGCTGAAGTCTACTTCAACGTGGGCGGTGTAGCCCTTAGCCAAAGAAAGGAGCATTTCCTTGATGGTAGATTCGTCCAGGGACTTTTCCACCTGGAGGGAGAGCAGGTTAAGAATCATATCCTGAAGATTCTTGCCTACAGAGAGAAGAAGATCGCGTGCGGACTGTTCCAAAGTGCGTTCGCTACGTTCGGTAAATGCTTCTGCGTCCTTATCGGCCTTAGCAAGCTTTGCCTGAGCTTCAGCTTCGGCTGCCTTCACAATTTCGGCTGCCTTTTCCTTAGCCTTGGCAATAATTGCCGCTGCATCGTTTTCGGCCTTGTCAACTGCATCTTTCTGGATGCGTTCCATAAGGTATTGCAAATCTTCTGCCATATTATATCTCCAAATAAATCATTATCCCGATAAAAGCTCTTTCCATACGATTTCACACGGAAAAACGTCCGAAAGTAGCCTTTCAGAAAAAAGTTCGGTAAGAATATACAAGTAATTTTTGTAAAAAGGCGAGTTTTTCTTTAAAAAAAACAAAAAATCGGGATGAAAACCCCGATTTTACCGATGAAATGTAAAGTCCTTAAGCTCTTTTTTACAAAGACTGGATAAAGTAAAGAAATCTTTTCAAATTCTTATAATTATATGTTATTGAAATCCAAGGAAAAGATGATAAATCCTACTTTTTCATCCGATCCTTGCTCTTGGCAATGGCTTCCTTGGCCAATTTATCCACCAATTCGTTCCACTTGACCCCCGTATGGGCGGCAACTTTCTCGAACTTTACTCGATGAAGGAAAGGCTGGGCCGCAGAAACGTATCGTTTGGCAATATTGCTCTTGGCCTGCCACTCTCCCTTCGCCCAGCGGGCGATGCCTTCGTAGTCATGACAAATGACTCCATTCTTATCATTGGCGTCCAGCCACTTCATGGCCTGGTAGGAAGCCATAACCTCGCCATCAATGTTGCGGCTTTCGGCTTCAAAGGCAGTAATTCCAGACCCGCGGGCAATTTCTTCGTCATTTTCTGTCACGACAAAGCCCCAGCCGGAATAGGGAAAGCCAGGAGAAAAGGATCCGTCAACGAACACGCGGATTCCACCGGGAGCAGGGGCTGCCATGCCGGAAATCCAGGCTTCGGCTTCGGCCTTGGTGCCAAAGGACTTAAAAAGCACGCCTTTCACGCCGTGAGTGAGTTTCTGGCACTCATCCCAGGTGGTTACGATCTTGCTTTCCGTAGGAGTCTTAATTGCGTAGAACTTTGATTTAGCCATAAGACAAATTTAGTTAAAGTTTAGTTATATTTCGGCCCGTGAAACCATCTCTTTATTTTGCAGACCGATTCCGTTACTTTTTCAAGCGATTCTACAGCGACCTTAAGCTGTTTGAATGGTTTAAGGAACGTGCAGGCGAAGAATCCGATAGCATTTCCTATCCGGACATGGTGAAGGGATGTCCCAAGACTTTGATTTTCCTGTCCAAGGATGTTGAACATTCCTCCAGATTTCTGAAGGAACTGTCCAAGACTGTTACGCAGAATGCAAGGTTCTGTGTTCATGAAACCCTACAGACAACCGTTGCATCCCATCAGGGACACGCCTTCTACTATAGCGATTCTGAATGCCGCTATGGCGAAACCGCCTTTGAAACTCTGGAAGAAAAGATCCGAGAGTATGCACCGGAAATTTGCATCTACATTGGAGAGAACTTCCTCCCCCGCCTTTATCTGGCAAAGATCAGTGGCGCAAAATGTCGAATCGGCTTTAGATGCGAAGATGTTTATCCATTCCTGAATATCAGCCTGCAGCATGACAAATCCACCGAAGCCGCATTGCTCAACCAGTATTTCGAGGTGAAGTAATGCAGAAGGGCTTTTCTACCATCATTACGGAAAACGGCGGTTATGCGGATCTTCATCTGCATACCAAGCTTTCTGATGGTAGCCTGGACGTAGAAGAACTGCTGACCCTAAGCAAGCGCAAGGGACTCCGCTGCATTTCCATTACGGACCACGACAATCTGGATTCCTACAACCTGGCGATCGAACCCGCAAAGGCAATTGGTCTTGAGATTATCCCGGGTATCGAGATTTCTTCCGTATGGCAGGGAAAAGACATCCATATTCTGGGTTACTACTGTGACCCCACCAACTTGGCCCTGAACATGGAACTTCAGGATTTCGCCAAGCAGAGAATTACCCGAGCCAAGGCCATCATCAAGAAGTTGAACGCTCTTGGAATTGACATTACCTACGAAAAGGTCTTGAGCTACTGCAAGGGAAAGGTTATCGGACGCCCTCATATTGCCATGTCCCTAGTGGATGAGGAATATATCGGAAGTTTCTCCGAGGCATTTACCAAGTATCTGGGCGACGGCTGTGTGGCCTTCGTCGAGAAGAAGGGCCTTAACCCCCAGCAGACCATCCGCCTCATTGAAAATGCAGGTGGCATTGCGGTGCTCGCCCACCCCTACAAGTCCGGCGTCAGTGACGAATTCATCGAACAGATGGTGGAATGGGGCGTTCAGGGAATGGAAGTGTACTGCCCCTCCCAGAAGGGTGCGGTGGGACGTAAGTACAAGGAAATGGCCCAACATTTTGGCCTGGTAGGAACCGGCGGATCCGACTTCCATACGGAAAGCGGTACTTATCCGCCGAACTGCACCAAGATGCCTTATACCGTAGTCCAAGCCCTCAGGGAACGTCGTGAAAAGTTCCGTGCCGAATGGTAATGACTGATGGTTGGTCGTCTCCAACAGATTTTAACCCTCAAGTGCCTGCTCCTGCTGGTGCTGTTTCTTGCGGGTCTTACTCAGGCTGAAGTCCTCCATCAGGGAAAGGATACCCGCCCCACGCCTCAGGATTCTGTATTCCAGACACCTTGGGGAATTGACCCGGCCCCTCGTGAGACCGACGCCGGTCGTTGGGTCCTGCCCCTTCGGGAAGTGATGCAGCGGACTTATGATGTTTCCGGCCAGAAGTCGGAATGGGTTCTGGGAACCTCCATCCTGGGAAATCCGGAACTGGACGCAAGCTCCATGGGGATGGCGTCCCTTACCAAGCGCTATCCCAGCAAGTTGGCCGGACTTTACACCACCCGCTTAAGTTATGACGGATCCACCCTGAACTTGAATGGAGACAACGGAATCCTCCTGGAAGAGCCCAAGGGCATTGCCGTAGACACTCCCATTACTGACTTAGACTGGGAGCGGCCTGCCTTTAGTGGAAACGCTCTTCACCTGGATTTCAGGCGCTTGATTACAGATTCCGTAACACTGGACCTGGGACTTTCCGCCCACTCCAACGTGGATTCCAAGGAATACAGCTACACCAACGTGACCCACTCTCCCTATTTTGCCCTAGGTCGCGACTCCAGCCAGATTCCCTTTGGCGGACGAAACATCGCCATGAACAGCATGCATATCCAGCCCACCCTGACCTGGCGTTTTGGATACGGCAAGGCTTTTGCCAAGGTGAACTATTTCAGTCTAGAAAACGCAGACAACACCAACCACAAGGTGCTGTTGGATACCTTGGACAAGTCCATCAGAACGTTCCAGGCAGATCCCTACACCATTGACATCAAGGCAATGACCTACGGCGCTGGCGTGGAGTTCTACCCCATCAAGGGGCTCACCATCTCCACGGACATTACCTACGGGGAACACGAAATTGAGGAAGACTCCCTTGCAAGGATCGGCTTTGGCGTTAACGAGTATACCGACACTCTGGGATACCTTCACAGGGACACCTCCTTCTACGACACAGTAAAGACCATCAACTACCAGACCATCTATGGAAACGCAGGCATTTCCTACCAGAGCCTTTTGAACCCCGCCCTGAAGTTTAGTTACGAGTTTTTAAACGGCTATAGTGACGGAAGCCAGGTTGAAACCGTGACCTACATGCAGGACCGCGAACTTGGCTACCTGGAATTGTCGGATACTTTAGGGGGCTGGATCATGTTCCGAACCCAGACAGGTATGCAGAGAAATAGTTCCCTGCGAGACAGTGTGGATTTCGCCAAGGCCTATTCTGCAGATGTACTGGCCCTCCTCCCCTTCCACCTGCGTTTGAACGGAAGCTATAGGCACGACAATCGTTTCCCCGACATGGCACAACTGAAGTTTAACGAAACGGGCCGTCTGGCTTTTGCTAACCAGGATTTGAAATATGAAGAACGGGATCGAATGGCTCTGAATGCTGGCTGGCAGATGCGCGATGTATTCTACGGGCTGGGACTGCGTTATGAAAACGTGGACAACCTGATGAAGCCCGCCTGGGTGAAAGACGGAGCAGTAGATTCCACCAGCAATCTGAGCGATGTATACCGCTGGGAAAATATCAGCCACGTTACCTCCCTGGACTGGATCCTGCAGGTGGGCTTCAGACTGGGCAACTGGAAGTTCTATCTGGAACGTGGAGAAACGCTGGACAGAAACCGCATCCTTCTGGATACGCCTCGACTTTACTACAAGGGAAGCATTCACTGGCAGAACCGTTTTGTCCAGGATCGTCTGGGCGTCAGTGTCCGTGTGGACTGGCAATGGTTTGGCGACCGCTATGACTGCACCATTAACGAGAACGGCAAGCCCGAGCTGGAATACATGAAGAAGTATCTGGCTCTGGACTTTGAAGCCCGCATGCAGATTCTTTCCTTTGAACTTTACAGCAGAATCGAGAACTTCAACCACAGTATTTATATGCCGGAATCCGGCTATACTCCTGAAGGTCTGCGAATCGCTTATGGTATCGTATGGACCTTCGGAAACTAGCTCTTGCGATCTTTACCTGCGTGGGATTCGTTCTGGCTGCAGCGCCTGAAATCCAGCCTACCATTGTAGACTCCGTTTCCCACCCCATGAATCATTTCACCCAGGGGCTTTTCTTTGACGGGAAGGAACTGGTGGAAACCACGGGACTTTACGGCAAGTCCGGACTTTACCGCCGCACTTTGGACGGCAAGGTTCTGGATTCCGCCCGACTGGATGACCGCTATTTCGGGGAAGGTTCCATCGCCCTCGGGGATGACATTTTCTACCTGACCTGGAAAGCGAGAAAAGGTTTTATCTACAGCCGTAAGCCCTTCAAACTGAAGGGCGAATTCGCCATCCCTACGGAAGGCTGGGGCCTGACCTTCTGGCGTGATGTCCTGCTCATGAGTAACGGCAGCAACCAGCTGATTCAAATTCACCCCCGCACTTTTGCCGTACAGGGCGTCATCAACGTGATGGACGGAACCTCCGCAGTGACCATGCTAAACGAATTGGAACTGGTGGGCAATACTCTTTACGCCAACATCTGGCAGACGGATTTAATCGCGGTCATTGACTTGCCCAGCGGGAAGGTGCAGAAATATCTGGACTTTTCCAAGAAAGTAGCGGAACTCCGGAAGAAGTATCCCCGCATGGACGTGCTGAACGGAATCGCATTCGACGGCAAGGACATGTGGATCACCGGAAAGAACTGGCCCTACATCTACAAGATCAAGGGATTTTAGGAAGCGTTATGGGAGCCATCAAGGAACCGGCAAAGGTAAAAGTCATCGTAGGTATTCTTGCGAAGGATGCCGAGGCTGTTGAATCTGTGCGCGCAACCCTGAGAGAAAAGTTCGGCGAAGAGGACCTGAACCTAGCCCCCTTCCCCTTTACCTTCACCAATTACTACGTAGACGAAATTGGAGCCGCACCCGTCAGGGCGTTCTTTAGTTACGAAACCTTGATTGACCGCACGGAAATCGTGGATATTAAGCTCTGGACCAACGACGTTGAATTGGCCATCGCCGAAGCCGCAGGCACCCCGGGACTCCGTCCTGTAAATCTGGATCCGGGTTACATGACCTTGGGACAATTCTTTTTGGCCA
Source organism: Fibrobacter sp. UWEL (assembly GCF_900142535.1). Classification (NCBI taxonomy): domain Bacteria; kingdom Pseudomonadati; phylum Fibrobacterota; class Fibrobacteria; order Fibrobacterales; family Fibrobacteraceae; genus Fibrobacter; species Fibrobacter sp. UWEL. The sequence goes on from NZ_FRBE01000002.1 coordinate 89,089, forward strand.
CCACCAAGGACCAGCGCCAGCGTGTGTACATGCAGCGGGGCATTTTCGTGGAGCCCACCCTCTATTTTCAGGAAGGACATTTCCATGCCTTCGACTGGACTTATCGAGACTACCAGAGCGAAACCTACATCAAGTACCTGGAACAGGTGCGTGCAAGACTCGCCTACCAGCACTCCACAGGCCGCCCCTACCGTTTGAGGAATGAAAAATGAAAGCCGGAATCTTTACCATACTTCTTCTCTGCTGCTCTAACGTCTTCATGACCTTCGCCTGGTACGGAAACCTGAAGCTGAAGGAACTGCATATTAGTACCGACTGGCCCCTGATTCTTGTGATTCTCGCAAGCTGGGGTTTGGCACTTCTGGAATACTGCTTTATGATTCCTGCTAATTCCATCGGCAGCCGCATTAACGGAGGCCCTTTTAGCCTGATGCAGCTGAAGATTATCCAGGAAGCCATCTCCCTCACCATCTTCACAGTGATTGCAGTGACGGTTTTTCATACGGAAACCTTACAATGGAATCATATTGTGGCTTTCCTCTGCATTATTGCAGCCGTATTCTTCGCTTTCCTGAAATAATAACTACCTTGTAACAACCATGGGAGTTACAGGTTCGTTCAAAAGAGTTAGCCTTCTTTTGGCTATGGGTCTTGCATTGTTGTGCATGAACGTTCCTGCTAATGCAAAGACTTCCGGAAAGGCAACAAGCCAAAAACAAACCACTGCCAAGGAAGAAGTCCAGAAGGATTCCGCAAAGGAAACGAAGAAGGACTCCAAGAAAAAAGCCTCCGCGAAAACGTCCACAAAGACCTCCGCAAAAAAAGAGACCGCTAAAAAAGAAACTGCTAAGAAAGAAAGCGGAAAGAAAGAATCCGCGAAGAAAGAGACTAGCAAAAAGGATTCAAAGAAGACTGCAAAGGATTCTTCCAAGAAGGATCCGAAGGCTGCTAAGAAGGATTCCAAAAAGGATAAGAAGGACAAGAAGTCCAAGAAAAAGAATCCTCCAAAGCACATCCGTACCGGCAAGGCGGAACTAGTCGACGACAACTTCGATCCCGAGGCAATTGCCGCAGAAGAAGCCCAGGATTCCAGCAAGGTGACCATCGAAGCGGACGACCCCAAGGCATTTACCAAGGCCCTGCTGTACGAGAAAGAAGGCGTGGACTTTGAAGTGGTGAACACCAATGAGGGAAAGGAAACCAACCTGGCCCAGCAGGATTCCGCCTTCTTGCCTTCCGTGGATTATTTTGATTTTTCCGATATGCTCATTCCCGTGACACACGAAGCGCTCCTGGGATCCCCCTACGGCGTCCGTAGCCATCGCCTGCATCGAGGCGTGGACGTAAACGTGATCATGAAGGAGCCCATTGTAGCGGCTTATCCTGGAACCGTCATTATGTCCAAATACAACAAGGGCGGCTACGGGCATTACGTGCTGGTGGAACACGAAAACGGACTGCAGACTCTTTACGGACATTTAGCCAAGAGAACCGTCAAGGTGGGCGACTACGTATATCCCGGCGACATTGTGGGTCTAGCCGGCAATACCGGGCGATCCTCCGGAGCTCACCTCCACTTTGAAATTCGTTATGGCGAAGTCAACATTGATCCGGCCACTGTAGTCAACTTCCCCAAGTGGGAGCTCCAACCTGGCGTCGACAAACTTTCCAAGAAGAAAGTCTATGACGAACACCGCAAGATGCAAGCCAAAGTGAAAAAAGAAAACACCTACGTGGTCAAGAATGGAGACACCTTGACCGATGTGGCCCTGTGGTTTAACATCTCCGAAGAAGCGGTCATCCGCATTAACAATCTCCCTCTGGACAAGCCCATCAAGGTGGGACAAGTCCTGAGAGGATGCAAATAAAAACGCATTAAAGCGTCGAGTTAGCCGCGGCGATTACAGCGCCAGAAAAGCGGCCTTCAGTTCACGAGTAGCGGCTTCTGGATCCGCAGATTTCTGAATGGCAGAAACCGCACAGATACCCTTGATACCAGAACCAGCCAGAACATGGATGTTATCCTTGTTCAAGCCACCGATTGCGTTTACGGGAATAGGCACAGCCTTTACGATTTCCTTCAGGGTGTCTACGCTAGTAAGAATGGTAACCACCTTAGTCGTTGTGGGATAGATTGCCCCAACCCCACAATAGTCCGCACCTTGTTCGTAGGCTTCAAGAGCCTGAGGCACTGTCTTGGTAGTGGCACCGATGATCTTGCCCGGTCCCATGAGCTTGCGAGCTACGGCAACCGGCATATCGGTCTGGCCCACATGAACACCCTCGGCACCTATGGCGAGAGCAACGTCCACACGGTCATCGATAATGAGGGGCACGTTGTAACGGCTAGTGACTTCATGAACCGCAGCGGCCAACTCCATGTACTCGCGGGTAGACTTGTTCTTTTCGCGAAGCTGAATGATGGTAGCGCCACCCTTGCAGGCAGCCTCTATAGAAGGCAAGAACTGTTCAGCAGGAACCGTGGAACTATCAGTGATGAAGTAAAGAGTAGTATCTAACATGATGATTTATGAGTTATGAATTACGAGTTATGAGGTCCTTTCGTAATTCATAATTCATCCTTCGTAATTGTCATTAAACGTATAGGTAATCATTCAGCACGGGTTGTAGGCCTTCGCCGCTGATGTCCTTGTACATGGCGTCAAAGCTGCGGGCATCGTTGATTTCGAACTGTTCGTCACCTTCAGCGTCGGAAGTTTCCTTGCCGGCATTCACGTCAGCCGTCTTGGTCTTAACTTCTTCCCCACCTTCCTTGTACTTTTCTTCGTGGTCGCCTACGCCGGTAGAAACGCCTGCGGAAACCTTGGTGGCACAGATCTTGACGATGCCGTTACGGAATTCCTTGGACTCGCGGCTGGAGACGGTAATACCCACGAAAGGCATAAAGATGCGGTAAGCGCAAAGCACCTGGCACAATTCCTTCTCGTGAACATCCAGCGGATTAATCTTATCGTTATTCACGATGGGACGGAGACGCGGGCAGGACAAGCTCATTTCGGCGTGAGGGTACTTCTTCTGCAGATAGAACACATGGAGGGCGCTGGCCAAGGCATCCTTACGGAAGTCGGACAAGCCAAGCAATGCAGAGAAACCGCAGCCGCGCATGCCTCCCATGAGGGCGCGTTCCTGAGAATCAAAACGGTACGGATAAATACGCTTATGCCCCATCAGGTGCAGCTGTTCGTAACGTTCGCTGTCGTAAGTTTCCTGGAAAACCGTCACGTAGTCTACCCCACATTCGTGGAGATACTTGTACTCGTCGGTATTCATGGGGTAAACTTCAACACCCACCATGCGGAAATACTTGTGAGCAATCTTGCAGGCTTCGCCGATGTATTCCACACTGCTCTTGGCGCGGCTTTCACCTGTAAGCAACAGGATTTCTTCCATGCCACTGTCGGCGATGACCTTCATCTCGTGCTCGATCTGTTCCATGGAAAGCTGCATGCGCTTGATTTTATTGTAGCAGTTGAAGCCGCAATAGACGCAATAGTTTTCGCAGTAGTTAGCAATGTAGATGGGCGTAAAGAAATACACCGTATTGCCAAAATGCTTGCTGGTTTCCAGCTTTGCCTTCTGGGCCATCTTTTCCAGGAAGGGCGCTGCTGCCGGAGATAGGAGCGCCTTGAAATCTTCCACGGTACAAGTGTGATGATCCAGAGCGGCAAGTACATCACGGGCGGTGTACTTGCTAAAGTCCACAGAATCCACATGGCTCATGACCTTCCCCGGGATTTCGGAGTGGATCACTTCCATATCCTTCATGTACTCCATGTGGTTGGTGCGAGCACTAGGATCCGTCTCAATACGGTGCTTACGCTCCAAAGCCGCTGGGGACAAAGAGTCAGAGTCAATAAAATAACGTTCGTCGTGATATTCTTTTTCAGACATAAAACAATCCCTATGTCATTCTGAGCGGAATGCCGTAGGCATGGAGTCGAAGAATCTAGATTCCTCGACTGCGCTCGGAATGACATTCACAAAAATTAGTCCCTCAGGAATCCGGTGAGGGGATCGCTGGCGGCGGCACCACGAACCAGCACGCGGCCCATGCCGGAGAGGTAAGCGTTGCGGCCGGCTTCAATAGCAGACTTGAAGGCGGCTGCCATGCGAGGCAAGTCACCTGCAGTTGCGAGAGCCGTATTGGCCATCACGGCGGCTGCGCCCATTTCCATGGCTTCGCAAGCCTGGGACGGCTTACCGATGCCGGCGTCCACGATGATGGGCAATTCAATTTCATCAATGAGAATCTGGATGAAGTCCTTGGCAGAAAGACCGCGGTTAGAACCGATGGGAGCCGCCAAAGGCATCACGGCTGCGGCACCTGCATTCACCAAGTCGCGAGCCACGTTCAAGTCGGCATGCATGTAAGGCAGCACAACGAAACCTTCCTTAGCCAGAATTTCGGTAGCCTTGATGGTTTCGTAGTTGTCCGGCAGCAGGTACTTGGAATCGCGCATGATTTCAATCTTCACGAAATCACCGCAGCCCAATTCACGAGCCAGGCGAGCAATGCGAACTGCTTCGTCTGCATTGCGGGCGCCAGAAGTATTGGGCAACAAAGTTGCACTCTTGGGGATGTAATCCAGAATGTTTTCGTGTTCCTTGGTATTGGCTCGGCGTACGGCGCAGGTAATGATTTCTGCACCAGCATACTGCACCGCAGCTTCAATCAGCTTCAGGGAGTACTTGCCAGAACCGAGAATAAAGCGGGAGTTGAACTCATGACCGCCAAGAACAAGTTTATCGTTTTCCATTATTCAATCCTTAATTATTAAACTCTTAGATCCTTCGACTTCGCTCAGGATGACACAGCGGATTCAAATCCACAGATGATTCGCACAATGGTTTGTGCTTGGTGGGCGGCGCAGGCCATGACGCGGGGGGCCACTAGCCCGATTCCATTGTTCACGTCACTGACGCCATCGCCACACAAATAAAAATTCTTCGACACGCGGCGGGTCTGGATGGAGTTAGCATCACCGAAGCCAGCCATTCCCGAGGCCGCCACCAGTACCTTGCCATTTTCCAAAACCGCATTCACCAGCATAGCCTTGGCTTCTGCATTATCAAAAGCCTCGCAAACCACATCAGCCTTCCCAACCAGTTCCATAACGTTTTCTTCCGTCACACGAGCCTGATGGGATTCCAATTCAATATAGGGAGCAATTTCGCGAAGGTTTTCGGGCAAGGCAACAGCCTTGGGCATTCCCACCTGGCAGGCTTTGTACTGCTGACGATGCAAGTTGGTCACGTCCACACAGTCAAAATCAACAAGCACCAAGCGACCAACACCAGCGCGAGCCAATGCAATAGCCACATTGGACCCGAGACCGCCCAAACCGCAGACCGCCACCGTGGCCGCCTGCAACTTTGCGACGTTTTCTTCTCCCTGGCGAGCAATCAAAGCGGCCAGCATGTCTTCCAGAGAAGGCATTAACCACCACCCATAAAGCAAACCACTTCCAAGGAATCCCCATCTTTAAGGATGGTCTCGGCGTACTTTGCCTTAGGCACAATTTCGTAGTTCTTTTCCACCGCGATACACTTGATGTTGTAATCGGTGGTGGCCAGATAATCAGCCACGGACTTTCCTGCGAAAACCTGTCCGTCTGCTTCGATGTCAATGCCATTGACTTTAATCATTATACCTCCGTTGGCATTATCCAAATCAGGTGCGGTAAGCAATCAGAACCCGGTCAAAAACAGTTCAATTGCACTCTCAGCCGGTTTTACCAGCTCCCGTATGGCACAAAGTTAAAAAAACTTGAAATTTTCGGCAACAGCGGATTCCATCACGAGACGACTCTACGCGGAACCTCCATTATTGATTCAAGCGAGATTCTTGTAGGAATTTATTCTTCGGTTTCCACCATTACACAACGAACGGATAGACCATTAGTTTTGCGAACAGGATAAATAGAATTATACGTATTTGAAGTCATTTGCAAACCAGACATAGATCTGATTGATGGATCATCAGAGCTTTCCACGGGATAATGCCAACATGTACTCTCATTCAAATCCACAAACCCTTCTTCCAAATTATATCCTGCACCAACGAGAGAGAAACCGCTATAATTAAGACCTCCAAAACCTTCTGAACGAGTCCCCTTTACCCCGGCATCGTTACCTTTTGCATTTACAATGATTTCATAGTCATCATAAGTCAACAGACGCCAACCATCCGGACAAATACCTTGGTGATTTTCCTTGATTAATTCAGCACAACTCTCCGTGTTACAACGGCTGGGCAATTGCATCATTTCAGCCCATTGGTACAATCCACCATATCGATCACATTTAGTGGTGTCATCATCATAACAATAACGTTCAATAATCGAATCATCCTTTTGATCTTCTACGCCAGGAACATCAACGCCGATATTCAAGTTTTCGGCCATGACTGTAATAGGAACGAATTTTTTAAGGTTATTCCTTCCATTGATTGTCAAATAGTAATACTTTCGGCCATTTCTTGCATCGGTAAACTGTTTGTACGCCCCAGAATGAATGCTATCTGAATAGAAAACCCTACTATGATTGTAAGGTTTATACTGGCTACTACTAGACACGATCACACTACTAGAAGAGGCCACAGAGCTGCTGCTCTTGCTCTCCGAGCTTAGACACTGCGCCTCGGCAATGCCGATGCAAGCATCGCCGCTGCTCTCGGCTTGAGGGTCTTTGGCTTCGGCGCTAGAGGTCGGTTTTACAGAACTGCTGGACTTGTCCTTGGTTTCTACACTAGAGCTCGAGACCTCGGTAGAAGAAGAGGACTTTGCTTCAGAGGAGCTGCTGCTCTTAGCTTCTTCGCTAGAAGAGCTGTTCTTGCTGCAGGAATCATCATCCTGAGCAACGCTAGAGCTGGATGGATCGTCATTATTTGCGTTTGAGCCATTATCGCCGCCACATGCGACAAAACCAACGACAAAAGCCATTACAGCCAAAGTCTTGAATACATTCATCTTAATCCTCCTAACTAAACCTATGGCAGTTTAAACCCAACAGGCAAAATATAATAAAGCCTCGAAAGTTTTTTTCTAACTTTCGAGGTTCATATCAAATATCGCGGCTAATACTACTAATGCCGAGATTCCTATGCATGACTAAAGGACCTTTAAGGATTTACAACCTTCAGAGTTTCTTTACCGGAACGGACTAGGAACGTTCCGCGCCCCACGTTATTCATCGATACTTGAGAGCCAAATCCACACTGGACAATATGCCCGTTCAGGCTAAATACAGTCCAATGCGCCTCCCCCGCCAGGCGCACCATTCTTGCAAGAGGATCATAGTTCATGGAACGAGACAAGACCTTTGTTGCAAGGTGCAATGAAGTTTCGGAGGAACTAGATCCCTCGACTGCGCTCGGGATGACACCAGAGGAACTGCTCGGGATGACGCTTGAAGATGAGCTCGGGATGACAGAGGAGGAGCTGCTAGATCCCCGATCGGGGTCGGGGATGACATCGGAGGAACTGCTGGATTCCTCGACTGCGCTCGGAATGACACTCGATACGAATTGGATTTTCTGGTTATCGGTTCCGGAGCGGACCCAGGTAATGAGGGGCATGCCGGGTTCCTTGGAAACGTTTAGAATGTCGCCCAGATAGTCGTCGTCGTAATTGGCGAACAGATAGTAACCCTTCTTTTCGGAGGCGTTTTCAATACGGATTTCGCAGGGTGTTGCGCTGGTGCGGACGGTATCCAGCAACACGGCCTGGGGGCAGTAATATTTCTTGGTGCCGTAATTCTGCAAAGTGTAATGGCGAGCGGTCTTCCCGGCGGCAACAATCCACAGCTGATTATCAGCCGTTTCGTCAGCAGTCTGCTGAATGACCATGTCACCATCATCCTGCAACGCCAAATTACTGTGGGAAACGGTCAAGCGATACGCACCATCCTTAATGAGGGCGTTGTTCACCTTGTCTACACCATCGGTGCGAACAATCTTCTGGATGTTTCCATCGCGATCATAGTACAGGTAGTCGATATTCACGGAACGGCGGTAAGTCCAGCCGCCAGGAGAATTGGCGCCGTGGTGCATAAAGTACCAGTGGCCCATGTACTTGAAAATGGCCTGATGATTGGTTTCGGAATTGTCTTCCTTGGCGTTAATCACGCCCTTCTGTGTCCAGGGGCCATTAATGGAAGGCGCCATGGAATAGTTGGTGGTAGAAGGATAACCGGAAGCATAACTGAAGTAATAGTTCCCGCGGAACTTGTGCATCCAGGGAGCTTCAAAGAAATCCTTGATTCCAATATCTTCCGGCTTGCTGGCCAGCTCAATCATGTTCTCTTTCAGCTTAACGCGGCGGCCGGCATTCCAGGAGCCCCAATACATCCAGATGTCGTCACCGTCATAGAAAATGGCGGGGTCAATATTCAGCTTGACATCATTTTCAGTAAGGTCCGTCACCAACGCATGACCGATGGCATCTACCCACGGACCCGACGGATGGTCGGCTACAGCAACACCGATTGCAAAGCCTTCATCCTGCTTGATGGAGCCGTGATGTACCGCCACATACCAGTAGTACTTACCATTTCGATATTCGCAGTGGCCCGCAAAGGCGCTTGCATCGGCCCACTTGAAAGTCTTGTAACTGAGCACGGCACCGTAATCATGGTAATTCTCCATGTCGGTAGTTACCAGAACGTGCCAGTCGTTCATCAAGAAGAACTTGTTGTTGGTACCCTGCGCCCCCTGTTCATCGTGGCCCGCAAAAATAAACAAGCTATCGTTATGAACCAACGCTGCAGCATCGGCAGAATAGAATGCAGTCGTAATAGGATTAGCTGCCTGTGCAACGGTAACCACACCGAACATTGCACAAGCAGTAACCCCCAAAAGTTTCCACAAACCCATCTTTTACTCCCTTTCAAAATCCTCAAAAATGCTAGATCCCCGATCTGGGTCGGGGATGACATTTGGGGACTTATTTCACCTTAACGATGTAATTTGCCTTAGGCAGATTTTCGAATCGGACTTCTGTACCAGCCATTGCCCCACGAATATCGCGAGAGGCAACAACCTGACCCATGGAATTCAGCAAGTAAACTTTCTGAGCCCCAGCAAGATTCAAGCGTACGAGATAAGAACCATCCATACGGGTAACGGTAAAGCCTCGTGCCGCAACAGAAGCAGTTACAAGTGCATCCTTGCTGTCACTACTAGATCCCTCGGCTCCGCTCGGGATGACAGAGGAAGAGGAGCCCGGGATGACATCGGAGGAAGAGCTGGAGATGACAGCGGAAGAGGAGCTGGGGATGACAGCGGAAGCCTTGAACATCATATTACCCACCACAACTTCACCGGATACGCCGCTTGCTGTGAGGTAGAAATCCTGAACGCCGGTCAATTTCTTGGAGCCACCTAAGGTTGAGCAAGTCACTTCGCTCCAGCCATTTGCAGCAGCCACACCCTTACTCAGGTCACATTCAGAAACCACAGTCCCCGCCTTGGAATCCAAGCGCAAAGCCAACTTTCCAGCGGAGCCCTTCACCATCACGCGAACGTCCGTACTCTTGATGGAATCCGTCACCACGTTTTCAAAAATCGCATAACCGCCATCCTTCATGGCCAACTGGTCATTTTCATCCAGACGAATACGGATACCGTTATCAAATCCGTTACCCGGGATGGTATCACGAATCACGCGCAAGAAGTCGATGCGGTCCAGTTCAGAGAAGTAGTTATTCGGAATGGGGCGCACTTCAATAAAGTTTCCGCCACGCTTCAAAGTCGCAGGAATCATCACCGTGGAATTTTCCGGGAAAGTTCCCCAGGAACCTGTAGGCGGAAGCTTCACCGTCTGTTCCTTACCGTTGATGGAAACGCCATGAGTTGCAGCGCCTTCACCGCCGTTAGCATAACGATAACGCAGCAAGTATTCACCCGCCTGAGGAATGTTCATGGGCAAGCGAATCTTGGAGCCTTCGGTATTCACGTAAGACAGGTATTCACCATTGGAAGCAGTCTTGCTGGTAGCGATAGCCAAGTCACCGCTTACCGCACGAGTCAAGGCACCATGTTCGGCTTCGGCGCTCAGGTAACGTCCCAGGAAAGGCTGACCCATTTCCGCCCAGTTGTCATCGGTGAACACCACGTCACGAATATGGATGTGATTGTACTTGTCGCCGGCGTTGTCATAATAATGATGGACAAAACGCACGCGGTTAATATCCTGGAAAGGTTCGCCACCGCCCGGGCCCACATAACGACCATAACGTTCCAGCAAAATAGTGCCGCCACCGCTAGCCAAATCCTTGCCGTCACGATCATAATAAGGACCAGTCACCTTATCAGCGCGGCCCATGGCAGTCTTGTAAGTGGTCTGCTCAATGTTTGCACCCTGCTGGCAGCACTTGTCCCAGGCGGTAAACAAAAAGAACTTTCCGTCATGTTCAATAAGGCTGGGACCTTCCACTGCGCCACCGCTTGCAGTTGTCACACGACGGGCAATGTTATACACCGTCTTATCGTCAGAAGCCTGATAGCCAGTTTCGCCGTTCAACTTAATCAATTGAATACCCAACCCGAAGGAGCCAAAAGCCATCCAGTATTCACCAGCAGAAGTCTTAATGACGTCGGCGTCAATTGCGTTATATTTGTCGGAAGCCACCGTATGGAACACATGACCCTTATCGGTCCAGCCATAGCCAGAAGTACCCGGCACCATGGATTTGGAAGCCGTATAACCAATGGCAGATGTGCGCTTGCCGAAAACGGAACCGCAATAATACACGCGGAACTCATCATCGAACTTGTAAATATCGGGAGCCCACACATCTTCCATGGTGGGAGCGTAAGTATAAATCCACTTGGGGAAAGAAGTCATGGTCTTGCCATGAGCCTTCCAGGAAACCATATCCTCCGTGGTCCACAGAGAAAGCTGGTTGTTGGTAGTCATGAGGGCATAACCGTCCTCGAAACGGACCATGCTGGGGTCGTGACCACCCTGCAAATTATCCTTGGCATACCAATCGGCGGCAGAAACAACGCCACAGGCAAACAAGCCGGCCAAGCACACAAACTTTGTTCTATTCATACAATTCACCCCACACGCTTTCGCGAGAAAACAACACCAATACTCTAAATATACCTTAAAGAATATTTAAAGTCAACGTTTTTATTAAAATAGCAACAAAATAAGCATTTGTAGACTTATTTAAATTATATAAAAGTCCACACTTTTGTAATAAAAATACAAGCAGTAACACCCCGCAGGTAATAAAAAAAGAGCGGTAAAACCGCCCTATTTTCTCAATTTCGCCAGTTTAAAGATTGTACTTGGGGATTTCTGGAACTTCCCCCAGGTGTATACCCATCTTTTTCAGGGTATCCGGATCCGAAAGTTGGGATAAATCATCCTCTTCCTCGTCCACAGTAGTCGCGACAACGCCACCTTCCTGACGGATATGAACCACTCGCTGAGGATAGGGAATCTCGATGTTCTTTTCGTCCAGAATGTTCTTGATAATCCCTAAATATTTTCGCTGCAGCTCTTGGTATTCGTAAGTACGTACCCACACCCAGATAGAAATGTTCACACCGCTGTCAGCCAGTTCCTCCACGAAAATCTTTGCCGGGGGAAGTTTCAGGAAGCGGGATTCCTCGTTGACCATCTTACGCAACACGCAAAAAGCCACATCCAGGGATGTTTCGTAGGATACTGAAACCGTCAAATCCAGGCGGCGAACCATGTTCCGGCTGTAATTCACAATGGGAGCCCCCCACAAGGAACTGTTGGGCGCAGAAACGTAAAGGCCATCCATAGTCTCGAAGGTCGTATTAAATAGTCCAATACCGCCAATTTTGCCCTTCACGTCACCACATTCAATGTAGTCCCCCGCCTTAAAGGGACTCAAGAACAGCAGCAAAATGCCGGAAGCCACATTAGAAAGGGTATCCTTCAGGGCGAGGCCCACCGCAAGGCTTGCGGCGCCAATCATAGCCAACAGGCCATTGGTATTCACGCCCAAAATGTTCAAGCAGAGCAACAGCCCCAGCACATAAAGGGTGTATTTAAACAAGTCAGAAACAAGGGGAATAGCCGCCCGGTCCAAGCCCTTTCGAGAAGCTCGATCCAGCCCTTTCTTAAAGCCCCAGGTCAAAATCTTGATGATTACAATGACGAGCACCACCAAAAGCAGCTGCTCTATAATCAAATCCTTAGGGATGAGTTCTCTAATCTTTTCCACGGGCCTAAATTTACATTAACCCCCTATCAAATTAAAGAGGGCGGCTCTAAGAACCGTCCTCAGTTTGAAATTCATCACATTTTGAAAGTTTTAGAAGAAAACTCTCACAATTACGGACCCAACAATGGTGGATACGATCACGCTGGTCATACCGGGGAGCATAAAGCTATGGTTCAGCAAGTATTTACCAATAACCGTAGTTCCAGAACGGTCGAAGTTCACCGTGGCAATGTCAGAGGGATAATTCGGGATGAAGAAGTAACCATAGACACTGGGGAGAACACCCAGAAGAACGACGCCATCAATTCCCAGGCTATAGGCCAGCGGGAGCATGGACACCACAACAGCGCCCTGAGAGTTGATCAGCACGGAAACAGCGAAGAAAGCAAAGGCGATTGCCCAGGGATAATGCTGGACAATATCCTTCAGGCCTCCCTGCATCACGTCCATGTAGTTGGCAAAATAGGTATCAGCCAGCCATGCAATGCCGTAAATAGCCACCACAGCCACCATACCAGACTGCCAGACAGCACCGGAAACAGCCTTCTTGGGCTGAGCCTTACAGAGAAGAATCATGAAAGCAGCAGCAGAAATCATCACGATCTGGATAATGACATTCATGCCGATGGGCTTCATCTGGGCAACGCCATCCACAATCTTACCTGTGGGAACAACAGGACGAATATCGTGACCCGCAATCTGGAACACAGAGAACATGACAATCACAGCAAGAGCAATCAGGAACACGAAAACAGAACGCTTAGCTTCCTTAGTCACTTCCTTATCCAGAAGAGAAGCGGTGTTGCCGTACATGTATTCCTTCATCTGCGGGTCCTTAAGGCGAGCCTGGAAGGCAGGGTCCTTATCCAGGTCGAGACCGCGCTTGTAGCTCAGGGCGGCAGCAGCCATCAAGCCGCAAATACAGGAGGGAATGGTAACAGCAATAACCTGCAGGTTGTTGATTTCAAAGCCATGGGCATTGGAAATCACCACGAAGGATGCCACCGCAGCGGCGATGGGAGAACAGGTAATACCCACCTGGGAAGCAACGGAAGCCACAGCGCAGGGACGTTCCGGACGGATCCCCTTCTTCAGGGAGATGTCACAGATAATGGGCATCAAGGTATAAACCACATGACCCGTACCTACGAGAACGGTCAGGAAGAATGTGCAAAGCGGAGCCAGGAAGATAATCTGGTTGGGGTGCTTACGCAATAGCTTTTCCGCCAGCTGGATCAACCAGTCCATACCGCCTGCGGCCTGCATAATACCGGCGCAGGTCACGGCTGCGATAATGATGTAAATAACATCGGTAGGCGGCTTACCCGGAGCCATCCCGAAGCCAAGCACTAGAATGGCAAGGCCAATGCCGGAAATCGCACCCAAGGCCAGGCTTCCATAACGGGAACCTACATAAAGAGCGGCCAACACAATCAAAAGCTGAATAATCATTAGCGCAGTCATAAAACCTCCGTCAACAAGTGTTATAAGCAACCCATATCAGTTTGATAAGGAATACTTATTGAAACTAAACAAAAGTTTCAACAAAAGACCGCAGATTTACAAAAAAAACGCAAAAAAACGCCCTCGGCTAAACCGAGAGCGTCTTTAAAATCGCGAGAGCGTGGAGCTAATTAAGTATTAGCATCAACCCATTCAGCGTTCTTCTTGCAAGCTTCAACAGACTTGTCGAAGGCTGCCTTCTGTTCGTCGTTCATCTTGACTTCGAAGATCTTTTCCACGCCGTTTGCGCCGATCACGCAAGGAACGCCGCAGTACAGGCCCTTAACGCCGTATTCGCCGTTCAGCTTAACAGCGCAGGTAAGAACGCTCTTCTTGTCCAGGAGGTAAGCTTCAGCCATCTTGATAGCGGAAGTTGCCGGGCTGTAGAATGCAGAACCGCGAACCAGGAGGTTAACGATTTCGCCACCAGCGTTAGCAGTACGAGCAGCCAGTTCGTCGAACTTTTCCTTGGTCATGAGCTGAGACAGAGGAATGCCACCGACGGAGACGCATTCGTAGAGAGAAACCATGGTGTCACCGTGGCCGCCCATAACGATAGCCTTAACGTCTTCAGCAGAAACGCCCAGTTCCATAGCAACGAAGCAAGCGAGACGAGAAGAGTCCAGAACGCCAGCCATACCGATCACCTTGGAGGAATCGAAGCCGGTAACCTTCTGCATGTTGTACACCATTGCGTCCAGCGGGTTGGTGATAACGATAACGAAAGCGTTCGGAGCAGTGTTCTTGATAGCTTCGCCAACAGTCTTGATGACGCCGCAGTTGATGCCCAGAAGGTCGTCACGGCTCATGCCCGGCTTACGAGGAACGCCTGCGGTCACGATAACAACGTCTGCACCAGCGATGTCAGCGTAGTCAGTAGAACCGGAGAGGTTGCAGGAAGTGCCCATAACGGAACGGCCTTCCATAATGTCGAGGGCCTTACCCTTCGGCATACCTTCAGTCATCGGAATATCGATGAGGACCACGTCACCCAGCTGCTTCTGAGCGAGGACGAGAGCCATAGTACCACCAATCTGACCAGCACCAACGAGTGCAATCTTCTTTCTTGCCATGATTTTACCTTCCTTATATAAGGTGTTGAAAAATTTACGCCTAAAATATAGCACAATTTGTGTAAAGAAACAACGTTGGAAAGGGGCCTGTGTGACGAAATATCAAGTAAATAAGAAGCCAAACCGCCCCTGGCGGCTCAAAAGGTCAAACAATAGCCATAAAGGGGCCTTTTAGCTAAATTTGCCCCGCATTATGGAACTTTCGGTTATTGGCATCTTATTTGGGATTAGCTGTATAGGCAGTTTTATCCAGCGGGTCAGCGGGTTCGGATTTGGCATTTTCGTCATGACCGTCCTCCCCTACCTCCTTCCCAGCTACGGGGAAGCTACCGCCTTGTCCGGAATGCTTGCCGGATCCATGTCCATCGTCGTTTTCCTCCGTATGCGAAAATATATCGTCTGGAAGGAAGTTCTCCCCATCCTGGGTATCTTTACGGTCATCAGTTTCTTTGCAGTGGGCGCTGTAGCCAGTTTAGACGGCAGGTTTCTGCGACACGTCCTTGGCGCGATCCTTATTATCATAAGCATCTACTTTTTCTTCTTCAGTGAAAAAATCAAGCTGAAACCCACTGTTTTCGTCCAATCTATTATAGGCGTCATCGCTGGCATCATGGGCGGGTTCTTCGCCATGCAGGGGCCGCCCTCCGTTCTGTATTTTTTGGCATCCTGCGAAACGAAGGAAAAGTACATCGCCCATAGCCAGGTGTATTTCGCCCTAGGCAACCTGATGATGACCTTCTTTAGAGCGGGTAACGGGTTCGTGACGCCTATGGTAGGAATGGCCTACGGTTGTGGCATTTTCGGCGTGGCTCTGGGCGTATTCATCGGAAGCAAAGTCTTCAAGAAGATTCCGCACAAAGTATTGAAAAAAGTCGTATACGTCTATATGGCAATAAGCGGTATTATCGCACTCTGCGCATAACTGTATTAGTTATGAGTTATGAGTTATGAGTTACGAGATATGAGTTATTAGTTATGAGATATGAATTATGAGGTTCAAGTTTCATAATTCGTAATTTATAATTTATAATTGTTCACTGTATGCGCGCTTTAATTCTTTCTGACATTCATGGATCTGCTATTGCAGCCCGCCAGGCACTCTCATTCTTCGAGAAGCTGAACTGCGACAAAATTTTCCTGCTGGGAGACACCCTTTATCACGGCCCTCGCAATCCTCTTCCCGAGGGACATGGCCCTATGGGCGTCGTAGAAGCCTTGAAACCTTACGCAGGCAAGATTGTTGCCGCCCGCGGGAACTGCGACGCCGATGTAGACCTGATGATGCTGGAATTCATCAAGATTGAGGACGAGTACGCCGTAGTGGAAGATCCTGCGGTAGACGGAGGCCGCCGCACCATCCGTCTGTTCTTAAGTCACGGTCACATTTTCCTTCCGGAATGTTTCCCGCCTAATGCGCTTGACCAGCTGGAACCTACCGAAGAAAAGGGACGTTCCATCGACGCCTATCTTTACGGTCACACCCACATTTGGGACTTGCACAAGAATTTCAAGAACATCCTGATGGTAAACCCGGGCTCCACCAGCCTGCCTAAGGGCGGTAAGGTTGCCTCATTTGGCGTCTACGAAAGCTATGATAAACCAGACCATCGCGGTAACCTAGCGAAATTTTCAATTCACGCGCTTGATACCGGCAGGGAAATCGCAAGCTTCGAAATCAACGACAGGAATAATGAGATATGAGTTATGAATTATGATTTGCATAACGATTTTTCATATTTCACCTTTCATTTTTCATTTATTAAAAACTTACTATAATTGAATATATGGTTCTGAACGTAATTTGGCTTATCTTTTTCTTTGGCGCTTTTATCGCCTGCGTCGTCCAGTGGTTGGCATTTGGCGATAGCGGTATTTTCAACAAGGCAATCCTGGGTGCTTTTGACATGTCCAAGACTGCGTTCGAAATCGCCCTGGGTCTTACAGGTATCTTGAGCCTTTGGCTGGGCATCCTGAAAATTGGAGAAAAAGCTGGCGCAGTCCAGATTTTGGCCAAGTTGGTTCAGCCCCTCTTTAGCAGACTTTTCCCGGAAATTCCTAAGGGACACCCCGTGGTGGGCACCATGCTCATGAACATCAGCGCCAATATGCTGGGTCTTGATAATGCGGCAACCCCTATGGGACTTAAGGCCATGAAAGAACTCCAGGACTTGAATCCCAACGAAGACAAGTCCGTCGCCAGCGATTCCCAGATTATGTTCCTGGTGCTGAACGCCAGCGGGCTTACCTTGATTCCTGTCAGCATCATGACTTACCGCGCCCAGATGGGTGCAGCCAACCCTAGCGACGTTTTCCTCCCCCTTCTGCTTTCTACGTTCTTTAGCACCATGGCGGGCATTTTCGCCCTCAGTTTCTTCCAGAAGGTCAAGCTGAAGGATCCTGTAACTGTAGCATGGCTGGGCGGCCTTTCCTCCGCCGTCATTGCCATCATGTTCTACTTCAGTCACCTGACAGCGGAAGCCATCGGTACCACCAGCCTCTTCATTAGCGGTATTGTGCTCTTCGGCGTAATTGTTGCATTCCTCGGCCTAGCCTGCTATCGCAAGGTTCAAGCCTACGAAGCCTTCGTGGAAGGTGCCAAGGACGGTTTCCATACTGCAGTGATGATCATCCCCAACCTGGTCGCCATTCTTGTGGGTGTTGCGGTATTCAGAGCTAGCGGAGCCATGGACCTTTTGATGAATGGTATTTCCGCACTGCTGGGTATGATCGGCGTAGGAAATGATGTAGTACCCGCCCTACCGACAGCGATTATGAAGCCATTAAGTGGTAGTGGCGCCCGCGGCATGATGATCGACGCCATGAAGACTCTTGGCCCCGATAGTTTTGCTGGCCGCCTGAGCTGTATGTTCCAGGGTGCCGCCGACACCACCTTCTACATTATCGCCGTATACTTCGGTTCTGTTGGCGTCAAGAAGACTCGTCACGCCGTGACCTGCGCACTCATCGCCGATGCCGTAGGCGTCATCGCCGCCATCGCCATCGCCTACATCTTCTTCCCGCCAGTTGGTTAACGTTTTTATCAAAGCCGAAATAAATAATTCAAGCATTAAAAAGGCCCCGTTCAAAAAATGAACGGAGCCTTTTTTCAATCTTGTAGTGTATTAAAGAACGCCGGTAGTCTTAAGGCCAAGGATAGTCAGGTACGCCACGTAGACCAGCAAGAGGACAATGCCGGCAACGCGGTTAATGCGACCATCACCCTTACGGCGGAATCCAAGCACCAGAAGGGACAAGGTCAAGATTCCCATAAGGGGCATATCGCGATAAAGGACTTCCCCATCAATCTGGTTCATAGGAGAAATGGAAGCGGCAATACCCACCACCATCAAGGTATTGAACAGATTGGAGCCGATAATGTTGCCGACAGCCAAATCGTCCTCCCCCTTACGAGCGGCAGCAATAGAGCTGGCCAATTCAGGAAGAGAAGTTCCAATGGCAACAATGGTCAAACCAATGAGGAGATCGCTTACGCCAAGGCTATGAGCGATATCCACCGCACCCCAAACCAGAGCTCGGGAACTTGCCACCAGAAGGCCCATACCCAGGACCAGCCAGAAAATGGACTTGCCCAAGCTCATAGGCTTTTCCGCAGATTCAGAGACTTCAGCTAGTTCACCGGCTTCGGCAGGTTCAGTAGCCTTATTGGCAGACTTCTTTTCCTTCCAGATGTTAAAGCCCATGACACCAAAGAAGACAGCGAGGAAAACCACGCCATCCAAACGGGAAACATCCCCATCCAGCAAAAGCAAGATGGAAAGAACGGTCACCCCTATCAGCAAGGGAAGGTCCTTCTTAAGTACAGAACGTTGCACCAGGATGGGTGAAATCAGGGCGGTCACACCTAAGATTAAAGCAATATTGGCGATATTGCTTCCGTAGGCATTACCAAGCGCCAACTGGGGGTTTCCCTGCACAGCAGAGAGTGCGGACACGACCATCTCGGGAGCACTAGTGCCAAAACCCACAATGACCATGCCGATGAGTAAGGTAGACATGCCGCAGAACTTGGCAACACCAACGGCGCCGTCCACGAACTTATCGGCACTCCATACCAATACAACTAACCCCACAATGACAGCCAGGATGGCCGGAAGCAAATCAACAATATTCATATTTTAGAACGGGTAAAGAGTTACACCAACACCGAAGCTGGAAGTACTCAGGTTCAGGTCCATAACATCCGTCTGGCCAGAAGCGCTGAGATAGCCATCATACAGATCATTCAGGCCCAATTCAGCACGAACATCCAGAGAGATATACTTATTTGCAAGAACAGAGAAGCCAAATACCAAGCTCCAGTCCATAGAGTTACGGTAATCTTCATCAATCATGTCAGCACTGCTCTTTACCTTCTTCTTGGTATCCGGATCGGTGAAGGAAACCTTCAGCTCATCCTGGAGAGGGATGGACACTTGGGCACCCATATCAAAGAAGAAGCGAGAACCTACAGACTTGAAGGTGAACAGGACAGGAATATCCAGTTTCTTCTGTTCAAACTTAAAGTGAGTGGCAACCCTGTCATCACCAGAGCCGATGTAGTAGTTTTCGCTAGCATTGCTCTGTTCATAGAGCAAACCAAGCTTTACACCCATGGTGTATTCATTGAGAGGAATGGTTGCGCTGATACCAGCTCGCCAGGCAAGGCCATCAAAGGATACTTCATCCCAGTCGCCATAACTGCCATTGCTCATGTAGTAGCTATGAACACTAGCCTGAGCGCCAATCTTAAATTCCATAGGAATACGACCACGGAGCTGATCCATGGTAACGGTATCCGGACCAGCCTGTTCAGCAACGTAAACCGTATGCACCGGAGTTCCGTCCATGCCAATATAGACTCGTTCTACATAAGTAGGCTTCTGTGCAGCGGGCTGAGCTGTACGAACGGCCTGAGGAGCGGGTTCTGCCGCGGGAGCAGCAACGGGAGCGGGAGCAGGTTCTGCAACAGGGGCTGCAGCTACAGGTGCGGGAGTTGCTTCAGTTTCGCCACGAACAGCAACCGGAGCGGCAGCCTCTTCAGCGGCAGGAGCTTCAGCTGCGGGTGCCGCAGAAGC
The DNA here is from genome assembly GCF_900142535.1 of Fibrobacter sp. UWEL. Lineage (NCBI taxonomy): Bacteria > Pseudomonadati > Fibrobacterota > Fibrobacteria > Fibrobacterales > Fibrobacteraceae > Fibrobacter > Fibrobacter sp. UWEL. The sequence goes on from NZ_FRBE01000002.1 coordinate 108,968, forward strand.
TGTTTCAGGAACTTCCTTTTCAAGATTTGTATAAGCGGCTTCAGCCTTAGCTTCGGTAGCGGCCGGTTCTGCAGCAGGTGCTACAGCAGCGGGTTCCTGAGCAAAAGACATTGCAGCAAAGGTTGCAATAGCAAGTGCAGACTTCATTTTTAAATTCATAAAAATCCTCCATAGTTTTACATTAGCGTATTATAGCATTTTAGGTAAAGAAAAGACAACCTTATCCCCCATTTATTTGGATAAAAACACGATTTATCTAGACAAAATACTAGATTTCAACCCATGAAGATTAATATTGTCAAAGCAGCCTCGGGCAAGGCAAATGTTTCTGCCCTCTTTTTCGTAAAGCAGTCTGTTCAATTTTCCAATATTATTAGCGAAGCAGCTACCGTCCAGGTAGAATCCGTCCTGAAGGGAATGGTCGATGGGCCCTTCGAAGACCTGGAACTTCTTGAAATTGATGGAACCTCCACCATCTTCGTGAACGCCGCCAAGGAACGTGGCATTTCCAGTCTGGATCACCTGCGCATGGCAGCCTATCGCCTGGCCAAGAAGGCCATGGCCCGCCAGATTCCCGTGGTAAACATTATGCTTGCGGACGCAGCCGACGAACAGTTCAAGGCAATCGCCCACGGTTTGAACAGTGCCAACTACAAGTTTGACGCCTACAAGAGTAAGCAGAAGGATAATTTCCAGGTCACTTTTGAAATCGTCGCAGGTGACAAGTCTAGTGATTTTAAGGCCATCGAAGAAGAAGTTGCTGTGGAACAGACCGCAGTTACTCTAGCCAAGAATTTGGTAAACACTCCGGCAGCAGACCTGACTCCCGAAGACTTCGTGGAAAATGCAAAGACCATCGCCAAGTATACTCCAGGCCTTTCCATCAAGGTTCGTGACGTAAAACAGCTGGAAAAGGAAGGCTTCATGGGTCACGTTACCGTGGGTAAGGGCAGCGAGCGTCCTCCCTACATGGTAACCATTTCCTATGACGGCACCAAAAGTTCTTCTCGCGCAGGCAAGAAGAGCGAAAGAACCTCCGCCGACCATCTGGTTCTGGTAGGTAAAGGCCTTTGCTTCGATACAGGCGGTCTCTGCCTGAAGCCGCCTAAATCCATGCCCGAAATGATCAGCGACATGACAGGGGCCGCTACGGTCCTAGCAGCCATCCAGGCCATAGCCACCTTGAAGTTGCCCCTGAAGGTTAGTGCAGTTCTCTGCCTGGCAGAAAACGCCATCGGAAACAAGTCCGTGCTTCCCGGCGATATCTTTACCGCCAAGAATGGCAAGACGGTGATGGTGGACAACACCGACGCAGAAGGCCGCCTTGTCCTCAGTGACGGCCTGGCAGAAGCAGGTCTTATCGGCGCCACCCACATTGTGGATCTGGCCACCTTGACAGGCGCCATGGTCCGCGCTCTGGGATACGCCATTGCAGGCTTCTTCAGCAATGACGATCCTCTGGCACTGAACATCATTAACTCCGGCGAAGCATCCTGTGAAAAATTCTGGAGCATGCCTCTGGAAGAAGAATACGCAGATGGCCTAAAGGATAAATTCGCTGATTTGAAGAATACAGGCTCCGACGCTGGCGCCATCAGTGCAGCCCTGTTCCTCCAGGAATTCGTCCCGGCAGATACCGCATGGGCTCACTTGGATATTGCAGGCACCGCCTTTGTTACCAAGAAGTGGAAATACACCGAATATGGCGCCACCGGCTTTGGTGTACAGACTTTAATTGAACTTGCACGCAGGATGTCCAACGCCACCGCCGCATCCGAAGAATACAAGGAGATTTAATCATGTTCTCTTACGAAATGAAAGTGACCGATACCATCAAGTATGTTGGCGTAAACGACCACGAAATTGACCTGTTCGAAGGCCAGTTCGAAGTACCCCTGGGCATGGCCTACAACTCCTATGTAATCCTGGACGAACAGATTGCCGTGATGGATTCCGTGGACCAGAACTTCGGCGAACAGTGGCTCGCCAATATTGCCGCAGTCATCGGCGACAAGCAGCCTGCCTATCTGGTGGTGCACCACATGGAAATGGACCATTCCGCAAACATCCAGCTGTTCATGGAAAAGTATCCTGCAGCAAAGATCGTTGCTTCCAAGATGGCTTTCACCATGATGAAGAATTTCTTTGGTACCGACTACGCCGACCGTCAGGTTGTAGCTGGCGAAGGCACCAAGATCGAACTGGGCGCACACACCCTGAATTTCGTCACCGCAGCCAACGTTCACTGGCCCGAAGTCATCATGAGCTACGAATCCAGCGAAAAAGTCCTGTTCTCTGCAGACGCCTTCGGTAAGTTCGGCGCAAACGACGTGGAAGACCCGGAAGGCTGGGCCTGCGAAGCCCGCCGCTACTACTTCGGCATCGTAGGCAAGTTCGGCGCAAACGCCCAGGCAGTTCTCGCAAAGCTTGCCGGCATCCAAGTGGAAAAGATCTGCGCCCTCCACGGTCCCACCATCATCGGCGAAGTGGAAACCTACCTGAACTATTACAAGATCTGGACCAACTACGACGTAGAATCCGAAGGCGTCATGATCGCCTACACCTCCGTCTATGGCAACACCAAGAAAGCTGTGGAACAGCTGGCCGACATCCTGAAGGCCAAGGGCTGCAAGAAGGTCGTGGTGGCAGATCTCGCCCGCGAAGACACCTACGAAAACATCGAGAACGCCTTCCGTTACGGCAAGCTGGTTCTTGCAACCACCACCTACAACACCGGCGTGTTCCCCAAGATGCGTGAATTCATCGACCACCTGCTGGAACGCAATTACCAGAAGCGCACCGTCGCCTTTATGGAAAACGGTTCCTGGGCCCCTGCCGCCGCAAAGAATATGGCCGCCATGTTCGAAGGCGCAAAGGACATTACCGTTGCCCAGAACAAGGTCAGCATCAAGATCGCTGTGAAGCCCGAAAACGTCGCCCAGATGGAAAAAATGGCCGACGAACTGCTGGCCTAGCGTCATTCTCGAGAGGCAATTGTCATTCTCGCGAAAGCGAGAATCTAGCTAAAAAAAAGTTCTCTTCTTTAAGAAGGGAACTTTTTTACTTTTGGCGGAAGAAGGTAAAGGAACGTCCTTCAATCTTCTTGCTTTCGTAGGTACAGGAGTCCGCCTGCTGGTAAAGTTCGTTGAAGTCCACCTTACCGCCTCTATAGAAGGTAGCACCGAGACTTACGCTGATTTGATAATCTTCGTGACCTTCAATCACGGCATTGGACAGTTCCGCAAAGAAACGACCGAAGGCAAGACATCCCTGTTCTTCTGTAATGACCTTGTTCAGGAACACCATATATTCGTCCCCACCAAGTCTCAAGAGGATATCTCCATCACGGAAGGTTCGGCGCATGGCTTCTGCAACAGCGATGATCACCTTATCGCCGGTCTGATGTCCAAAGTTATCGTTTACATACTTGAACTTGTCTACGTCAAAAAGACAGAGCAAGCCTCTCTTATCCTCATGGAGAGCTTCCTTAATCTTGGATACGCCCCCATTACGATTTAAAAGACCGGTCATGGCATCGGTTTCCGCCTGGGAAATCAATTCCTTTTCGCGACGTTTCTGTTCATCAATATCTTCCACTGCAAACAGAACGAAACGAGGCAGTTCCCCCTTCTTGTCATAATCCACATTCACGTAACGAGCACGACACCAAGCGCCTTTCTTGGACAAGTATTCGTGGGTAATGGTTCGCTTGCCTTTAAGGCGTTCCGCTACGGTGGATACGTCCACAAATCGAATAGCGGCATCCTTGAAATCAGGATCGGCGCTAAATTCAATACCGCGAACCACCTGGCGACCAAAGTCACGATCCAACGAGCTATTCAGAACCTGATTCAAATCCTTGGTACTGCGGATTTCTGCATAGAGACCCGTTTTCAAATCCGCATGGTGCATACAGAGATAAATGGTCGAGATGGACTTCAGGTAGCGGGTCATCTGCTCCTGATTGGTCAGTTCTTCCACACGGTTTTCGAAAATGAAACGTTCCAGTCTGATTCGCATCATGTACATGCCGAGAATCAGGCCCACGCTGCTATAAACCAGCATATTTGCAACTTCAAGAACCCGCATATCCGCAGGCTTGAATAATGCAACCAGATGGACAAAAATAAGTCCCAACACAAAATACATGATAATGGTAACCGGCGGACGCACCGTAAAGAACATGGGCACAATGGCAAACATGATCAGTAAGGAGATGGTCAACTGGTTAGGAGTCGCCACAAAGGCCAAAATAAAGCCAAATCCAAACAAGCATAAGTTAAACAAATACACCAACCATATCAAAAGTTTGGGATATTTGGGTACAAGGAACTTGTTAACGAAAAAGATAATCAGGGAGGTAACAAAGCCAAAAGCATACCCAAGGTTCTGGGACATTTTAGCATCAACGCTTAACCCAGAAAAAACAATCAAGGCCAAAGCGAACATCACCACTGCAATACGGGAGAAGGCATGCAGGGCCTGCTGGTTACTACGGGCTACAGCGTCCTTGATCTTCGGGAAATCCCTGGGATCCGTCTGGGCGTTTAGTACGTAATCCTTACACCATTTAAAAGTTGCTTTTAACACATCAATAATGTAAGTAAATATTCACGGAAATGTTAACGAAAAACCCATCTTTTTCTATCTTTTGCCCCGTATGAAGAATGTAGATACTATTGCCGTTCTCGATTTTGGTGGTCAGTACGCCCACTTGATCGCAAACCGTGTCCGCCGTCTCGGCGTTTTCACCGAAATTCACTCCCCTAACTGCGACGTTTCCGAACTGGAAGGCGTTAAGGGCATTATTTATTCCGGTGGTCCCTCCAGCGTTTACGCAGCCGATGCTCCGGAATACAATCCCGAAATTTTGAGCCTGCCGGTACCCAAGCTGGGTATCTGCTACGGTCATCAGCTCATCGCCCAGCAGTTGGGCGGTCATGTTGAACCGGGCAAGGTCAAAGAATACGGTATTGCCGACTTGATCGTTGGCGACGAAAAGTGCCCCATCTTGAAGGACCTGCCCAAGGCCTCCCCCATGTGGATGAGCCATGGCGACCAGGTGACCAAGCTGCCCGAAGGCTACCGCATTGTGGCTAGCACCAAGGACTGCGAAATTGCAGCAGTTGCATTCGACGAACGCAAGATCTACGGCATCCAGTTCCACCCCGAAGTGACCCACAGTAAGTTCGGCATGAAGCTTCTCGAAAACTTCATCGACATTACCGGCGCACAGAAGACCTGGAACATGCACAGCTATCTGCCCCTCATTACCGCCCGCATCCAGGAACAGGTGAAGGACCGCAAGGTATTCCTGCTGGTTTCCGGCGGTGTGGACTCCACGGTGGCATTCGTTCTATTGAACCGCGTGCTTGGCCCCGAAAAGGTTCTGGGCCTCCATGTGGACAACGGCATGATGCGTCTGGGCGAATCCCAGAAGATCATGGACTTCCTCAAGGCCGAAGGCATGAACAACCTCCAGATCCGCGACGCCAGCGAACACTTCCTGGCAAAGTTGAAGGGCGTTACCGCTCCGGAAACCAAGCGCGGCATCATCGGCAAGGAATTCCTGGTCGTCAAGGACGAAGAAATGGCCAAGCTGAACCTTGACCCCAACCAGTGGATGATGGCTCAGGGTACCATTTACCCCGACACCATCGAATCTGGTGGCACCAAGAACGCCGACAAGATCAAGACCCACCACAACCGCGTCCAGGAAGTTCTGGACCTGATGGAAAAGGGTCTGGTTCTTGAACCTCTGGCAGACCTTTACAAGGACGAAGTCCGCGCCCTTGGCGAAGAACTGGGAATTCCCCACAACCTCGTCTGGCGTCATCCCTTCCCGGGTCCGGGTCTGGGCGTCCGCCTGCTCTGCAGCGATGGCGTTCTGACTGACGACATGGTGAAGTTTGAAGACGTGAAGGACACTCAGGGCGGCTCCCTGGCCGACTACCTGAAGGCAAACAACATTTCTGGCCGCATGCTCCCCATCAAGAGCGTTGGCGTTCAGGGCGATGGCCGTACTTACGCACAGCCGTTCCTGTTGACTACCGCCGGCCTCAGCTGGAAGGATTGCGAAAAGTTCTCCACCGAACTGGCAAACCGCTTTAAGGCCATCAACCGCGTGATCTATCAGATTGGTACTGTGGCTGATGAAGATCCGAAGCTGGTGGAACAGTTCGCTACCCGCGAAAACTTCGACACCCTCCGCAAGTTCGATGATATCTGCACTACCTTCTTGCAGGAAAACAAGCTGTACGAAGAAATCTGGCAGATGCCCGTTGTGTCTGTGCCGCTGCGCACCGCAGGCAAGCCCTGCATCGTGATGCGCCCGGTGAACTCCACCGAAGCCATGACCGCAAACTTCGCTGAAATTGACCAGGGCATGCTCGCAGGCCTCTGGCGCAAGTTCGAAGCGGTCGGTGCCGGCTCCCTCTGGTACGACGTCACCCACAAGCCTCCTGGAACTATCGAGTGGGAGTAAGCCGAATCCTGCGAAAACATGCTCGCATGTTTTCATAGGTGAGGCGCACGACACGCACTTTTGCGAAGCAAAAGTGCAATGGGAGTAGCGCGGAGCCAAGTGTCGCAAAAATGAGCTCGCTCATTTTTATGACCGAGGCGAACAAGCGGACGCTGGAGCCGCAGGCGTAAGCGTCAATAAGGCGAATCCTGCAAAAAAATCCGCAGTTTCAAAGCTGCGGATTTTTTCATTTCTTAACTAAACTTTTCTGCGGTCAAAGCCACTTTCGCGGTAGTAGTTACACTTGGCTTCGTACATCATCTTTTCAGCACGTTTCGCAACGTTTCGGATGGATTCCCCCGTCATTCCTTCCGCATATCCTACAGAGATTCCCACAGGGATATTCGAGCCCATTTCGATCTCGCGGCAACACCCGACCGCCCCATCCACTTCTTCACGAACCGTTTCCAGCGGGGTATCAAAGTATAGGGCAACAAATTCATCGCCGCCCACCCTATAGACTCGATAGGCGGACTTTAAGTTCTGCTGTAAATTCGAGGCAATTCTCTTGATGAGAAGGTCTCCATCCGCATGTCCCAGATTGTCATTGACAGTCTTCAGCCCATTGACATCACCCATCACGTAGATTAGGCTATCGCCTTTCTTCATTCGATCTGAGACTCTGTTTTCCACATCGTACTCATAGCAATTGCGGTTCCAGATTTTAGCCTTTTGATCGATAAAGGCCTTTTCCTTGAATTTGCCTACGGGATTTTCAATGGCAAAGAAAATTGCTGCAGCAATCAGAGTCATTGCCGGAGCCGTAAAGAAAAATTCTGGCACTAGAATCTGCAGGGCCATCAAACACATGGATACGATGGACAGCGGAACAAGGACCTTGGTAGTGGATTCACGAACCCACTTCTTGTTCAAGATAATGACAATATCTGCAACGATAAGGAATAGGAATGCCAGGCCAAAGGTTAAGAATGGGCCCACTCCGTGACTATACCTTGTATAGGAGCCCTGGATATATTCCAAGGGAGACAGGATGGTGGCCACAAAAACTACCGCAGCAACGGAATAGTATATCGCCTTGACATTCTTTGGGATTCGCCCACGAAGGTAAACCAAGGACAGGGCATATTCAAAGTAAAAGATGGAGAACAGCAACGCAAAGAAGAACAACATCAGGTGACAGACGTCATTCACAATCTTCGGAATCCATTCCATATTCACCGTAATCTCGGTTACAAGAGCGAAAACGCAATGGGCAAGACTGGCCAGGGCGAACTTGAAGAAGAAGTCCTTGCCCTTTCTGAACTGCGAACAATACCGGTCATAGACGATCAGAAATACCATGATAGTAATGGAGAATATTTCCGGTCTCAGAACAATCAAGACGTTCATTTACTTTTTTCCCAAAACACGCTAAAACTCAATTTACCGATGAAAACAAAGTAATGTAATTATAGTATTTACGATTCTTTTTGACAAATTCTTTTTTCAGTGCGATAATAGTTCTAGAAAGCCTTATGAAGGAGTATCAAATCATGGCTAGAAAGAAGAAAAATCATGAAGAAATGGATAGCAACATCCCCGAAAACGAAGATCTTCCCGAAGAAGAACGTGAAGACGAAATGGAAGAGGATGATTCCGAGGATATGGGTGTAGACGAGATGTTCGGAAATTCCACGCCCGGTAGTGCACACCGCGACCTGGACGTCTGGGGCAGCGAAGACTACGAAAGCTAAAAGAAATGTCTCAGGAAACTCCTGAGACATTTCTTTATTTAGTCTTGAATCGCTGAAATCTATAAAAACAAGGCCCCGCATTACTGCGGAGCCTCATTTAAGTTATTTAAGCTGTTAGGCTAAAATTACTTGGTGATAACGCGAGCCATTTCGCAAACCTTGTTGCTGTAGCCCCATTCGTTATCGTACCATGCGCAAACCTTCACGAAGGTCGGGTCGAGCTGGATGCCAGCCTTGACGTCGAAGATGGAGGTGCGAGAATCGTTGCGGAAGTCGGTAGAAACGAGAGCTTCGTCGGTGTAACCGAGGATACCCTTGAGTTCGCCTTCAGAAGCAGCCTTCATAGCAGCGCAGATTTCTTCGTAGGTAGCAGCAGTCTTGAGTTCGCAAGTCAGGTCAACGAAGGAAACGTCAGAGGTAGGAACGCGGAGGGACATACCGGTGAGCTTGCCGTTGAGCTGAGGAAGAACCTTACCCACAGCCTTTGCAGCGCCAGTGGAGGAAGGAATGATGTTTTCGAGAATGCCACGGCCACCGCGCCAATCCTTCATGGAAGGACCGTCAACAGTCTTCTGAGTAGCAGTTGCAGCGTGAACGGTGGTCATGAGGCCACGGACGATGCCGAACTTTTCGTCGAGAACCTTGGAAATCGGAGCCAAGCAGTTGGTGGTGCAGGAAGCGTTAGAGATGATGTCCTGGCCAGCATAGGTGTTGTGGTTAACACCGTAAACGAACATCGGGGTAGCGTCCTTAGAAGGAGCAGACATGATAACCTTCTTAGCGCCAGCCTGGATGTGCTTGCGAGCGAGTTCGTCGGTCAGGAAGAAACCGGTGGATTCAACAACGACGTCAGCCTGGAGAGCGCCCCAAGTGATGTTCAGAGGATCGCGTTCTGCGAAGATCTGGATCTTGTTGCCATCAACGATGAGGTAGTTCTTGTCGCCAGCTTCGAAGGAAACTTCGTGTTCGAACTTGCCGTGAACGGAGTCATACTTCAGCATGTATGCGAGGTAGTCGACAGAGAGGAGGTCATTGATACCGACAACCTGAATGTCCTTAGAGAAGTTTTCCACAGCAGCGCGGAACACCATACGGCCGATACGACCGAAACCATTGATACCGAGTTTGAGAGCCATTATTGGATCCTTTTTTATTAGTGAAATGTTTGCACCCCTACTACAGGAAGCGCTCAACTGACACCAAATTTATTAAAATTGCGTCAGTTGAGTAGGTCTTTTTAGAATTTTTTTTGCATTTTACCCTTATGAATTTGAATTTCGCCAAAAATTTTCGTCTAGTCCCCCTTTTCGGGCTGTTTTTTCTGGTTTCCTGTGCAGGAAACGGCCAACCCCTAACCGAGGCCGGTCCCCGAAATGGTTCTGGAGACACCCAGGTAAGTAAGCCAGGCACTACCGAGAGCTACTTCGACGACTATTCTCCCAGCGGAACTTCCAATCACCAAAGCGCCTCCACCCAGGCGTCCTCCCCTGCCGGTCAGGCTGTAGGAGCAATCCAGTCGGAAGGATTCAAGTTCAATCCCCCTAAGGGAGGCTGGGCACTCATTAGTGGACCGGAAGCTGGCGAAACAGGTATTCCCTACGAATTCTACAATGCAGGCTCTGGACGCCGCGCGGTTCTTATGGAAGTGGAACTTCCCAAGGGCGAACCTATGCGTCTGATGGACCGCGCCCAGATGGAAATGCAGGCATTTGAATCCAGCGGCAAGAAGGCAACCCTGGCAGAAACCTACCCCGGCGAAGCATTTGGCGCAACTGGCGCATTCTTTGACGTAGCGGGCAAGCGTTACGACACTCCCTACGAAGCGGTAGGCTTTGTGGCCGGAGGCAGCAATCGAGTTTACACCCTGACCCTTTCCGCCACCGACAACGTGCCCGAAACAGGCAAGCTGAAGGAAGAATGGCAGGAATTCTTTAGTGATTTCACCCTTTTTGAAGTGGCGGAAGAAAGCGGTCCGGAACTTTCCCCGGAACGTGTGCAGCAGTTCAATTCCCAGGAGTTGGGCTATAGCTGGAGCGTGAAGGACACCCTCTGGCACAACTGGATGGGTATCAGCCGTGAAAACGAGGACCCGGACCTGGTATTGACCAACAAGGCTGAAGACATTTCCCTATTTATATATGGTGCAAATGTACCCAGCGAAGAGGTAAGCCAGAGTGATTTATTCAAGGTCTTGCTGGTGCGTCTTGGCGTAGACCCCAACAATCCGACGCTGGAAGTCCACCGTCAGAAGGTGGGCGACCGCTATGCACAGGACTTTACCCTCACCCATGTGGTGAACAAGTTTGATTTCCACTACAAGGGACGTTTCTTCTATGACAATGGCCGCGGAGTGTTGATCGTTTCCTGGACTCAGGGCATCAACAAGTCCAAGTACGGCAAAGTGATGGACAACGCCATCGACGGACTTAAAATGGGGGCAGCCCCCACGGCCAACACAGGTTCTGCCGATGACGCCAAAAAACTGGCAAAGTTTAACGCCGCCCTCATGAGCCAGGTGGGCCTGCTGCGTCTGCTGGAAGACCAGCCCCTGGTGGCCTTGAGCTACTTTGAGCGCGCCAACAAGATGGATCCGGAAGAACCCCTGTACCTGATTAACTGCGGTTTCGTCTACCAGATGAAGGAACTGTACGGTCCGGGCATCAACCACTTCCAGAGCCAGATGGAGCTGGTCCGCAAGAACGGCAAACTACTGTCCGTTCTGGGCGAAATGTACGAAGCATTATTTGACTACGGACATGCCCGCGAATATGCGGAAGCAGCCCTGCGTTACACCCCAAACAATCCGGAATACGTCATTAACTTAAGCGATGCCCTGTGGGGCTTGGGCCAGCGTAACCAGTCCCTTATGGTGGTGCAGCGCCTTTACGATACTCAGCCCAATTCTCGACTGGGCGTTTACCTGGCAAAGACCTACATGGGTCTGGACCAGTATGCAGAAGCCGTAGATATTCTCTATGGTGTTCGTGGACGCTTTGGCATGAGCGTGGAACTGGGAACAACCTTGATGGACGCCCTGATGTTCCTGGGCCGCTATGAAGAAGCCCGTGCCATCGGCGAAGAGACCTTGAATAAGGATCGTAACGACTACAAGATCTGGACTACCCAAGGCAAGATTCTCTTCTACTCTCGTAACTATCGCGATGCGGAAAAAGCCTTGACCAAGGCACTTTCTCTCCGGGCCGATAACGAAGATGCCAAGAGTTTCCTTTCTGCCACCAAGGCATTCCTGGGTAAGGCAGACAACCGCACCCTGCAAAAGCCCATCGATCCGGTGGAACCCCGCACCGCAGACCTGAAGACCATGCTGAACAGCAAGGCCAAGGCCGAAGCAACGGATGGGGACTTCCCTGCCGTGATCCACTACCGCAAGGAAATGCTGAAGGCGGACAAGGGCGCCAGCTGGACTCGTTCCGAAGAAATGCTCATGGAAATCCTGGATACCCGCGGTACAGCAATCTATCGCGAATTCACCTTCGATTTCCTGCCAGGTTTTGACAGAATTTACCTGAATGCCCTGGAAGTTTACGACAGCAATTTCAAACTGAAGCAGAAGGCCAACCTGAACGGAGCCTACATTACCTACGCTACGGAAGTCGGCGGTGGAAACGAATCCCAGACAGCCCACTTCCCCCTGCAGGAACTGGCTCCCGGTGATTTTATCTACCTGCAGTTCAGCCGCACCAATATTGAAAACAAGGGCATGATTCCCTACACGGACTTCGTAAGCTCTAGGGACATTCCCATCGGTGAATCCGTATTCCGCATTTACGCCGACACATCCAAGTTCGTGACGGAAGAATACGGCGACATCAAGAAGAAGAACATCAAGGGCGGCGTGGAATGGTCCGTGGAAGATCCTGTGGTAATCCGCAAGGAACTTTACATGCCCGTCTATCAGGACTTCGGTTCCGGCATTCTCCTGACGGGAAAGCAAAAGTGGAGCGAAGTCGGCGAAGACTACGAAAACCTCATTAAGCACCAGTTCAAGCAGGCTGTCGCTGTCCGCGAGAAGGCTCAGGAAGTAAAGGGCCGTAAGGCAGGTGACAATGCGGTTCACGCCCTGGCAAGATTCGTCCGTAACGACATCCGTTATCGCGACATCCGCTTCGGCGGCCATAGCTTAATTCCCCAGACGGCAGAATCCACCCTGAAGCAGCACCGCGGTGACTGTAAGGATATGGCACTCCTCCTAAAGGAAATGCTCCAGGCAATTGGCGTCAAGAGTTATCTCACCGCCATCCACCTGAAGGAAGAAGGTTACGAACATCTGCCCACCATCCAGCAGTTCAACCACATGATCCTTTACGTTCCCAAGCAGGGCGACATTAGCGAAATGTGGATCGACGCTACGGACAAGACTGGAAACGACCGCCCCATTCCTCTGGATATGGAAGGCAAGGTGGCCTTGGTAATTGACGGAGAGAATAGCCATGTGGTCACTACTCCCGTTCTGGAAAAGAACCAGGAACATCAGATTGCCATTGAGCACCGCCTGTTTATCTCCAACAGCGGGGAAAGCCAGTTCCGCGATTCCGTTACCTTGGCAGGTAAGTTCGGCAGCGCCATGCGTAACCGTTTCTACGGCCGCGACGTGAAGGAACAGGAAAAGCTGATGGAAGAATTCCTCATGACCGGCATTCCCGACGTGAATATCGGCAACGTGAAGATTGGCAACCTGACGGAATTCAACAAGCCACTCACCTTGGTTGTAACATACGCCTCCAAGGGATATTTCGGCCAGGGTGGATCCGAACTGAAGGGACGCTTCCCCAACGTGTGGGAACGTAGCCTCTTCAAGTTCCCCAAGGTAAACAAGCGCCATCATCCCATCCGTATGCCTCAGGAAACGCTCTTCAGCTATACCATGAAGGTTACAGCCGAAGGTGGCCGCGACGTGGAAGTGGTTAGCCCCAAGTCCTTTAATCGCGAACCGGATTACGTGAGCTACGAAAAGGGCTGCAAGGACAATGGCGCCCAGAGTTGCATCAACTGGACCACTTTTGCCCTGTATGCAGATGCCAGCGAGTATGAAAAGATTCGTGAGGAATGGACCTACCTGCTCAGCGAAACTAGCCCCATGATTGTGGTAAAATAAATTTTAGAATCCAAATACATTTAATTTGTACAAATAAATGTATATTTGGGTTCTTCACATTGGGGTTTCATTATGGATAAAATTTACAGCAAGAACAAAGCTCTACTTACCGCAATCTTTCTAGGGCTTTTGGGAGTTCACAACTTCGTTTGGGGAAAGCCGGTCCAAGGCTTTGTCAAGATTGCCCTTTTTGCCGCCACAATCGTAGCAAAAAATATGGGCCAGGAGTTAGCCGACAGTGTCCTCGAACTGATTTTGGCGATTACCGTCTTTGTAGACCTGTTCAGCATCAAGAACGGATCCTTTTTCCAGTCCAACAACGTCCGGGAAGCTTCTGGAATCGTAAAGCTGATCATGTATATGTTCATTCTATTCATAGGCGGCCTTTCTCTGTACGGCCTTAAGTGCGATGTGGACGACGCCTTGATTAAGGATTCCGGAAAGACATTTACACCCTTTGACATTGCTGAAGCATACTATAAGAACGAAGTCAGCGCAGATGCGTTTTTCACAAAGAACCGCTTCAATATCGAAGGGCAGGTGGCATTCATCAAATCGGCAAAAGGCATCAACGTCATGCTGGAGCCACCTCAGCTCCCCAACAAGGAGATGTTCCTTCCCGTATTGAACTTCCCGACTTCTCAAAAAAACAGAATTGCCCTTCTTCAGCCAGGCTCTAGCATTAAGGCTTCCTGCATTGGAAAAGGAGCCGGATCGGGAATGTTCATTGCCACCAAGTGTAAAATTAAACTCTAAAGTATTCAAGGCAAAAGCCGCGCCAATTATGGCACGGCTTTTCTCGTATCACTAGCATTTTTTTATCTTTACGCCCACTATGAGTATTGCAATTCCCCAGCTGCCGAAAGGCACCCGCGATTTTTATCCTGAAGCACAGCGCATTCAGAACTATATCTTTGACACTTGGCGTAAAACCGCCGAAGAATTCGCCTACGAAGAATACGAAGGCCCCATGTTTGAACACCTGGAGCTGTACACCGGCAAGTCCGGCGAAGAAATCGTAAGCCAGCTTTACAACTTTGTGGACAAGGGCGACCGTGAAATCGCTCTCCGCCCCGAAATGACTCCGACCCTGGCCCGTTTAGTGATCCAGAAGGCTCGTGAACTGAAGAAGCCCTTCAAGTGGTTCTCCATGCCCCGCCTGTTCCGCTACGAAAAGGCTCAGAAGGGTCGCCTTCGTGAATTCTTCCAGCTGAACATGGACATCATCGGTACCGAAAGCATCTATGCCGAAGCCGACCTGATGGCAGCCATCGCTACCATGCTCCGCAAGTTCGGCCTGAAGGATGGTGAATTCGCCATTGGCGTTTCTAGCCGCAAGTTGCTGGCAACATACCTGGACGAAATTGGCGCACCGAATCCGGCACAGGTCTACCCCGCTCTCGACCGCCGTCTGAAAATCGGCCCGGAAGCCTTTGCCAAGGCTCTCGCCGATGCCGGCCTCACTGAAGATCAGGTGGCAAAGCTGGACGCTTTCATGAGCTGCAAGTCCATCGAAGAAGTGGCTGCCTCCGTACATAGCGAAGCTGCAACCGCCGCTCTCGACGAAATCAAGGACTTGTTCGCCACTCTGGAAGCCGCAGGTTACGGCGAATGCGTAAACCTGGACCTCAGCATCGTTCGCGGCCTGGCCTACTACACCGGCATCGTGTTCGAAGTGTTCGACAAGGGTAAATCCATGCGCGCTATTGCTGGTGGTGGCCGTTATGACAGCCTTACCGAAAAGCTTGGTGGCGACCGTATTCCGGGCGTTGGCTTTGGCATGGGCGACGTTGTGCTTGCAGACTTGCTCCGCGAACACAACCTGCTCCCCAGCCCCAAGCAGAGCGTCGACTTCTACATCGCAAGCTTCACCAACGACATGAAGAAGGTCTTTGAAGCAGCCCAGATCTTCCGCGCAGGCGGCAAGACCGTTTCCCACCCGCTGGCATCCATGAAGATGGGCAAGCAGCTGGACCAGGCAAACTACCAGGGCGCAAAGATTGTGGTTTATGTTGATGGCGACAAGGCACAGGCCGGCGAGTTCGAATACAAGGACCTCCGCGACGGCACCATGCACGTTGGCAACGTAGAAGCAATCAAGGCTGCACTATAAATGAAGTATGAAGGGTGAAAAATTAAGAATGGTTAACATCAAATTTTTCATCTTTCATCTTTCATCTTTCATTAATTATTCTCGGTTATAATGTCTCCTCTTAAAACTCTACTCAGTATTCTTAGCCTTTTCGTGGTACTTGGCCTGATGGCCGCAGTTTACCCAGAAGGCGGTATTTCTGTTGGTGATTATACACTTCGATTCCCGGCCCTTACGGATATTTTCGTGAAGGATGACGGACAGTCCAGCGATTCCGCAGGAGTCGCCCAGGCTGATCCGGAAGCAGCCCTCAAGGAAATGCTGGAAGCAACCCGCCAAAAGGAATTCGCAGAATTCTCCGACTCCCTGAATTTCTATGAAGAGTTTTTCCAGAAGGGACGAACCAGGTTCGATCTTCCCAACGACGACCCCACCTGGTTTGACCGTTTCTTCCTGCACTTGGAGCTGGCGGAAATGGACAGCACGGTGGTCCACATCGTTCACTACGGCGACTCCCAGCTGGAAGAAGACCGCATTTCCTCCACCATTCGCGAAGACCTGCAGTCTAAGTTTGGCGGAAATGGTCCGGGCATGTTGCCACCTATCCTGAATACTCCGTCCATGAACACCTCCTACTGGAACAATGGCGACCTGAAGCGTTTCATGGTGTACGCAACTGCGGATGACATGGCAACCCATAACCGTTATGGCATTCTTGCCCAGATGGCAGAATTGAACGGTAATGCAGTGATCGGTCTGAAGAAGCGTATTGAACGTAAGGACAAGTTCCCCCACGTTGGCGGCTACGCCACCATTAAGGTTCTTGCAGGCAATCGCGGCAACCTGAAGCTGAAGCTCACCTACGAAAGTTCCTATCAGGATTCCGTAGGCGTCAATGAAGACGGAACTGTAAAATACAAGAAGAAGACAAAGACTGTAGATGCAGGTGCTCCCCAGATTGAAAAGATGAAAAAGCTGGCGGTTTATACTTGGAAACTTGCAGATACAACCTCCAGCGCAAAAATCAACCTTAGTGGCAACACGGATATTTACGCCATCGCAGCAGATGGTAAGTACGGTGTCGCAGTGGACAACGTGGCCATGCGCGGAAGCTCCGGCACCATGTTCCATAAGATTGACGCAGAACTTCTGGCCGAATCCTACAAGGCAATGAACGCCCGCCTGATCATTATGGAATACGGTGGAAACCTGGTCCCGGGCACCAGTTCCAAGAACATCGATTGGACCAAGAAGATTATTACCAAGCAGATCAAGACCATCCAGGAAGCAAACCCCAATGCGGACATCCTGTTCATCGGCCCTGCAGATATGGCAAAGCAGGTGGATGGCAAGTGGCAGACTTATCCGGCATTGAATATGACCATCAAGGCACTGCGTGAAGTGGCTCTGGAAAACGGCCTCGCCTATTGGGACATGCACCGAGTCATGGGCGGTAACGGATCCATCATGAAGTGGGTCAAGAAGGAACCGCCTCTTGGCTTTACGGATCACGTCCACTTCACCCGCCGCGGAGCCGCCTACATGGGCGACCTCTTCAGCGAAGCTCTGAAAATGCATTACGATTACTTCAAGTTCCGCGACGTGCACAACATTAACGATGCGAAGTTGAAGGAAATCCACGATTACAAGAATTCAAAGGCAAAGGGCGCTGCACAAGAAAAGCCGGCACCCAAGAAAGCCAGCAAAAAAGCCCCGGAGACTAAGAAATGAAATTTGTAGCCGCCCTGTTGCTTCTTGTTTCGGTCATGGTCTGTGCTCGCCCCACAGACAAGCCGGGCGTCTATTCCACAAATGCAGAGAAGTACGATTTTATCGACACGTCCCTGAACATCATTCAGTTTCCTAAAGGGGATGCAAAATTCCAACCCTTATTCAACAAGTTGGATACGCTAGTATTTGAAAACCGCGGTCAGGTGAAAATTCTCCACATCGGTGGTTCACACCTTCAGGCGGATGTTATCTCCGGACGTATCCGCGAACATTTCGTGAAGGAATATCCGGGCGCTTCTGCAGGTCGTGGATTTATCTTCCCCTACTCTGCGGCAAGAACAAACACTCCTTCCAGCTATGCGTCAAAATACCAGGGCATCTGGGACAGAAGCATGAACATCATGCGTGAAGTGAATAAGCCTCTTGGACTTCTGGGAATCGCCGTAAGTACCAGCGACCCTCGCGCAGAAATCACCTTGCTGTTGAACAAGTACAATACCACTCCGATCTGGAACGAATCCAGCATCCGTCTGTTCGGCTATAGCGACAGCAACAATGTGGTTCCCGTACTGAAAGTGGACTCCATTGAAATTGAAGGCATCCACGATACCGCTAGCCATAGCTACGTGTTCACCCCACCCCATCCCATTGACACCATCCAGATCGCTTTCCGCTGGACGGACACTACCTACCAGAGTTCCATGTCCCAGTTTGTGACGGACTCCCTCATTCAGGATTCCATCACCCGCGTGCAGGACTCCATCCAGCACATTCAGGACTCTCTCGAAGCGTTAAAGAATCCCAAGGCAAAATCTTCTTCCAGCGCCAAGAGTTCTTCTTCTGCCGCACCTGTGGGAGTCGCAAAAACGGACATCCTGCTGAACAATTCCGAAGTGGCACTGGACTCCATGTTCGAAGGGGAATGCGACGTGCTGGACACCGCCTGTCTTGCCATGGAAGAACGTAGAAGCCTTGAAGAGGGAAAGCTGGTAGCAGACACTCTCGCTTCCGATTCCAACAAGGTTCGCGTCCGTCCCCGCTTTACACTCACGGGCCTCTTGACGGAAACGAACGCACCTGGAATTTCCTACACCAACGTAGGCATTAACGGAGCTCGCGTTCCCAGCTATTTCGAGGAAATCTGCCCGAACTTTGAAAACGAACTGAAGTTCTTCAAGCCGGACCTGGTGATTTTCGCCATCGGCATTAACGATGCCAATGTGGAAAAGTTTGACGCAGACGGATTCCGCAAGAACTATGAACAGCTTATTGCAAGAATCCAGAAGGTCAGCCCCAACACAGCCCTCATCTTTGAGACCAATAACGATATGTACCGCAAGGTGAAGCGTCGTTACGTTCAGCATCCCGTTGGAGAAACCGCCCGCAAGGCATTCTTCCAGCTGGCAGAAAAATACGGCGCCGGCGTGTGGGACAAGTTCTCCCTGATGGGTGGCCTCGGTTCCATGGCCCAATGGGAAAAGGCAAACCTGGCAAAGAAGGACAAGGTTCACTTCAACTTGAACGGCTACCACCTGCTGGGAGATTTGTTCTTCAAGGCATTCACCCAGGCATACCAGGAACATGTTGCAGCACTCCCCGCTCTGGAACCTGTAACACCTGCAGCAGACACAACAAAGCCTGCAGCCGCCCCGGCAAAACCTGCAACAGTCCCCGCAAAGGCAGCCACCCCGGCAGCAGCACCCGCAAAGAAATAGTTTAACGCTCTACTGATTATTATTATGGATTACATCCTTCCTTTCCTCACTAGAACTTTTGCTTTTGACCCCAATAGTCCCCTGCTCTTTACGCAGTTCTATTTCTGGGGATTCTTCGCAGTAGTCTTTGCTATCCTGACTTTGGTCCATAACAAGATCCTGATGCGCAACGCCTTCCTGTTTGCCACCAGTATGTTCTTCTACTACAAGACCAGCGGTAGCTATGTCTGTATTCTAGTCTTCTGCGTGGTGGCCAACTTCTTTATCGGTAAGTTCATTGACAATGTGGATGAGAAATGGAAAAAGAAAGCCTGGATGATCGTTTCCGTCATCATAGACCTTCTGGTTCTTTGCTACTACAAGTATGCCTATTTCTTCCTGGATGTGCTTTACGATATCTTTGGCGTAGAACTTCATGTCTATAACTTCTTTGCAGCCGCCAGCAACGCCATGTTTGGCACCAACTCCCTGGTGGATCGCATCGTCCTGCCGGTAGGTATTTCCTTCTTTACCTTCCAGGCAATGAGCTACTGCATTGACATCTACCGCGGTAAAATCAAGCCCGTGTCCAATATTCTGGACTTCGGCTTCTACCTGACCTTCTTCCCCCAGCTGGTGGCAGGTCCTATTGTCCGTGCAGATAAGTTCGTTCCCCAGCTTTACAAGAAGTTCTTCCTCCCCCGCCGTACCTTCGGTATTGCCGTATTCTGGATCTTGAACGGTCTTGCAAAGAAGATTATCCTCAGTGACTATCTGTCCACCAACTTTGTGGACCGCGTCTTTGACACGCCCCTGCTGTTTACCGGCTTCGAAAACTTGCTGGCACTTTTCGCTTACTCCCTCCAGGTTTACGCCGACTTCTCCGGCTATACGGATATCGCCATCGGTGTTGCCCTCCTCATGGGCTTCCGTCTGCCCCAGAACTTTAATAGCCCTTACAAGGCCCTGTCTCCTACGGAATTCTGGCGTCGCTGGCATATCAGCCTTTCCAGCTGGTTGCGCGACTACGTTTATATTCCCCTGGGCGGTAACCGCGAGGCAAGTGTGGGTACCTACTTCTGGATTGGCTTTATCAGCCTGGTAGCCATTATCCTTTCCGGTAGTGGCTGGGTCGGTCTCTGCATCGGTCTGTTCCTTCTCTACATTGCCTTGTTCGCCTACTTCAAGCCCGAATCCCGCAAGTTCATCACCACCAACATGAACGCCATGTCTACGCAGATTATCGGTGGTTGGTGGCACGGCGCCAGCTGGAACTTCATTATCTGGGGTGGTTTGAACGGCTTTGGCCAGGTATTCAACAAGTTCTGGGTCAAGCGCGGCCTTACCTTCCGAGCATCCGCAGCATTCGCACTGTTTGCAGTCAGCGCTATCCTCTGGAAAAATCTGGACTACCCCATCTTCGCCATCACCACCGTATGGTTTGGCGTTCTTTTCACAGGTATTTACGCCGTGATGATTTTCCGTCTGTTCAGCGACAAGACATTCCATTGGCTCTATACCGCCTGGAACGTGACGCTGACCTTCGTGTTCATCACCTTTACCCGTCTGTTCTTCCGCGCCGGTTCCAACCTGGATCCTGCAGAAGCCAACGAAGTGGCATGGAATACCGCCAAGAACATGGTGCAGCAAATGGGTACCGCCTGGAAGCTGGACAACCTCTGGGATCTGGCCAGCGCCCATATGAACATCATCCTGGTATTCATTGCCGGTATGCTGATCCACTGGGTTCCTAAGAAGGTCAAGTCCCGTTACCGCATCACATTCGCAAGCCTTCCCATTCCCGCCATGGTGGCTGCAACTGCAGTGATCATCTTCGTGATTTACCAGTTCATGAGCGCGGATTCCCAGCCCTTCATCTACTTCCAGTTCTAATAATACTAGCGGGCTGGACCTGCGGAGTAAAAAGTGAGAAAGCATCCCCCAAAAGGGATGTTTTTTCGTTTCATTCCATTTGAGACTATTTATTTCCTCAATAATCGAACAAAATCATCTATTCCAAAGCCACTACCATCATTATTTATTATAGTTTACACATATAAATTATTGGTTTTTGGATTAATGGACATTCAGTTTCAAATTTGCAGTTTGATTATCGTATCCATGATACTTGTGATTTATGGAACTCACAAGCGTCTGATGTTGCGTAGTGAACGTGTTTTCTATAGGGCACTGTTCCTTACGACGGTAATGCTCTTCCTTGATATTCTGACCATATCTACCGTTAGCCATATTGCCGACGTTCCAGCATGGCTTCCCCGAATTCTGTGCAAGGCTTTTGAGTCCGTTCTGATTCTCTGTTCGGGAACGGTACTGATCTACATGATGGCGGATGTTCTTTCGAAAGAAAAGTACCGCACATTCAACCGAAACCTACTTGCAGTCCTCGCTACAGAAATTATTGTCACCTGTACACTCCCACTGACCTTTTCGCCCAAGGGATATGCGGAAGGTTTGGCGATTCACGCAGGTTACGGTTGGTTTGTCATCAACTTCAGTATTACCCTGGCATTCCTGGCAAGAAGTTTCAACAAAATTACCAGACGTCGACGATTCGGCATTATGCTGTGGATCGGGCTTTGGGTCGTTCTGTCCCTGATTGAGATGTACAATCCCGAAATGACCTTGGTCAGTCTCGCGGTCACTCTGGGCATTCTGTTAATGTTCGGTCTTCTGGAAAAGCCTGAATCCAAGCTGGAAAGACAGTACGGATGCTTCAACTACTTCGCTCTTATGGGATTCCTGGACGAAATGGTCGAGGAAAAGACTCCCATTTCCATCATTTCAGTCTCTCTCAAGACCACGGACATCTTAACGGGGGACAATCTTTATCAAGAAGCCAAGCATGTCCTCAAGGTTCTGGAAAAGAACAAGGACATGTGGATTTTTAGAGGAGTCAACCAGGACTTCGTCTGTGTGGCAAAGAATAAGGAAACCATAGACAAGGTTTCCGAAGATCTAGAACAGGAATCCAAGCAATTCCCTCAAGCCGCATGTTACGCGAGAATTACCCGCAGTTACGACAATACGAGTTTCACATCCGCAGATGAAATCATCCAGTTTTTGAATTTCATTCGTAACAAGGATACGGAACAGAATCGCATCTTTGACGCATCCGCCGAACTGATGAATACATTCCACAAGAGGAAAATCATCGAAGTGGAATTACGAAACGCATTGATCGAAAACCGCGTAGAAGTATTCCTGCAGCCCATTTACAGCACTAAGGAAAAGCGCATTACCTCCTGCGAGGCACTGGCCCGCATTCGAAAGACCGACGGTAGCATTCTCATGCCGGGAGACTTCATTCCTGTGGCGGAAGACAACGGAAGTATTCTTGAACTGGGATACAAGATTTTCGAGCAGACCTGCAACTTTATCGCCCAGCACGGAGACCTGATTGAATACGTGGAAGTGAACCTTTCCGTGGTGCAGTGCGAAGATGAAGACTTGTCCCGCAGGCTCATCGAAATTATGGAACACTATAAGGTTGCTCCTCAAAAATTCAACTTGGAAATTACAGAAACCGCATCCATCGTGACCAAGCAGAAACTGCTGAAGAACATGGAACGGATGCTGGAATATGGCGTGACCTTCTCCCTGGATGACTTCGGCAAGGGTGAATCCAACCTGATGTATGTGGTGGATATGCCCATCTCCATCGTGAAACTGGATTTCGACATGAGCAAGTCCTACTTCAGAAATGAAAAGGCCAAGTTCGTGGTAAACGCTGTGGAACAGATGGCTCACGGTCTGAATCTGAAACTTGTGGCAGAGGGCATTGAAACCGCCGAAGAACTTGCCGCCATGGAAAAACAGAAAATCGACTACATCCAGGGATATTACTTCTCCAAGCCCTTACCCCAGGATCAGTTTGTGGAATTCGTCCAGAATTATAACAAGGACTAGATTATCTATCTTTGTAATATGGCTGACGAATTGAACAAATCCGCCCTAGAAAAAAGAATCAAGAAACACTTGATTGGAAAGCCCCACCGCTTTATGGCGGTGGCTCCTTTGGGTTTTGAAAAGACCCTGATGGATGAGTTGCTAGTGATCTTGGGTACCGAAGGTGCCGCAGAAATAAACGTGGCAGGTGACGGCAAAGTGGAGTTCGTCACCAAGCTTACGGAAGCCTGGAAAGTTGTTGCCTACAGCCGTATCGCCAATCGAGTCCTGATGGAAATCGATTCCTTCAAGGCAGAAAACTTCGGTCAGCTGGAAAAGGGCGTGAGCGCAGTTCCTTGGGAACTGTATTTACCACACGTCATCCTGGAGGGAGGAACTCCCGATAGGATCCAAGATGCGCTGAATATTCACGTGACTTGCAAGCATTCCAGACTTTATCACAGCGATGCTGTAGAAGAAAGAGTCCGGAAGGTCATCAATGTCAATGATGGGCCAGCCGAATCACCTACCGAGATGCAGCAACACCTGTACGTCAACCTTCTGGACGACCGCTGCACTCTATGGCTAGACTTGGCAGGTGAAGAACTTTACAAGCGGGGTCACGAACGTTTCGTAGCGGAAGCACCCCTGAAGGAAACCATCGCCGCTGCCATGATTTTTGAAGCTTCAAAACTAACCACTAACCACCAACCACTAACCACTATTCTGGACCCCATGGCCGGCAGCGGAACCTTCAGTCTTGAAGCAGCCTACATCGCAAACGGTCTTATTCCAGGTAAGTGCCGCGATTTCGCCCTGAAGCACCAGCCCGCCTTTAAGGAAGCCACCTGGAATTACCTGCTTAAAGCTGCAGATCGCGCACAGAGTCATCCTGAGCGGAGCTCTGCGGAGTCGAAGGATCTAGCAGTTCAACAAAGCGGTGATGAAGGAATCTCAATCATCACCTCCGACATCTCGCAGCGTCCCATCGACATTCTCCGGCATAATGCGGAAGTCTCCCCGCTCCCCGCCGGAGTCATCGACCCGCAACTGAAGGATTTTTTCAGCTACACCCTTTCTGATTTTCAAAAAAACTCTAGCGGAAATGTGGTCATCCTGCTGAATCCACCCTACGGAAAGCGCCTCGCCTTCGACGCCCCCAAGCTTTATACAAAAATCGGGAAAAAGCTGAACGAATTCAAGGGCTGTACGGTGGCCATTCTAGTACCCAAAGACTGCATGTCCAACCTTATCCGGGAATGCCCTGCGCTGGATTCAAGCCGCAATTTTGCAGCCAAGACAATCGAGACCAGTCACGGCGGGTTCAGTCTCAACGCAATCTTTGCAAAGATTTAACAAAAGCGTACTTCTTTATACAAGTTCATTTTCATATATTTAGCTCGGGTTGTTTCACAGCGAGTGAGTGATGCTAAGATTTCAAGATATTTCGTTGCTTGTGGCAGGGGTAATGATCGTCCCTATGATTCTGGGGATCATAAGTTCCTCCATGAAAAAGGGCGGTTCCTTTTTTACCGCAATCGCCGGCATAATGTCCGCACTGCCCCTGGCTCCTATCGGCTACTTTTTCATTGACAATTTTCTGCATCATCCGGAACGCTACGGCACCACCAACTGGACCGCATTCCTTGTCCTTTCCCTTCAATTCGCAACTCTTTCCCTGGCAATGATTGACGCCATTGTCCTTGGGGGAGCATTTTCCAAAGGCCCCGCCAGAACCCTCGTTTCAGTGATTGTATGTATCGCGGTCTGCAGCGCATTTATCTTTGGGCTTGATGTTTTTAACGACAGCACGAATCACGTCCATTTTGTACTGAAGGATGTGATGCACGTATTTGACGGACTATCTAAACCTGTTTAACGAGCCCCATTTGACAACCAAAATATCATTTTGTATATTATTAGCTGATGACAGGGTGGCAGGCCAGCCCACCTAAGATAAAAAAGAACGGCCATTGGATGACAGGGTGGCAGGCCAGCCCACCTAAGATAAAAAAGAACGGCCATTGGATGAAAATCCGCGTTTCGTATATCCCTATGAAACGCGGATTTTTTTTGTTTCTAAAGGAAAAACATATGAAAGAAATAAAAACCGTGGTTCTAACAAAGGATTTCTACGAAAGACATAAGGATCATAAGGAAATACTTTCCAATAAAGATGGACGTCCCTACCTTACCTTAGTCATTGAACATAAGGACAAGATGTTCGCCATTCCTTTCAGAACAAACCTTAAACACAAATTTGCATTCTATTTTTATTCTTCTGAAAGGAAAAAGGGAGACGGGAAAGGTCGTCCCGGTATTGATTATACAAAAGCTGTAATCATCCAGGAATCCGATGTGGAACGAAACAGTGCTATTGATAAGAAGGAATGGCTTGAATTAAAGAAAAACATCAATACGATTATCCGAGAATTTGAAGAATACGTCAAGGCATTCAAGCACAGTCTTGAAAATGGAGATTTTGGCGTAAGGCCGGTATTCAAGTTTTCCGCATTACAGTACTTCATTCAGGAAATTAAGGATTTTTAGGAAACGCCCCTTTACTATATTTTACCCGTTCAAATTTTTATGAGGTAACATTATGCCGAAACTTCGTTCGTTGAAGACTATGGAAGGCCGCGAAATGGCCGGTGCACGTGCCCTTTGGCACGCAACAGGTACCAAGGTGGAAGACTTTGGCAAACCGGTGATTTGCGTTGTTAACAGCTATACCCAGTTTGTTCCGGGTCACGTTCATCTGAAGGACGTTGGCCAGATCGTTGCCCGCGCTATCGAAGCTGCAGGTGGTGTTGCCAAGGAAATGAGCACCATCGCTGTGGACGACGGTATCGCCATGGGTCACGACGGCATGCTTTATAGCCTCCCCTCTCGTGACCTCATTGCAGACTCTACCGAATACATGGCTAACGCACACCGCGCCGACGCCCTGGTCTGCATCTCCAACTGCGACAAGGTTACCCCGGGTATGCTCATGGCTGCAATGCGCCTGAACATTCCTGCAATCTTCGTTTCTGGCGGCCCCATGGAAGCTGGCCACGTCACCACCAAGGACGGCAAGGACCGTGCCCTTGACCTGATTGACGCCATGATCGATTCTGCCGACAACTCCGTCTCCGACGAAGAAGTTGCCGCTATCGAAGCTAACGCCTGTCCCACTTGCGGTTCCTGCTCCGGCATGTTCACTGCAAACTCCATGAACTCCTTGACCGAAGCTCTTGGCCTTTCTTTGCCGGGCAACGGCACCATCGTCGCCACCCACTCCGAACGTAAGAAGCTGTTCGAAGCTGCCGGTAAGCGCATCGTGGAACTCTGCCACCAGTACTATGATTTGAACGACGAAAGCATCCTGCCCCGTAGCATCGCTACCATGGACGCCTTCGAAAACGCAATGCGCCTGGACATCGCCATGGGCGGTTCCTCCAATACCGTGCTCCACCTGTTGGCTGTTGCACAGGAAGCTGGCGTCAACTTCACCATGAAGGACATCAACCGTCTTTCCCTGAACACTCCATGCATCTGTAAGGTTGCTCCCACCGTTCATAACATCCACATTGAACAGGTGAACCGCGCTGGCGGTATCATGGGCATCCTCGGTGAACTGGACCGCATGGGCCTCATCCACAAAAATGCAAAGACTGTTCACGCAGCAACCATGGGCGACGCTCTGGAAGCTAACGACATTATCCGCGGCAACGCTTCTGAAGAAGTGAAGCAGCGTTACCTGGCTGGTCCGGGCCGCAAGTACAACCTGGTTGCCTTCAGCCAGAGCACCTACTACGAATCTCTGGACACCGACCGCGCTACCGGCGCAATCCGCGATGGCGAACACGCTTACACCAAGGACGGCGGTCTCGCTGTTCTGTACGGTAACCTGGCTCAGGACGGCTGCATCGTGAAGACTGCAGGCGTTGACGAATCCATCTGGAAGTTCACTGGCCCCGCAGTCGTGTTCGAATCTCAGGAAGACGCCGTGAACGGCATCCTGGGCGACAAGGTTAAGGCTGGCGACGTTGTGGTGATCCGTTACGAAGGTCCTAAGGGTGGTCCGGGCATGCAGGAAATGCTGTACCCCACTTCTTACCTGAAGAGCCGTCATCTGGGCAAGAGCTGCGCTCTCCTCACCGACGGTCGTTTCTCTGGTGGTACCAGCGGTCTTTCCATTGGCCACGCTTCTCCGGAAGCTGCTAACAAGGGTAACATCGGCCTGGTGGAAACTGGCGACGTGATTGAAATCGATATCCCGAACCGCACCATCAACGTGCAGCTCACCGACGACGAACTGGCAGCACGCCGTGCCGCTATGGAAGCTCGTGGTGCTAAGGCATGGCAGCCCGTTAGCCGCGACCGCGTGGTTTCCAAGGCTTTGCAGGCTTACGCTGCAATGGCTACCTCTGCTGACAAGGGCGCAGTTCGCGACCTGAGCCTCATTGGCGTAAAGTAATGCTAGATCCCCGCCTACGCGGGGATGACAACTGGCAACACAATTAAAGAATCCCGGCGGTTCACCCGTCGGGATTTTGTATTTCTGTAATTTTAATGTTGCTTGCTGGCTCCGCTTAAGAGTCGCAACAGTTCATCAGCCACATCACCCCACATGTCCAGCACCATCTTGCCAATTGCAGGATCATACATCTTGCCTAGATTCTTCTCGATTTCCTCACGGCAGAAGTCTAGGGACATGGCGTCACGATAACAGCGGCGACTTGTCATGGCGTCAATGGAATCCGCCACCGCAATAATGCGGGCGCCCAGAGGAATATCCTCGCCCGACAATCCTTCCGGATAACCGCGGCCATCGAAACGTTCATGATGATGCATCACAACGTTCACCAGTTCCTGGGTATAGTTGGACTGCATCAAGATTTTCGCACCGATCACAGGATGCTGCTTAATGACAGCAAATTCCTCATCCGTCAGTTTGCCCGGCTTACCAAGAATGGCATCGCTAATTCCCACCTTGCCAATATCGTGAAGGATGGCGGCATCTGTAATCAGCTTAACCGTACTATCGGAAAGTCCAAGCTTCTTCGCGAACAAGATGGAAAGCGCCTGCACACGGTCCGAATGATGGGCGGTGTAAGCGTCCTTTGCTTCTTCGATAGAAATCAAGCAGGATACCAATTCCCTCAGGTTTTGATTATCCCCGGTTTCTCGTGCATGATGAGTCGCGGACTTATCGCGATACATATTCAAGTCCGCATCCATTTTCCAGTCACTGATGGACTTGCGAGCACCAAATTCATTCTTCAATCGGCTTTCGCCTACGGCCACAGACAAGTGATACAAGGCTGTCTTGTTGTATTCCTCAATGCCCTTCTTCAAATTGCATTGAAGCTTGTACATCTTATCCAATCCGGCATCGGCAAGAACTACAAATTCATCGCCCCCAATACGGAAACAATGTCCAGAGGCCCCAAAGGCATCTGTAATGGTCTGGGCGGCAGCCACAATCAAGGCATCGCCTGCCAGATGACCGAAAGTATCGTTGGTGTACTTCAAGCCGTTCACGTCTATCATGAGCATGACCCAGTCAGACGGATTACGATCAGAATCAATCTTTTTCAGCAGATTATCGAAGGACAATCTATTTTCTAGCCCGGTCAGGGAATCTGTAGATGCAATTCCCTTCAGCTGCTGGTTATACACCTGAAGCTTGCTGTTAATTTCTTCCAATTCGAAAGAGGTCTCTCGAATAAAGGTTGCCATTCGGGCGGCCAAGGGCAGCTTGGTCACGGTATTATCCTGCTTCTGGTAGGCGGAAGCCTGCAGGCCCTTCCCGTAGCCTTCGCGCATGGCCGCAATCACTAGCGTAATATTGTGCTGATTCAAGTGTCCCTTTTCTCTCAGGAATTCACCATGAGAGAAGAAGCCTGTACAGCCGGCAATATTCTTGAAGGGATATATTTCATAGGTCGGTTCCTGGCTCGCCCAGAAAGCCTTACGGGCAGCGCAGGAGAAAATGTGCAGTGTATCCGGATTAAAGGACTTGATACGGTCACTTTCCTGACGAATGGAATCCACAATAGTCTGAGGTTCACCGTAAGAGAGTCTGATGATAGAGCCCACTTCCACGTCGGAACTCATGGTCAAGGATCCATCGGGATTGCTGGCTGCAGGAGCTCGAACGATGGTAGTTCCATTATGTTCATAAAGAACAGGAAATTCCAGAGCATTCTCAAAGAAGTGTTCATCGTTATTGATATTCAGATACTTGCGGTAAATTTCATAAGCAGGGACACCACCCATTTCATACAGGGTTCGCCCGGAGGCCCTTGTCACATGGAAGTTTCGACCAATGGGCTTCCATCCGCTAATCTTAAAGGACTCCACATAGAAATCTTCGCCACCGAAAAGCATCACCAGAAGTCCACTTTTGGAAAAGCCTCCCACAGAAGAGAATACGCAGGAATCGGAACTGGAGAGATCCGTGGAGCAGACAATGCCGCCAAACATCTGGATGTCCGGACGGAGAGGGTTCATCCCCTTGCAAAAGTTTGTCGTGGAAAAGTCAGCAATGGTATGGTACATTTCCAGGGCCTTCACCCAGGGCTGTCCATTGGCGCGGGTCACCAGATCAGATGCAATTTGTTCCACACTGAGTTTTTTCAGATCATACTGCAGCAACTCGAACTGGGAAGTACTTTTTTCAAAAACTGTGGCAGCCACGGAAATTTCGGGAGCCACATCGCAGTCCACAATGTTACCGCTGGTGGAATGTCCAAACCAGACCGCCTCGGGAAAAACACTTTCAATGGTTTTCCATACGGGCGTCAGCCGATCCTTATCAAGGATTGTTGAAAAAATCTGAAAATATACGGAAGGAACGGTCCCATTTTCAGACATCATGGGCAAAAGAGTGCTAAACGCCTCTAGATTATTCCTAAAATCATCTTCATTCTTAAAAATGAACGTTCTTTTTTGCATACTGATCCACAAACACGAACAAAAGAATTGTAACGTAATTTTAATATATACACAAAACCGCAAAAAACTGCTTTTTTCGCAAAAAAGGGAACAATTTTTTTTGTATTTTCCACCCTATGATTAAGGTATGGTTTAATAACGCTAAGGACTGGTGCATCCAGTACGCAAAATCCCTGAACTGGATCGTGCTTCTGGGCATCGCCGCATTCTGTATTGCACTTGCAATTATCAACAACATCCGTGTGGACGACGCTAAATCCGTCGAATGGATCGGCAGCCAGGAAATCCTGGAAAAGCCGGCGGAAATTCTTTAAGGAGCCCCCATGGAAAAGTTTACGAAAAAGACTGCATGCTCCTTGGTATTACTGCTCATTGCATCCGTCCTGGTTGCTTTTGGCGTTGCTGAAATTTCCTTCCCGGAAACCTTCCTGACCGTAACGGACAAGGACTGGCTTATCGACTTGTGGCCCAAGGCATACCGCTACAACGTACACGTAGGTGTTGGCGCCATCATCATCGCCTCAGGTCTTTGCGTTCCCGCCTACAAGCTTCATAAGGATTTCGCTGTTCGCGCTCTCGAGACCTTGTTCCGCGTGGGCATCGGCGGCATGTTCATCTTCGCAAGTATTTTCAAGATCCAGGATCCCCATCAGTTTGCAACTCTGGTGGCACAGTACCAGTTCTTCTCTGCGCTGCACCTGGATTTCGTCAACAACTTTTTCGCCCTGGTGTACCCGCAGTTTGAACTGTGGTTCGGTCTGGCAATGATCGTTACTCCCTTCGTGAAGGAGAGTGCATTTGCCATTTTCTGGATGTTCGTGAGCTTTATTATCGCGCTGTCTTGGGCATTGGGCAACGACCTGGGGATTACCTGCGGTTGCTTCGAACTGGAAGACGGCGACGCTCACGACAAGGCAGAAGCCTGGACCAGCCTGATCCGCGACCTGATTCTCATCTGGCCTACCCTGTGGCTCGCCCTGCGCAAGAACAAGAGCCTCATCAAGGTCTGGACGGAAAAGAAATAGCAAACGTCATTCTGGAGCCGAAGGCGATAGAATCAAGTCTTTTGAATCCTATCGGGCCATTGGCCCTCCAAGATGACATACGGATATAGAATCTAAGACCTCTCGTTGGAGAGGTCTTTTTTATAGCTGATAGTAAAGATCCTGCCATTCTGGATTCATGGAATGAATCAATTCTATCTTCTTTCTTCTGAGAAGATTCTTCAAGGATTTTTCCCGTTCTATCGCAAAGCGAATGTCAGTATGTTCTTCATAATAACCCAGCTTGTCTATACCGTATTTTTTCGTAAATCCTTCAAACACCTTTTCCTTATGCTGCGTAACCCTATTCTTTAAATCACTAGTTACCCCTACATAAAGGGATCCATTTTTCTTATTGAATAAAATGTACGTATATGATTTTTTCTGCATTATTTTTTCCTTATTATGCAGAAAAATATATTAACGAGAAAGTGTCATTTTAAGACACTTTTAAGATTTGCAGAATTGAACACATCTCGTTTTATTCTGGAGCAACTTATAAACATCATTCTGGAGCCGACTTTATTATGTCATTTTGGAGCCGAAGGCGATAGAATCAAGCCTTTTGGATCCTATCGGGCCTTTGGCCCTCCAGGATGACGTTAGGACAAAGCGTTTAATACGCGTTCCTTAAAGGATTTCATCGAGCAGTGGAGCAGGAGTTCCGCTGCTTTTTCTTCGTTTAGGACGTTCTCGCCGGAGATGACGCGGTCAATGACCTTGGCGTAGGCTTCTGCGTCTGTAGGCGGATCAATGAGGGGGGCGACCCCATCCAGATTTTCCTTGACAGCGGAGGTTGCTGCGCAAAGCGCGGGAGTGCCGCAGGCAATTGCCTCTATGGGAGGCAAACCGAAGCCTTCCAGCAAGGAGGGATAAACCATCAAGTCGGCATGGCGGTAAAGGTCCCGCAATTCATCGGCGTTCAGACGTTCAAAGTGGAACACGTTGTAAAGTTTCTTCACGTTGATGATTTCCCGGAGACGTTCCGAAAGCTTACCCACACGGACAAAAGCCACATCCGGGCGCAGTCTTGCGGTTTCAAAGTACGTGTCGATATTCTTTCGAGGTTCATCCAGACTTACGTTGACGCACATGCCCGTAAAGTTCCGCATGCCCTTCTTGCGACGGAACGCTTTCTTATCCTCGGCGGTGATTGCCACTTCTGGCTTATTGAACAGTTCACTATCGATGGGGCAGCCAATGACGGTACCAGGAGCGTTGGACATCTTGGGACCGAAATGTTTTGCAGCCTCTTCACGAGTCCATCCGGAGTTATACACAAAAGTACTGGCGGATACGCAACTGCGGATATAGAACAAATTAAGCAGAATGAACTTGGGACTGGTAGGGTACAAGGTTTCCGCAAAGGTATCGTGAACGAACATCACCGTGCGGCCGTTGTTCTTGCAGGATTTCAAGGCGGATTTTGCCACCGGCACCAGAAAGCCCAATTCCGGTCGAATGAAGAAAACCACATCCGGCTGCACGTCCTTCACCACCTTCTTCAGGGGGCTGCGGAAGGAGAAAAAGCCCGTGTAGAGGGACTTGCCCCACACTTCGTGAGAGGTATAGGAATCGGGCGAAACCACCGAGGCGGCACCCTGGGCAGATTTTTCCGCATCCGGGAAGAACTTCGGGGTCTTAAGCCACAGCACATGGGCCTCGAACTCGGGAGTTACGGCCTTGATCAAGTTCAAGGTCAGGCGACCAAAGCTGGTACACTCATTCTTATCGCAAACAAAAAGGATTTTCTTCACAAGTTCAATAATAAAAAAATCCATTTTTTATATTGTGGGCTATGAACAAGCACCTCTACTTTTACAGCGATGCGCCAGAATGGGGCGGCCAGGAAATTCTCGCAGCCCGCATTGCCAATATCCTGGCACAAAGCTATCAGGTGCATTTTTTCTTTGCCGCAGAGAAGTTCGATCGTGAACTGAGCCCCAGCGTGGAGCGCATTCCCCTTCCCTTCCATTCCCAAGGGCCCTTCCCTATTGTGAGGGATCGACTTTCCCGAAAGGCGGGAAAAGCCAGAAGAATCTTGCAGAAACATGGAGCAGGAAGCGATCACTTTAAGCAGCTGATTATCTGTCCGGGAAACATAGAGCGGTGTATTCCTGCGGTGGTGGCAGCCCGAAAGCTTAAGCTGGAAATTATTTCCTACTACCCCATGGCCTTTACCCAGAAGGAATCCCTGGCTACCCTAGGTTCCCTGAGGGACAAGTTGGCTTTGAGAGTCTACCCGAAGATTTCCAAGTGGATTGTGAATACGCCCTACCAGGAACGACTTCTTCGCAGGTTTATCCAGCCGGAAACGGTTGTATTCCAGTTACCCAACCCGCTGACCTACCAGGAAGATCTTCCCCCGAAAAAGCCCAAGATCTTGAAACAGGTGGCCACCATCGGTAGACTTTACTTCGGGCAGAAAGGCCAGGAGATTATTCCCGAAATAGCAAGTCTCCTGAAAGACAAGACCGACGTTCGATTCCATATTATCGGTCAAGGTCCCGATGCAGACAAACTAAAAGAACTAGCCCAGAGCAAGAACGTTTCCGACCGTATGATATTCACCAGCTGGGCTACAAAAAACGAAGTTCAAAACCAGCTGGCCCACCAGACCGACATTCTGCTTATTCCCTCCAAGTTCGAAAGCGGCCCCATGGTTCTATTCGAAGCATTGCAGTGCGGCATTCCCGTCCTTGCGGCCAACGAGGAATACATCCAGGATTACAAGCTTCCGGAATGGATGACCTACCAGCCAGGCAATGCCCAGGACGCCGCCCAGAAGATTTTGGATATGGCCAGTTCCTGGAACCTGGAGCAGCTGGAACAGGTACGCAAGTATTTATTTACAGGCCGTAGGGACAACGAGTTCCAACAGCAGGTTTTGGACATCTTCGCCCAGATCTAATTCAGCATAATTTATATATTGGGGCTATGAATTCTGTACACGTAGTCCTATGTACTTATAATGGCGAGCGCTTTCTCAAAGAAATGCTCCAGTCCATTGCGTGTCAGACCGTTCCCTCCAAATCTGTCACGATTTTGGATGACGCCTCCTCCGACAACACCTGCAGTATTGTGGAGAGTTTCGCAGAAGTTCTTCCCCTGCACTTTTATAAAAACACAAGCAATACTGGCCATCGGGCTGCATTTTCAAAAGCACTTGAATACGCCAGCCAGTTTGTGGAACCGGGAGACTACATCGCCCTGGCCGATCAGGACGACATCTGGGAACCGAATAAGAACGAATTGTTGCTGAAAGGCATCTGTGAAAGCGCCCTGGCATTTGGCGACGCTCAGATTATTGACGGAGAAGGCAAGAAAACCGCCGACTCCTGGCGAGCTCTAGCCCATATTAGCAAGGACACCAACATCAATCGACAGGTGGCAGGCATCAACAATGTGACCGGTATGATTTCCCTGTTCAAGGCGGAATTGCTCCAGGACATCCTCCCCATTCCTGAAGGTGTCACAGTACACGATCGCTGGATCGCCATGATGGCAGTCAAGAATGGTGGCATAAAAGCCATTGACCAGGTGGTCGCCAAATATCGCATTCACGGAAACAATGCCGTTGGCGGAGTGGCAACGCCCTGCATGAGCAAAACTCTGGCCACAGCCATTTCCTGGAATGAAACCATCCTAGATAACGCCAGCCGATTGAAGCTGACGGACGCAGAAATCTCCTTTGCGAAAAAACACTTGGCCTGGACCAAACGAAAAATGAATTGCGCAACAGCCCTCCGAGACTTGCCCTGGGTCATCGCCAATCGAGACAATCTTTTCTTAAAGACTTCCCCCGCTACACGGTTGAAGCAAGTACTTTTTAGTGCCTTTGGACTACCTCTGGCCAAGAAACTTTTTGGGAAGTCCTAATGGAAAAGAAGACCGCCATTATTCTGGTCACCTACAACGGGTGGGCTCTAACAGAAGCCTGCCTGAAAGATTTATCCGGATTGACTGATGGTCCGTTCGTCGTGGCCGTCGCAGATAATGGCAGTTCGGACGGAACTGTAGAAAAAATCCGCCAGCAGTTCCCTTGGGTTCACGTTTACCCGCAGGCAGGGAACCTGGGGTTTGGCGCGGCCAACAACGGCGCTATTCGCGGGCTCATTGCGGACGGAATCGAATTTGACGCAGTCTGCCTCCTGAATAACGACACCCGTTTTGATGCATGCGCCATCGTGAAATTGCGTGAAGATCTTGATAAAGCGGGCGGAGTCGTAGCCCCCACCACCTTAAATGCGGATGGCAGCAGGCAAAACAATTTCTTCGCAGGTCTTGGTCCCGATGGTATCGGCTCCCTGCAGTTTTTCCTCAACGCTTTCCGCGGGGAAGGCGGTGCAGCCAGAGTCCTGGAAGGAACGCCCCAGCCCGTTACCATCGAGGCAATCGAGCAGGCTTCTTCAGAGAACTGCGCAGAAGATGCCAGCGAGAACAGCGCCACGCTTCTGGAAACCCGCTGGACCAGTGCCGTCTGCTGGATCCTTTCCCGCAAACTTTGGGAAGCCGCCGGCGGTTTCGACGAAAAGATCTTTATGTACTACGAAGATGGGGACTTGGCCTTACGTCTCCGTGCATTGGGCGCCCGCTTCTTCATTAGCCAGGAAAGTGTCATCACCCACTTGGGCGGCGGTTCCGCAAGCAACAGCCTGAGCCGCGCTTTACAGCATGACCGTTCCCAGCAATATGTATTCCGCAAGCACTTCGGC
Source organism: Fibrobacter sp. UWEL (assembly GCF_900142535.1). NCBI lineage: Bacteria > Pseudomonadati > Fibrobacterota > Fibrobacteria > Fibrobacterales > Fibrobacteraceae > Fibrobacter > Fibrobacter sp. UWEL. The sequence continues at coordinate 144,427 of NZ_FRBE01000002.1, forward strand.
ATCCGCGGTCTTCTGCTTTCAAAAGCCTTCCGCATTACCCGCAGTCTTGTCCGTATGGGAAGTGTCCTGCCCCGCTGTTTCGTGGGGGCAAACGCCAAACAGAAACGGGAATACTTCCGCCATCATTTCGCCTTGTTGAAGGAGGCTCTCTCATGAGAATCGCAGCAGCTCTTTTAACTCTCGCATCCATCGCCCTTGCACATCCGGACTTTCAAGGTCCAGCCCACATTACGCTGCAGGACACGTCCCGCAACTATGAGGTGAATATCCGCGGGCAGCTGCTGGACTCTCTGGCCATTACCAATCTGGACAACGCCCCCACGCATTACGACAACTCCATGTCGGTCCGCCTGTTTCTGGACGGACACTTTACGGACGCCTTCCAGTTTGCCGCCCGAGTGAAGGTCAGCACCGACTTTACCAATCGTGACATTGCGGATCACTTCTACAATCCCAACGAAGGTATTCCCTACAACAAGCAGAGCGATACCAAGCGCACCTGGGACTTGTTTGCGGCACATGCCAGCTACCAGCTTTCTCCCGTGAAGCTAATGGCCGGATTTGATTATCTAGACATGGGTCCCGCCCGCCGTAACCACGTCATTCTTCGCGGGGAACAGGACATTTACCGCCCCTGGCAGGATTCCAGCAGCCGTATTCCCGACGCCGCACCCACCCCCTATTTTGGCTATCAGTTTGAAATTGGCCCCGTAGTATATTCCCAGTACGGAATGAAGCTTTTCGAAAAGAAAGGCGCAGGCAAGTATCTTCACGTCCATCGTCTGGACCTGAACCTGCCTAAGAACATTACCCTGGGGCTTTCTGAAACAGCCCTTTACGGCACCACCACCGAAGCCGCAGGAACCAATCCCAATCTGGACGCAGACAGCAGCGGCCGCGATTTCGAATGGGCCTACATGATTCCCTTTGTTCCCTACGTTTTCCAGGAACACTTGCAGGGCGATCAGGACAACATAGGTCTGGCATTTGACTTGAGCGTCAAGACAATTCCCCACTGGGAATTTTACGGAGAGCTGCTTTGGGACGACATGAAGTCCCCCACGTCCATGTTTGACGATACCTGGTGGGGCAATAAATGGGCCGCCTCTATTGGCGTCGCTCGTGATAGCCTGCGCCTAGGCAAGACGCTCTGGAACTGGTACGGCGAATACACCCGCGTGGAGCCCTGGGTATATACCCATCACAAAGGCGGTGCCTATACCTACGTGAGCTACGCCCAGAGTATGGGTACGGATTTAGGCCCCAACAGTCAAGAAATTTATACGGAAATCAATGGCACCTATAAGGTAGAATCCGGTTTCCTGAAGGATGCTTTGATTCGCGGCACCGTGCTTGCAAGCGCTGTGGCCAAGGATACTGCTTTCGGTGGAAATCTATCGGATATTCATACTCCGGAAAGCGCCATCGACAAAAAATACCTGAATGATGAAACCACATTCAGGTACTATGAAGTTGGCGGTAAGCTGGAATTCTATCCCTTCCATTGGATGAGTATTCGCGCAGGATATTCCCGTTTCTTCGGGGACTACGAAGGATTTAGAGCTTACGGCTTCGGATCAATCCAGTGGTAATTAACACCGCGAGAACGGCTACACAACCGTAATCGAACCAGCTTAAACCATCACCGTGACAAGCCATTCCCTTCATGGTAATGGAACTGAGGAAGGTATCCATCATAAAGGTGTCCACCACCCAGCCAAAGAAGAAAGCTCCCGCAGCGATGCTGAACAGGTAAGCTACCAGAGTGCGCTTGCCAAAGGTCTTACCCACCACCACCATGGAGGCGATGCTAGTTGCAGGACCAGCCATCAGTAACACCAGTGCGGCACCAGGAGGCAACCCCTTTGCCATAAGAGCCAAAGCCAGCGGGATAGAGCCTGTAGAGCAGGTGTACATGGGCATGGAAATCAACAGCATAGCGAACATGCAGAGAATGGGGTATTCGCGAATGGACATGAACAGTTCATTGGGAACGAATGCCGCAATCAAGGCGCCCAATACCAAGCCGATCAACAACCAGCGGGTAATTTCGGGAAGCAAGTCGCCGAAGCCATACTTGAAGGTATCCTTCAACTTACCCACGAAACCGTCATTGTGTTCAGATTCATCGTCATGACCGCAGCAACAACACTTGTGTTCTTCTTCGTGAGATTCTTCATGTTCATGACAGCAGCAGCAACCATGTTCTTCATGTTCTTCATGTTCCTCATGATCATCGTGGTCGTCGTCGCAACCACCGCAACAGCAACTTTCCTTAGGAACTTCAATCTTAGAAAGATCTTCTTCCTTTTCGCCGCGGGTCACAATATTTGTAAGCAGCCCACCAAACATGGACGAAACAAAAGCTGCCACTGGGCGAAGAATTGCAAAGGGCAAACCCAGCAGGGAGTATGTAGCCAGAATGGAATCCACACCTGTAGCCGGCGTAGAAATCAGGAAGCTGACGCTTGCGCCCTTGCTAGCACCTTCCTTGCGTAAGGCAACCGCCGTAGGAATCACGCCGCAACTGCAAATGGGCAGCGGAATGCCAAACAGCGCAGAAAGCAGCACCGACTTAAAGTTAGGCTTGCTAATCTTGGGCACGTACAGGGAGCGAGGCACCCAAACATGCAGAATACCTGCCAGCAAGAAACCCAAGAGCAGGAAGGGAGCCATTTCCGCAAACAGTTCCACTAACGCAGAAAGAAATGTTGTTATGTATTCCATAATTTATCCTTTTTTCAAATCCAATAGTTGAGCAATTCTTCAACTTTAAAAAAAAGAAATCGTCCTTTAATTCATTCAAAGCTTCCAGGGGGTTTTTAGGGGTGGCTCCCCTAATCCTCAAATACTTGCAACGCAAGTTTTGAGCAGGGGGTCCAGGGGGCGGAAGCCCCCTGCATCATTCTAACACATGGGCCATGCCCTGATTGAAAATGGTCTTTACATGTTCATCGGCTAAGGAATAATAAACCACGCTACCTTCCTTGCGATACTTCACCAGATTGGACTGTTTAAGGATTCGTAGCTGGTGAGAGATGGAAGACTTTGTCATATTCAACAGTACAGAAATATCACTGACACACATTTCCGGACGGCATTCGTAGCCGTGGTCCTTATGATCAACCATATGTTCCTCGGCACGCATTAGGGCACAAAGAATCTTGACGCGGGTAAAATCACTGAAAATCTTGAAGGTATCAGCCAGATCCATAAGAGATTCATCTTCAGGTAGCATAGGACGAATCGCATTCACCACTTCTTCATGAATAGTGCTGCAGTCTGATCCTTCGAATTCCATTTCCTTTTCTACCATATTACCTCACTTACTAAATCCTTCGACGCGCTTCGCTTGCTCAGGATAACGTCAACAATTAAAGAGTTGAATAATTGTTCAACTATTAATCTAGAAGAATCTTTATAAAAATTCAAGAGGTTGATTCAAATTTCCATAAAAAAAAGACCTCGCCATCGCGAAGTCCTTTTAAACACTGGATTATGGATCCGGCTTACTCAAATAGAGCCTTGATTTCCTCGTCACTCTTGACCGCCAGAGCTTTTGCCTTCCATTCGGGATCCAGCATTTTCTTGGCCATGCTGGCGATTACCGTGGTATGAGCCATGGCAGATTCCGCAGGAGACAAAAGCAAGCACATAAACTGAGCCTTCTCGCCACCGCGGATTTCGATATCGGTCAAGCCTTCGGGACAAACCACAAAAGCCATCAAGGGTTCTGCAAGTCCCGGCACGCGAGTGTGGGGCAACAACAAGCCCTCACCCATATACACACCCTGTTTTACACGTTCCACCACCCCTTTCCACGTAGCGTTGGCATCAAACTTACAAGGCCCATGAACCAAGGCATCGTAGGCAAAGCCAATGGCACGTCCAAAGGTTTCACTACTCGTATATAATTTCGTATAAACTAAAGCCATAATCACCTAGCGTCCTTCTAACCCACCCGATGATTAGCAAACAAGACAGGCTGCAGTAAAATACCGCAGCCTATTTCAAATAATCTATGCCAAAGCCTTTTCCATGAATTCAAAGACTTCCGGGCTAGTCACCTTGGCAATCTTCTTGAATTCACCAAACAGGACACGAAGCTGAGCCTTACCCGGTTCGATGTACTGCTCGAACTTCTGGATGCCATTCACCTTGGAAAGCTTGCAATAAGCGCCCATGGCCTGCATCACGCGCTGGAGACTTGCATGGATAAATGCTTCCCAAGCGTCTTCCTTAGTGTAAGTCTTGGTTTCGCGGAAAGAGGTTCGCCAGTATTCAAAGAAATCCTGAATTTCAGTCAGAGAGAGACCTACATACGGATCCCACAGGAGGCTAGCCAAATCGTAGAACATGGAACCACGACGGGCGCCCTGATAGTCCACGAAAGCAATATCGGAATCCGGCTTCACCATAATATTCTGGCTCTGGAAGTCGCGATGCATCAGCACCTTGGGCTGTGCGTCCACGGTCAAGGCCAACATGGAGTAGCAATTGCGGACAGACTCCGGAATTTCTGTAATGCCCTTATGGCCCATCAGGTAATGTTCCGTGAAGTAATCGGTTTCCCACTTGAGGGCAGCAAAGTCAAAACGACGGAGCCACAAGTCAGAACGAGCACTGAACAGGGAGCGGGAAACTTCCTGCCACTTGATCAAGGCGTCAATAATCACAGGATAAAGAATACGGACATTGCCGGACTTGCCCTGACCAGAAGGACGAACTTCGTCCAGCACGTTGTGAGCGCCCAGGTCTTCCTGAAGGACGGAAGCGGACTCTTCGTCTACGAAATAGACACTGGGGACCGGCAAACCGAAGTCCTTAAAGGCAACGGAATAATCAACAAAACGCTTAAAATCATCATCTACTGAAGCAGAAACCTGGAGAACGCAGGAGCGGTCACCACTTGCGATTCGATAATACTTGCGGCCCGAACCGGCACCGGCAATATTGGAAACTTCAAAATCGGCATCATAGCCATGAGAGAGCAAGAAATCTTTAACAGCAGGAGAAATCATATCGTTATTCATGTGAAGCAATATATATAAAATGAAGAATGAAATATGAATGATGAAAAATGATTTATTTGTTTTGCGTCATATTTTCATTCTTAATCATTCACTTTTTAGGAGAACTTGATTCGCGGATCCACTACGGTATAAAGAATGTCACTGAACAGGCGCCCCACCATGGCCATCAGGCTGCTGAGGAAGATGACACCCATGACCACGTTGTAGTCGCGGTTCACCATGGAGTTGTAATAGAGCAAGCCCATGCCATCAATATCGAAGACCTTCTCGATGAGAAGGGCCCCCGCAAACATCAAGGTACAGATTTCGGACAGACGTGTAGCAATGGGAATCAGGGCGTTACGTAAGGCGTGACGAACCAGAGCTTTTCTAAAACTCAAGCCCTTGGCAAGTGCGGTGCGCATATAATCTCTACCCAATTCCTCCAAAGCGGAGTTCTTCATGAGGAAGGTCAGGAAGGCAAACTCCCCGATCATATAGCAGAAGATAGGCAGCACCAGGTGATGAGCCAAATCCCCAATCTTCTCGAAGAAGCTGAAATCCTCGAAGTCGTCGGAGGTCAAACCTCCTAAGGGGAAGATATCCAGATAAGATCCGCCAGCGAGGAAAATGATTAGCAAAATACCAAGCGCATAACCAGGCATCACATAGCCCGAGAAGATGGCACCAGACGTAAAGGAATCCATCTTGCTGCCGTGGTGAACCGCCTTCCAGAGTCCAAGAGGGATACAGACTAGATAGCTCAGGAAGAAAGAGGTAAACCCGAAGAACAAGGAAATGGGGAAACGACTGGAGATGACGTCCCACACGGGAAGGCCGTAGGTATAGCTGGAACCAAAGTCCAGGTGGAGCACGTTCCAAAGCCAAGTCAGATAGCGCTGCCAGGCAGGCTTGTCAAAACCGAAGTAGGCCTGAATCTGAGCAATCTGATCGGGAGATAGAGCCTTAGACGCATCTACCCCACCCTTCATGGCGGCAGCGGCCTGGGCGCGGGAAATCATTTCTTCCACGGGGCCACCAGGCAACAGCTGAATCAGGATAAAGCACACCAATGAAATCCCGATGAGAGTCGGGATCATTAGCAGCAAACGTCTAAGGATATAGGAACGCATTACCTCATCTTACCGGAGCGGAGAACGTCCATCATGTTGAAGGGCTTTGCAGTGCCGTTGGCCAGCTGTTCAGCCAGGAAGTTCACGGCGTCCACAGTACCTTCGGCGTAAATCTTACGGCCGCAAACATTGTGCTGGAATTCGAAGTGAACGGTGCCGTCTTCGCTGTCCAGGTTGTAGGTGTGGAATGCGTGGCCGCCCAGGTATTCTTCGGGTACGTGCATACGTTCCATCTGGCTCTTTTCGTCACGAACCTTCTCGATATCGTCCGGAGTATAAGTGAAGCCCATCTTCTGGAAGGAACCAACCACTGCACGGGCAGTACCGCTGGTGTCAGCCTTGGTCTTCTGGTGGCTTTCAACCACAGAAAGCTTGTAGCCGCTGAATGCGGTGGGGAACTCGTTAGCCAGCCATTCGATCATGGTCTGGAAAGCAACAATCTGCTTGCTCATGTTGGGAGCAATCACGCTGGGATGGTTTGCATCGGCCACCAGCTTCAGCAGGGCGTCGCGGTCACCACCGGTGGTGCCCATCACGAAAGGAATCTTGTGCTTTACGTAGAAAGCGGCGTTGTCGTTTACTGCAGTAGGATGAGTGTAGTCCACGCAGATGAGGTTCGGGTACTTTTCCAAAACTTCACCGATGCGAGCTTCACGATTGCTAGGCTTCAAAAGCTGGATGGTCTTGCCGGCCACTTCAGATTCATTTTCAACAATGATTTCGCCAGTGAGAGAATACGGGACAAGTTCCAGGCCGCGCTTAACGCAGGTCTCTGCAACGATCTTACCCATGTTACCCGGGATACCATTCACCATTACATAAACGGACATAAAAAACTCCTGTAATTATTTACAGGAGCCAAGATAGAAAAATTTTAGTTTCGTATAAAAACGCCGCCTGAGCAAACGTAGCTTTCAACCACATCATTATTGTTTAAGTAAATGGAGCGACTAATTTCCTCCCCCTCGTAACGGCAATCGCGCTTAAACTGGGTAAGAAGATCCTTACAAGAAGGAAGATTTAGCTGAAGAGCTTCCTTAGTCTGGTTGCTATATCCAAATTTCATTAGGCAGGATGCCACCGCCCAGTCTACAGGAACATTCTTACCATCCCGAAGATAGTCGGAAATTTCAAACTTGATGGGTTCATATCGACTGACCAGTTCAATATTTTCCAGCCATTCCTCGTTCATTCCAGTCCAATGAAAACTCATCAAATAATCACGAGCCTTTGCTACAAGAGAACGGAAGGGATAAACAGCCACATCCCTTACATTTTTCACGTTCATGTTTCTTTTCTCTAAGCATTCCGTATTCCGTTTGTTTTCAACAAATTCATACACCATATTGTAACACTTAGACAGACTATCCTCTAGATCCTTTCCTCTGGAGGAAAGATCGCATTTATTCTCCGAATAGTAGCTATAAACAGAAATACCCAAAAAGCGATTTACACCCGCCGCATTTTTCTTGGTGTAAATTTCCTTTTTGTATTTATCTAATTCCTCGTTCCATTTATCCATACATCCTGGATTTTCTACTACGGCTGTATATACGGTATCAAATACTTCCTGCTCTGTAAACCTGAGATTATCGGTTTCATCCAAAAGTTTAAGATACTTCATCAATTGTTCAAGAGGAACACTATCAAGCCTATCGCGGCACAAATTCAACGACTCACGACTAGAACACAGTCGAGTCAACGCAGAGTCCAATCCGCCATTCGCAAAAGACAGTACGGAAAGAACGAGAACCAAAAAAGCAGTTCTTATCATTTCGTGAAGCCTATATCCATAAACACAGACAAAATATAGGCCTTTAATTGAGGTCTTTCAATACCAGTACGTGACATCCGTCACGAGATCCCTAGGACAAAAATCTTATTTTTTCGCTACTTCGTTTTCTCTACGATCTTGTAACGAAACTTTACAAAATTCATTTACTAAAAATTTACAAAGCCAGCTTGTAAATTTCCATAGTGGCAGCGGCATCCAGATCCATATAGCCGTGGAGAACAGCTCCCTTCAAATTATGGAGACGTTCGTTGAGAAGTTCCAGGTTGGGATTTGCAACACCCAGCTGTTCGAACGTCACAGGCATATGGAGCTTGTCGTGGAGCCAAGTCTTAAGGGCAAGTGCGGCAGCCATTGCATCAGCAGATGCGTCGCCGGAGTCGGCAATTCCAAGAACGCGATGACCCAGCTGGGCAATCTTGTGAGGATTGTGCTTTGCACCGTACTGCAGGAATGCCGGGAAAATCACCGCAAGGCCGGCGCCGTGGGTAACGTCGTACTCTGCAGAAATTTCATGTTCCATGGCGTGGCTGTTCCAGTCTTCGACGCGGCCCAAAGAGCAGGTATCGTTATGGGCGATGGTAGCACTCCACATAATGTTGGCGCGGGCTTCATAGTCCTGCGGGTTGGCAATGAGCTTTTCCGCACTTTCCATAATGGCAAGAAGCATACCTTCGGCAAGACGGTCGCCGATCTGCACGTCAAGAGTATTACTCAGGTAACGTTCCAGAATGTGGGCCATCATATCGCTAACACCGCTGGCCGTCTGCCATTCCGGCAAGGTCATGGTCAGCTCCGGATTCATTACCGCAAACTTCGGGCGAAGAATCATGGGATAGCGGATACCCACCTTCACCTTGGTGGCAGTATTTGTAATCACTGAATTGCCGGAACCTTCGGAACCAGCAGCAGGAATGGTGAGCACCACGCCAATAGGCAGCGCACGAGATGTCGTCGCCTTCTTCTTGCAGTTCACCATCTCAAAAAGGTCCCAGAAGTCACCTTCGTAATAGTAACCCACAGCCATAGCCTTGGCTGTATCGATAACGGAGCCGCCGCCCACCGGCAGCAAAAAGTCAGGCTTAAATTCACGGGCAATTTCAAGGCCCTCACGAACCTTGGTATCAACGGGATTGGGCTGCACGCCACCCATTTCAGTAAAGGTAATTCCAGCGGCAGTCAACGCAGACTTTACTTTGTCCAACAGGCCGGAGCGAACAACGCTTCCGCCACCGTAAATAATCATCACGCGGCTTGCGCCATGCTTAAGGCAAAGGTCCCCCACCTGAGATTCCGTGGAACGACCAAAAACAAATTCTGTTGGACTGTAGAAGGTAAAGTTATTCATGAGATTGAATATATAAAAGAAATGCCGGGGCAGAACATCGGCATCTCTTGAATATTTGTTTCAACTAGTCTTTTACGCAACGGATGGAGAAGGCTCCGTACTTATAAGATGTATTCAGTTCCATATCATCAAACAGCGCCTTCGCTTCCCAGATATAACAAAGCCGTATAAGTCGTTTCCCCTGGAAGACTTACTCCATTCTATTTGAGCTTTCAACTTTATTCCAGCAGAATCAACGCCGCCAATAGACTCAAATAGAGTTTTCCATTCAATCACATTCGGCAAATGCCAATTTTCAGGGCAAACACCACGATAAACTAGGTCATTACTGCAATTTACACCATAACCACAGCCTGCGTAACGGAATGTTAAAAAAAACAACATACCGTCAAACGGAAGCGACGTTTCCTCAATCATATATCTGCATTTTCGTGCAATTCCAACAAAAATATATCTGCATTTTCGTGTAATTTTTATTAAATTATATCTGCACTTTCGTGCAAAATAAGGAATAACATGCTTAAAAGAACCGCATATTTAAAGCTTCTAGAATGGAAAAACACCCGCAAGGGCACATCAGCCCTACTCATCAATGGTGCACGACGTGTCGGAAAAACATTCCTAATTAAGGAATTTGCCCAAAACGAGTACAAAAGCTGTATTTTTCTTGATTTCGGACATATTTCCAAACAGATTTTAGATCTTTTTGAAAACGATTCAGACGATTTCGACGTATTCTTTGCAAAACTATCGTCTTTCTGCAAGACGCCCCTCTATAAAAGAGAATCCTTGATTGTTTTTGACGAAGTCCAGCTATATCCAAGAGCAAGACAATTAATCAAGCATCTTGTTGCTGACGGACGTTACGATTATATTGAAAGTGGTTCCTTGATTTCACTGAGGCAAAATGTCAAAGATATCCTTATTCCTTCGGAAGAGGAATGGTTAGAACTCCATCCCCTGACTTTTGAGGAATTCCTTTGGGCCGACGGGGACGAAGTCAGTTATCCTGTCCTCAAAATGCTCTTTGAAAAAAAGATTCCTTTAGGCCCCGCACTTCATCGAAAAATGCTAAACCGTTTTCGCGAATATATGCTTGTAGGAGGTATGCCGCAAGCCGTCAACGCATATATGGAAAACAAGGACTTTGCAAAAGCAGACCGCGTCAAAAGAGACATTCTAAACCTCTATAGGAATGATGTCACCAAATTTGCCAAGGGGTACGAAGCAAAAGTCCTAGCCCTGTTTGACAAGATCCCCGCACAACTATCAAGAAAGGAAAAGCGCTACAAGTTTTCTACACTAGAAAAGAACGCACGCTTTCGATCATATGAAAACGCCTTCGTTTGGCTCAACGAAGCAATGGTTATTAATCCATGTTTCAACGCAACCGATCCTAATGTCGGCCTTGCGTTAAGCGCAGATATATCCACCCAAAAATGCTACATGGCAGACACCGGACTTCTAGTTACACAGACTTTTATGGATAAGTCCTACACCAGCAATGAGCTATACAGGGCGATTCTTTTTGACAAGCTGGACATCAACGAAGGCATGATCATGGAGAACGTTGTGGCGCAGATGCTACGAGCGAAAGGACACAAGCTTTACTTCTATTCCAGATCCGATTCTGCCAACAGGAAGAACAACATTGAAATTGACTTTTTACTCCGAGAACAAATTGGAATTAAGGAAAAAATTTGTCCTATAGAAGTCAAGTCCGGCAGTTACAAGCAGCACGTTTCACTTGATAAATTCTGGGGAAAATTCCACAAGAATTTAACACAGCCATACATTCTATACACAAAGGATTTAGAAGTCCGTAAAACAGACTACGGAGAAATCCTTCATTTACCGCTGTATATGGCAGGACTGCTATAAAAGAAATGCGGCCCAATTCAGGGCCGCACTTCTTAATTGCTAGATCCTTCGCATTCGCTCAGGATGACACAGAGTATCAATTTCGCTTTAGAACAATTTTTCGTTGAGATGTTATTTCACAACAAGAATCCGTTTTGTTCTAGAGTCAAGTGAGACAAGGCGCGAGCCCCCGTAGCGTACTAATCGTACGTGAGGGAGCGAGCAACGCTGTATCACGCAGGCTATAGGACAAAACTAGACTTTCAACTCACCTGCGTCAATGTTGTTCCAGTCAGCCACTGCATCGATAGCGGGGCGGACTTCTTCGGTCACGAACTTCACGACCTGGCCAGGAGCACGACCAACGAACTTCTTCAGGTCGAGGATTTCCTTCAGCTTTTCTTCGGTGATGCCGAGAGCCTGGAACTTTTCGTTCTTGAGGACGCGTTCGAGGAGGTCATTGTCCTTACCCTGTTCCTTAACAACCTTGCCAGCTTCCATGGACATCACGCGGATTTCTTCGTGGAGTTCCTGACGGTCGCCGCCATTCTTCACGCCTTCCATGATGATGTTTTCGGTAGCCATGAACGGGAGTTCTGCCATGATGCGCTTTTCGATCACCTTGGGGTAAACAACAAGACCGTTGGTCACGTTTTCAGCGATGATGAGCATTGCATCCATAGCGAGGAATGCTTCGGGGATGGCGAGACGCTTGTTAGCGGAGTCGTCCAGAGTACGTTCGAACCACTGGGTAGCCTGAGTGATGGCGGTGCTGTTCACCTGAGCCATCACGAAACGGGCCAGAGAGCAGATACGTTCGGAACGCATGGGATTACGCTTGTAAGCCATTGCAGAGGAACCGATCTGAGTCTTTTCAAACGGTTCTTCCACTTCCTTGACACCCTGCATGAGGCGCATGTCAGTTGCAAACTTGTGCAAGGACTGTGCGATGGAAGAGAGCACCTGGTTTACGCGGTTGTCCCACTTACGAGTGTAGGTCTGGCCGGTGATGGTGAGAACGCGCTTGAAGCCAGCCTTAGCGGTAACGCGGCGGTCCAGTTCCATGATCTTTTCTTCGTCGCCGTTGAACAGGTCCATGAAGGAAGCCTGGGTACCGGTGGTGCCCTTAACGCCGCGGAACGGCAGCACTTCGATAAGGAAGTTCACTTCTTCCAGGTCGATAAGCAGGTCCTGGAGCCAGAGGCAAGCGCGCTTACCAACGGTGGTGAGCTGAGCAGCCTGGAAGTGAGTAGCACCCAGCTGAGCCATGTCCTTGTATTCCATGGCAAACTTGGAAAGCTTGTCCATGACGCGGCAGAGGCGCTTACGAACGATGATCAAAGCCTGCTGCATCTGGATGAGGTCGGTATTGTCGCCAACGAAAGCGGAGGTAGCACCCAGGTGGATGATGCCCTTAGCCTTGGGGCACTGCACACCGTAAGCGTAAACGTGGCTCATCACGTCGTGACGGCGGCGCTTTTCTTCTTCTTCGGCAACGTCAAAGTTGATATCGGTAGCGTGAGACTTCAGTTCGTCCACCTGTTCCTGAGTAATGGGCAGGCCAAGTTCCTTTTCGGATTCGGCCAGGTAGATCCACAGCTTGCGCCAAGTCTGGAACTTGTACTGCGGGCTGAAGATGAAACTCATTTCCTTAGAAGCATAGCGCTGAATCAGCGGGCTTTCGAATTGGTCACGCATTTTGACGTCCTTTTTTTGTGTTTTAACGGGTCAAATGTAGAAAATTTGAGAATTTTTACAATACCTTGGCAAATTCAGCCATAGGCTTGCGGGCTTCATGGCGGGGAGAGGGGCCACCCTGTTCCGGATCGGCGTAACCCACATCCAAAATACAGGCCACATGGGTGTTTTCCGGAAGATCAAAAGCCTTGGCCACATCGGCGGCGTTAAAGGCACGGGCCCAGAGGGTATCCAAGCCCACGTTTTTTGCGGCAAGAGCCATATGAGTGGTCACAATACTTGCGTCCATATCGCCTGCGTCAAAGTCGTCATTGTAGTTCTTGGCCTTCCAGCTAATGTCCGTGTTGTAGCAAACCACAAGAATCAAGTTTGCATTGTAAGTCATGCGAGTCAATGCACGGAGCTTATTCAGAGATTCTTCGGATTTCAGGACCAGAACCGTTACCGGTTGGGCATTAGTGGCCGTAGGCGCCAGACGACCCGCCTCCAGAATGTATTGAAGCTTATCTTCTTCTACTGTTTTTTCCAAAAACTTGCGGCAACTATAACGGGCCTGGGCCAATTCATTAAAATCCATAAAAACATCCTCTTGGAACTTTGGATTATAAGATAGCACTAAAATAAACGAATGATTCTTATTTCCCTAAGGGAGCACACTGTTTAGTAAACAAATATATCCTATATTTCCACCCAATAGGAGGATTTATGAAATTTGCAAAGTTTGCAATGCTTTTGGCGGCTTTAGCCACATTTTCGTTTGCGGAATGGGACGGCACTTCAAAAGAGCCGGAGAAAGTCAACAAGATTTATGAAGTAACAACCCCTGAAGAACTGATATGGGTCTTAGACCATTGCTACTTTCCCGATTCATGGAATCTTGCTAACGACATCGTTTTCGGAAAGGATACTGCAAGTCTATCCCCCATCGTCTGGAATGTTCAGGAACATTTCAATTGCGACAGAAACAATCTTTATCTTTATGGTTCTTTCGATGGAAACAACCACACCATCTATGGAATAAACAGCCACCAGAGTTTATTTGCCTACATTAGCGGTTTTAAGAATCTGACCATAGCCAACTCCCAGTTCGGGGGATTTGATATTGATTCCGTTGCCCCTCTCGCGCTCACTGCAGAAGGACAACTCAAGAATATTGAAATCCGAAACACAAAGATCATGGCCGCCAAATATGCCGCAGGCGTGGTGGTAGAGAATAAATTCTACGTCATTCCAAATGATAAAACCGGAGGTATCAAACTAGATACAGTTACCTCAGTACAAGACATTCGCGTTATCGGCGGTTCCGTTGAATCCATGGGCCATGCCGCAGGTATTTTCAATGTAAACGGTCTTGCCGCCACGAATCTGTACAACTCCAGTTCCGTCACCGTCATTGATACATCTACAGATTGTTCAGGCTACCAGACCGATAAAATCGCAGCAGGACTGATTGGTCAAATGGACGCCTATTACGCCACCTACAACAGCAGTCTGGAATCCATCTCCAACTCGGTAAACGAGGGTGATGTCAAAGTCATCAGCAAGTGCGGTAACGTTTACGCCGGTGGTATCGCCGCAACCACCAATGGCGTATTCCGGAATGTAGAAAATAAAGGAAACATCTACGGAAAAACCACAACGAGCACAACCTATGCAGGCGGTATCCTGGGCCACCAGGACAAAACAGAACTCGGCTACTACTTCAACAACAAAAAGTTAAGTAACAAGGGCGACGTCTATGGGGAATCATCCCTCTATGACTACGTCGGCGGTATTTACGGTTACACCACAGGAACCGCTCTGGACTCGGCCTTTAACGAAGGGAGCATCACCGGTGTTGCCACGGGAAAGGATTCCTCCTACGCAAATGTTGGCGGTATCATCGGTTATGCCATTAGATTGAGTTCCTATGGTCACTTTGCAAATCTAGGCAACTGGGGCAAAATTCAGGGTAAATCCGAAAAGTTCGTTGCCGCCGCAGGTGTAATCGGTCGTTTCGGAAGTCCAAGTAATTATCCCTCCTCGGCCTTGTTAGCCGCGCTGAACTATGGTGACGTAGACGCACATATTACAACTAGAAGCACCTACGACGCCAAGCTGTATGCAGCTGGCATTACCGCCTATAGCAAGTTCGCCCCGATATACGCAGTATACAACTACGGAAACATTACCGGGGATACGGACATCGAGAATAGTATTGTAGCTGGCCTCATGGCTTACGGGACCTCCTCGACAGACTACGTCACAAACGGCTACAACGTGTCTCCGAAAATCATCGGCAAGAAGAACGGAGCCCTCATTGCCTACGGTCCCCTGTCCCGTTACGATTTCACCAACTGTTTCAACGACAAGGACGTGAACCCCATGAAAATTCTGGTGGACACCAGCGCCGTCACAGAAGAACAATTGGCTGAAGCAAACGTAAGGAACCTGACTACAGAAGAACTGCAGTCCGACACCCTCCTCAATATGTTCAATTCCTACCAGAACCAGTTCTACGACGAGGTCCTCTGGAAGAAAGGCTCTCGCGGCTACCCTGTATTCCTCTTTGACACTACCCAGGCGTCCCGAGATTCAAACAGCACAGGAGAAATCGACCCGCCTTTGATTTGTCATAAGACACAAGCCAATGTTACAGGCTTTACAGTGGCGATCTCAGGACACGACGTAACCCTCATGAACGCTAAGGACGAGGTATCCGTCTTTGACCTGCAGGGAAACAGGATTGCCCGGGTGAAAACCATCCAGGGGGCCGCCCAGTTCCAGTTTCCGGCTACAGGAAGCTACATCCTGAAATCAGGACGGCAAGCCCAGTCTATTACCATCAAATAAGTCCATTTCTACCAAAAGTCGCCCCAAAAGGCGACTTTTTCTATTTCAAGAGAATGCTATTAGCGGTTGGAATATGATTTTTCATATTCCATTCATCATTTTTCAATTTCTGCATTATAAATATAGATGGGTATAGTAGTAGGAATTAAAATAATGAAGAAATTAATTCTTTATACAAAGAACGGCGTGAGCGACAAGGTGTTGGAAGACATCTTGAAGGAATGCTACGATTGCCAGTTCTTCGATATTGATTCCTGCGAAGACATCTGGGGACTAACCTCCCAAATCAGCCCCGACATTATCCTGGTCATGTCCAATGCGGCTCTGGATCAGGATTACAGAGTCCTGAAGATATTACAGTCCAAAAAGACCCTCCTTCCCTCCTCCGTGCTGGTTGCTACCCAAGCCACCCCTACAGAGGACGAATTCAAATGTCTGGACTACGGCGCCCTGGACTTTATTATTGCGCCTTTCAGAAAGAAACTGATTCTCAATCGCCTGGACAATCTGACAAACGTCAGAAACTCCATCCACCTTCAGGAACTGGAAAACATCCTGAAGCGTCTGCCCTCCAACATCTTCCTGAAGGATGCGGAAGGCAAGTACGTTTTCTGCACCCACTATTGGCATCACCTCCACGGAGCCGATGAACCGGGCTGGACCATCCGCGGGAAAACCGACGTAGAAATCCGCAAGGATACGGAAAACGCCAAGATGGCCATGGAGAAGGATAAGGAAATTATCCGCACAGGCAAGGGCACGAATTACGTCATTGAAATCAACGCCGACGGTATCCAGGAATTCATGGAAATCATCAAGGAGCCCGTTCACGATGACGAGGGTAACATTTACGGTATCGTGGCCTTGATCAACAACGTGACGGAGCAGGAACTTCTAAAGCGAAAACTCCACAAGCTGGCCATTACCGACGAAATGACGGGGCTTTACAACAGGACCTACCTTCAGGAAGTACTGAAAGAAATTGACAACGAAAAGAATCTGCCCCTAGGGTTTATTTCTGCGGACTGTAACTACCTGAAGATGATCAATGACTACTACGGTCATATGATGGGCGACGAATACATCCGCCTGGTGGGCGTGCTGTTCAAGATGGTGCTGCCCAAGGAAGCCCTCATGTTCCGTGTAGGCGGTGACGAATTCCTGGCCATAATTCCCAATACAACGGAGCCCCAGCTCCTAAATTACGTCCTCCAGATGAAGGAACAGGCAAAGACCTTCCAGATTAAGGGAAAGAAATTCAGCGCAGCCTTCGGTTACTCCTTCATGGAAAACAACGACGAAGACATCATGTGCTACCTGGAAAAGGCGGACCGCGAAATGTACGTGGACAAAGCCGAAAAAAGACGCCTTTAGCGCCTTTTTTTAATTCTCATCCAACCATCTTTGAAGAATAATTTGTGCGGCCAGCTGATCGATGACTGCCTTATTTTTCTGTTTTTTCTTCTTACTGAAGTGTGATGTGCAAGCCTGGGCCTGGACACTGGAGTAGGATTCGTCCTGTGTGTACACGGGCATTCCAGGGAAACGTTCCTTTAAATCCTGAACGAACTTCTCCACCACCACATTCTTACCATTGGCTCTACCATCCGGATGATAGGGCATTCCAACCACGAAGGCATTCACCTTGTTCACCTTCACCAGTTCATCCAGGCGGACCCACAGGTTTGTAGTCTTCTGGTCGATGGTTTCTCGGGCAAATGCGAATTTTAGTTCAGAATCGGCAAAAGCAACGCCTACGCGATGTTCACCATAGTCAAGAGCAAGATAATTCATAACCCAAAATTAAAAATTTTTCTAAATTTCGCCCCACTATGAGTATTTCTACAAATGATTTATGGGTCGGTGTTGACGTCGGTTCTACTACCGTAAAGATTGCCGTCGTCGATCCGGAAACCTCCAAGCTTTTGCACTATACGTACCAGCGTCACAATGCCATGCAGGCACAGAAGGTGTACGAGGTACTGCGTGAAGCCCACGGTCTTTTCCCGGGCAAGAACTTCAGAGTAGCATTCTGCGGCAGTGGCGGTCAGCCCTTTGCAGACGCAACCCATTCTTTCTTCGTACAGGAAGTGGTTGCCAACGCTCTCGCCGTCCGTGCAACTTATCCCGATACAAAGGTCGCTATTGAACTGGGTGGTCAGGACGCCAAGGTGGTGTTCTTCGAAAAGGATCCCACCACAGGCAAGCTGATTGCAAGCGACATGCGTATGAACGGTGTCTGTGCCGGTGGTACCGGTGCATTTATCGACCAGGTGGCAGAACTCCTCCGTATCAAGACCGAAGCCTTCGAAGGTTTCGCCAAGCGCGGCCAGAAGGTTTATGAAATTTCCGGCCGTTGCGGCGTGTTCGCCAAGACCGACATTCAGCCCATGCTGAACAACGGTATCGCCAAGGAAGATATCGCCCTTTCCAGTTTCCACGCCATTGCAAAGCAGACCATCGGTGGTCTTGCCCAGGGTATGGAAATCAAGCCCCCTGTCATTTTCGAAGGTGGCCCGCTGACCTTTAACCCGACCTTGGTTCGTGCATTCAAGGAACGTCTGGGTATTACCGACGAACAGGCAATCGTGCCTGAACATTCCGAAGTGCTGGTTGCCATGGGTGCAGCCCTTTCCGTAGGCTCCATGTTCGCCGGTCAGGAATGCTACTACCGCGAAGAAGGCTCTCTGGACTCCCTGGTCCACTTCAACGAAACTCGCCAAGCCGAACATAAGGCCAAGGCTGCCGCAGACCTGTTCTTCAAGAACGACCTTGAATACAAGCAGTTCCTGGAAGATCACAAGATGGCTGGCAACAACTACCCCCAGCCCGCTTCCGGTTCTGAACTGAATGTCTATCTGGGTATCGATGCCGGTTCTACCACCACCAAGTTCGTTCTTATGGACGAACAGGACAATATCGTCGACGGTTTCTACGCCTCTAACGATGGTGAACCTCTGGCCGTGCTGAAGCGCGCCATGAACGAGCTCATCGACCGTTACGAAGAATACGGCTGTAAGTTGAACATCCTGGGTGTGGGTACTACCGGTTACGGTGAACAGCTGTTCGCCAAGGCAGTCCACGCCGACTACCACACTGTGGAAACCGTGGCTCACGCCAACGCTGCCCAGCGCCTCTGCCCCGACGTATCCTTCATCCTGGATATCGGTGGTCAGGACATGAAGGCCATCTCCGTTACCGACGGTGTGGTTACCGGCATTATCCTGAACGAAGCCTGCTCCTCCGGTTGCGGTTCCTTCATCGAAACCTACGCTCGTTCCCTGGGTATCCCCATGGAAAAGATTGCCCAGATGGCTTTCGATGCCAAGAGCCCTTCTCAATTGGGTTCTCGCTGCACCGTGTTCATGAACAGCTCCATCATTACCGAACAGCGTGATGGTAAGCAGCCTGAAGACATTATCGCAGGTATCTGCCGCTCTATTATTAATAACGTGTTCACCAAGGTGATTCGTATCCGTAACCTCAACACTCTGGGTAAGAAGGTTGTGGTCCAGGGCGGTACCTTCAAGAACAACGCAGTGCTCCGCGCCTTTGAACAGTACACCGGCCTCAAGCCCATCCGTCCGGAACGTCCGGGTGAAATGGGTGCAATCGGTATCGCACTTCTCACCAAGAAGTACATGGAAGAAAAGCGCAAGACCGATCCGGAACTGAAGTCCAGCTTCATCGGTCTGGAAGCTATGAAGACCTTCAGCTGGCACAACCAGCCGGGTCAGCTCTGCCAGTACTGCACCAACCATTGCTCTCGTACCATCGTGACCTTTAGCGATGGCCAGAGCTTCGTTACCGGCAACCGTTGCGAACGCGGTGAAGTGACCGCAGATCCCAACGACCCGAAGACCAAGGCTTTGATTGCAGAAATCAACAAGAAGATGCTTTCCGTGCCTGACATGATCAAGCGTACCAACCAGCTGTTGGTAAAGGACTACGCTCCTGCCAAGCTGGTAGAACCGCAGCTGAAGGCTGATGGCACTCAGAAGACCATCGGTATTCCTCGCGCTCTTGAATTCTGGGCAAGCCTCCCCTTCTGGAAGGCATTCTTCACCAGCCTCGGCTATACCGTAGTCGTCAGCCGTAGCTCTGACTACAAGATGTTCGAAGCAGGCCTCCATAGCGTGCCATCCGACACCGTCTGCTTCCCGGCCAAGCTGGTTCACGGCCATGTGCTCTCCCTCATCGACAAGAAGGTGGACCGCATCTTCTTCCCCATGATGGTAGCTATTCCCAGTGACCACACCAAGTTTGACGCAACGGCAGTCTGCCCCGTGGTCCAGGCCTACCCCAATGTCTGTAAGAATACCGACGAACCGGAAAAGAATTACGGCGTCCCCATGGATCAGCCCATCTTCCACTGGTTCAACGCAAAGCTCCGTCGCTCCCAGACCATCGACTGGTTCAGCACCAACTGGGGCCTGGACAAGAAGCTGATCAACAAGGCTGTGGACGAAGGCGAAAAGGCCCTCAACAACTACCGCACCACCTTGCTGGAAGAAGGCCAGAAGATTCTGGACGACGTCCGTGCAAAGAACAGCTTCGCCGTGGTCATCGCAGGTCGCCCCTACCATGTGGACCCGCTGATCAACCACAACATTGCAACTCACTTTACCGCCATGGGCATTCCGGTTCTTACTACCGAGTCTCTCCCGGGCGTGTACGATCAGGATGTTCCCAACCACACCCGCGTGGAAATCAAGAACACCTTCCACCTCCGTATGCTTGGCGCCACCATGATTGCCGCTAAGGATCCCAACGTGGAACTGGCTCAGATCGTAAGCTTCGGCTGCGGTCACGACTCCATCCTGACCGACGAAATGATGCGTATGCTCCATCGCGATTCCAACAAGGAAATGCTGATGCTGAAGCTGGACGAAGGCGACGCCCGTGGTCCTGTGGGTATCCGTATCAAGAGCTTTATCGAAACCGTTAAGGCCCGCCGTGCAGCCAACCTGCCGGACAAGCCGGAATCCAACGAACCGCTGTTCACCACTCCCTTCACCAAGGAAGACAAGGACAAGCGTACCATCCTGGTTCCCAACCTGTCCCCCGCATTCAGCGTGCTGGCAGCAGCCTACATGCGCGCCAAGGGCTACAAGGCATCTCCCCTGCCTGTTGCCGACAAACGCGCCATCGAACTGGGCAAGAAGTTCGTCCATAACGACATCTGCTTCCCCTGCCAGGTGAACATCGGTGAAAACCTCCTGTGGCTGGAACAGCATCCTGAAGCAAAGCAGGAAGAAGTCTCCATCGGTCTTGCCAAGAACTGCGAAAACTGCCGTGCCGTGCAGTACGCCGTACTTGCCCGTAAGGCTCTGGACGAAGCAGGATATCCCAACGTTTCCATCATCACTACCGGTTCCGACAACAAGAACATGCATCCGGGCTTCCAGCTGGGTCTGGACTTCCGCCTCCATATGTTGTGGGGTCTGGTGACCATGGACGCCATCGAAATCATGTACCGCGCACTCCGTCCGTACGAAGTGAACAAGGGCGACACCCAGAAGGTATACGACGAATGGATGCCCAAGGTCATGAACCGCGCCGCAGTTCTTTCCAAGCTTGAATTGGCAAAGCCCACTGCAGTGATCAACCTGTTCCGCGAAACTATCGCAGCCTTCAATACGGTTGAAATTACCGAAGACCGTAAGAAGGGGCTCCGCAAGCCTCGCGTCGCTGTGCTTGGTGAAATTCTCATGAATTACCATCCCAGCGCCAACGGCTACATCGAAGAATACCTGATGAACAACGGCATGGAAGTCTACCTGCCGGGTATGACGGACTTCTTCCGTGTGGACGAAATCGTCCGTGCCGAAAAGATCAAGCGTGGTTTCTCCGCCAATCCTATCGAAGACCGCATCATCGGTGGTGCAACCGCCAAGGTTTACACCCACGCTCTGGAAGTGGTCCGTAAGGAAATGGAAGCAAACTTCAAGCTGTACGAACATCATGCAGACTGCTATGAATTGATCAACATGGTTGGTGACATTATTGACCCCACCTACAACACCGGCGAAGGCTGGCTGATTCCGGGCGAAATTCTGTACAACTCCCAGCATGGCATCAACAGCCATATCATTCTGCAGCCCTTCGCCTGCTTGGCTAACCACATTTCCGGCCGCGGCCTGACCAAGGCTGTGAAGGAACGTTGCCCCCATATTCAGGTGCTGTCTCTGGACTACGATCCGGATACCAGCTTTGCAAACATCGAAAACCGTTTGCAGATGCTAATCATCAACGCCCGCGAATTGGAAAAGGCAAACCAGCAGTAAGCTGAGAGCGATGAGCAAAAACTCATAACTCATAACTCATAATTCATAACTCGTAACTCGTAACTCGTAACTCGTAACTCGTAACTAAAAAAGGTCGTCGGCTTAGGTCGGCGCCCTTTTTTACGCTCGTAAACAAAAATTGAACGAAATAACCCGCCCCTCCCCCGCTTAAAAACCTAATTTTCCTATAACAAGATTTGGTGTGAGGTTATATGAAGAGCAAGATTCTTACCGCTGCAATTTTTGCCATCTGCGGCGCAATTTCTACCCCGTTTGCCGTAATGGACATTCCCAATACCCAGCCCAAGGTAGACGCAAGTTTTTGGAACCAGGTGCTGGACAAGACCTGGAGTGGACTGAAGAAGCGCAATATTGAACCTTACGAAAACGGTGTAGGTGCAGGTCTCATCCATCGTCCCAAAAGCGAATATCCTGGCGACGCCGTCAGCGAAGCGGTAGGATACGGCATGCTGGTGGCGCTTTACGCCAATGACCAGGAAACCTTCAACAAGATTTGGGAAGCCGCCAATAAGAATATGTGGAACGGCAGTTACTACGATTGGCAGCTGAAACTTTCCGGCAGCAAGAGTGAAGGTGCAGCCACCGACGCCGAAGAAGACATCATCATGTCCCTGGTTTTTGCCGACAAGTTGGTTCAAGCAGGCAAGTGGCAGGACTTCACCACCTCCGATGGCCGCAAGTACCTGGATCACGCCAAGAAGATGATGGGCAAGATGTGGGAAACCAGCCAGATTACTTCTCAGGGAACACTAGCTCCTGGGGCCGGCTGGGGTGGAGAAAACTTCGTGAACGTAGGCTATTTCTCCCCCGCCTGGTACAAGATTTTTGCAAAATACGATAGCAACCACGACTGGAACAAGGTGGTGGACCGCAGTTACGAAATCATCGGCAACAGCCCCGGATACGCACTGGGCATGGTACCCGACTGGATGAAGCCGGACGGAAGTCCCTCCGGTTCACTGGGCTACAACGCCTACTTTAATGCCAAGGCTTTCTTCAAGGACGCCATCCGCATCCTGTGGCGTGTGGCCATTGACGCCATCTGGTTTGACGAGCCCCGCGCCAAGAGTTTCCTCCAGAATTCCATGAAGTTCATCAACTCCATCGGTGGTGCGGAAGCAGCCAACTTCTTCCAGATGGACGGACAGTTGCTCCCTGCAGAAGACGTATGGGAAGACATGCTTGCCGGCACTATTACCCGTCACCGTCGAGAACACAGCCCTCTGACCATTGGCATGTGGGCAACCGCCGCCATGGCCGTCGGTACGGATGACGACAAGAAGGCCTTCAGTATGGAAATGGCAAAGTTCTACGACAAGGACGCCGATTACTTCGGTCTAGCAGTAGACCCTAGTGGCGCCGAAGAAGACACCCTCCACAACGAAATGTACTTCGAACAATTCCTGGGCTGGTTCGGCACTTCTCTCATGACGGGCGTATTCAGCAACATCATCGACGACATCGACAATCCCAAACAGAACGCCCCGGGATTAACCACAGAAGTCTCCACCCCCAAGGAAGAAACCCCCGAGGAAAATCCCAACGACAATCCAGACAAGGAACCTGGTAAGGAACAAGACGCCATCGGCAACTCCATGGCAACGCCTGTTGCAGAAAGTTCCATCCGCGTCCAACGCAAGAATGGACAAATCCAGATTTTCCGCAAGGATTCCGAAAATCACTGGACCGTGTACGGATTGAACGGTAAGAGACTCTTTAAGGTTCAATAAAATTTTTCTAAATTTGGCGCCATGCTCAATGTTTCTAATGTAAGTCTTCAGTATGGCAGCCGCGTCCTTTTCAAGGAAGTGAACCTTTCCTTCAAGCCCGGTAACTGCTATGGCGTTATCGGCGCAAACGGCGCAGGCAAATCCACCTTCCTCAAGATCCTTTCCGGCGATCTTGAACCCAACACTGGTGAAGTCACCAAGAACCCTGGCGAACGTATCGCAGTCCTTAAGCAGGACCACTTCGCCTACGAACAGAACACCGTTCTCGAAACCGTCATGATGGGTTTCCCGGAACTGTACGAACTGGGCAAGAAGCGTGAAGAACTTTACGCTCTTCCCGAGATGACCGACGAACAGGGCGAAGAAGCCATCAAGGTGGAAGAACGCTTTGGTGAAATCGGCGGTTACGAAGCCGACTCTAGCGCCGCAGTGCTCCTGAAGGGCCTCGGCATTCCTGAAGAATTCCACTACAGCCTCATGGCAGACCTGGACGGTAACCAGAAGATTCGCGTGCTTTTGGCACAGGCCCTCTTCGGCAACCCCGACATTCTGCTTCTTGACGAACCTACCAACCACTTGGACCTGGATACCGTCGCCTGGCTGGAAGACTATCTGGAACGTTTCGAAAACGTGGTGATCGTGGTGAGCCATGACCGTCACTTCCTGAACACCGT
The DNA here is from genome assembly GCF_900142535.1 of Fibrobacter sp. UWEL. Taxonomy (NCBI): domain Bacteria; kingdom Pseudomonadati; phylum Fibrobacterota; class Fibrobacteria; order Fibrobacterales; family Fibrobacteraceae; genus Fibrobacter; species Fibrobacter sp. UWEL. The sequence goes on from NZ_FRBE01000002.1 coordinate 168,814, forward strand.
CTGTACCCACACTTGCGATATTGACTACGGCAAGATCAACATCTACGGTGGTAACTACGAATTCTGGTATGCAGCTAGCCAGCTGGCCCAGAAGCAGCGTAAGGACCAGAACCGCCGCGCCGAAGAAAAGATCGAAGAATTGAAGGCCTTTATCCGCCGCTTCGCATCCAACGCAGCAAAGGCAAAGCAGGCCACCTCCCGTAAGAAGCTCCTGGACAAGATGTCCGTGGAAGAAATGCCCGCCTCCAGCCGTAAGTTCCCCTGGGTCAACTTCAAGATGGATCGCGAACCGGGCAAGATCGTGCTGGAAGTGAACAACGCTACCATCGATGGCGGCGACGGCATTATCTGCAAGGGTCTGAACTTCAAGCTGAACGCAGGCGACAAGGTTGCTCTCGTTGGCGAATACGGCACTCTCAAGACCGCATTCTTCCAGCTGATCGCTGGTGAAACCCCGGCACCGGAAGGTGTCATCAAGTGGGGCAACACCATCACTCAGAACTACTTCCCCAAGAACAACGACGCCTACTTCCAGAGCGAACTCTCCCTGGTTGACTGGCTCCGTCAGTACAGCAAGGAACAGGACGAAACCTTCATCCGCGGCTTCCTGGGCCGTATGCTCTTCACCGGCGAAGAAGCCCTGAAGTGCTGTAACGTCCTTTCCGGTGGTGAAAAGGTCCGCTGCATGCTCTCCAAGATGATGCTTTCCAACGCAAACTGCTTGCTGCTGGACGAACCGACCGCTCACCTTGACTTGGAAGCAATTACCGCCCTGAACAACGGCCTCACCGCTTTCCAGGGACCCATCATCTTCTGTACCCAGGACCATGAATTTGCACAGACCGTTGCAAACCGCGTTCTGGAACTGACACCGGATGGTGTTCTCGACCGTTCCATCACCTTCGATGAATGGTATGCGTCGAAGCCGAAGAACAAGAAGAAGTAATACTCGCTTTTTCTTTTGAGTCCGCGGAAATAATACCGCAAGTAATTAAAAAATCCAGCAGGTTAAACCCGCTGGATTTTTTAATCCCTAGATTCTTCAGCCTAACGGCTTCAGAATGACGTCTTGCTATCGAGCGATCATCACGCGGTTGCTGAACAGCACCTGCTTACCGCTTTCTACACGCACGTAGTAACTGCCCTTGGCGCGGATCAGTTCCTTCAAGGGAACGCTTACAGAGCCGTTGTATTCACGAGCCAGCAGCAGCTTACCCTCCATGTCGAACACAGAAACTCGGGCGCCTGCATTCTTCAGAGTCAGCTCCAGGTTGCCGTGGGCATATACAGCCTTGGCGCCGGAAACCGCGGGAGTTTTCTTTTCCACAGTCAGGGTGCCGTTGGAAGTAGAGCTAGCCATTTCCCAGTTATCGGGAACACGCACTGCAATACCGCGACCCGCCGTACTCATGTACACGACGCCGTAGGTATTCATGTCACCCATCACGAATTCGCCATTAGCAAGACCGCCATATTCATGGCCGTCATCGTTCACGCGGGTCCATGTGGCACCCTTATCGTCGCTGCCAAACACGCCGGTCACGCCATCAATAGTGGCATACACGTAAATCGCAGGATATCCGCCCTTGGTCTTGGACGCGCCAAAACCAACGGCTTCACAGTAACCTACGCCGGCCACCGCAGTCCAGGTCTTGCCCCCGTCGGTAGAGTGCTGCAGGCTTCCGCTAACGCCAGCACCGGTGGAAGGATCCTGCACAGCAATGGGTAACCACAAGTCACCTTCAAAGCCCGGAATGGCACGGAACTTCTTGAAGGCACTTACACCAGGAGCACTCACAGCGGCAAAGCTTACACCCTTGTCCGTACTCTTGTAGAACTTGCCTTCCGTCTTGTTGAAGGCGTAGAATACATCTGCATTCTCGGGATCGCCCACCACGAAGGAGCCATTGTCAATGCCAGTGACTTCATCGTAGGCTGCATTGCTATAGCGATAAATCTTAGTACTACCTTCCATAGGCACAAACAGAGCGACAGCACCATCGGTAGAAATAGCGGCAGTACCGTTAGCAATCTTTTCATCAAGCTTGCAGTAGGTGCCAACAGTCCAAGTCTTGCCGGAATCGCTGGAGAACTGCAATGGTTCAATAGGAACGTCACTATACTTGCCCTCGTACTTACGAGCGTTAGCAACCTTTACCAGCTTACCAGACTTGTGGGCATATGCCAGGCCCTGGGTCGTTCCCAACGGGACTGCCGTACCACTTACATTGGTCATATGGCGGTACTGGGGGAACTTGGTCACATCCTCATGGCGGAAACCGTCATAGTCACCAATGATGGAAATCATGGGGCCGCCAGGAATGCTCACCACTTCGAAGGGAACCGTTTCTTCCACGCCATGAGCACTAAAATGCCACACCTGGTTCATAGTAATCTGGTCTTCTTCCCAGGAGTTTTCCGCCTTCTGGATAGTATAATCGGACAGGTTGTCCGTACGGAAAAGACCATTACCAGAAGTGACAAAAACGCGGTCATGGTCAAAAGGATCCATGGCAACGCTACCGGCCCAATGAATGGAACCGTCGTGCATCCAGCCAATGCCATTGGCATCCATCTGCTGGGTAGTGGGATAAACACCGCCTTCCATCCAGTAATATCGGAAAGAAGCCACCCAAGTTTCGCCACCGTCTGTAGTGTGGAAAATGTTGGAGCCCCAACGGTCACTCCACACATCCTTATCGCCATCCTTCTTGTACCAGAACTGAGGGCCATTGTAGCCTTCCGTGGTCACCACCATTTCCTGGTCATCGTTAGGATTGATGGTAATGCCACCGTAAGGTGCGATATATTCGTACTCGGCCGTGTTAGAGTAGTCCGTCATATCGTACTTGGCCTCCCCTTCCCCATCCAGATAATCTGCAGGAGAAACATCGGTCCAGGTACCGGTGGTCAAGTCGCACTTCAATACGGAGCCACGACCAAAGCCGTCCCAGATGGGGCCCCAGCCTTCGTCCCAACCCATAGAATGAGGGCCAGCACCATCAGCAAAAGTCACCACCATGGATTTTCCATCCTTGGTAATTACCGCACGCTGAGGCATCAGGCGAACAACACCCCCGCCCTTCGTGGTACGTAGGCTATCAGGAATGGGCAAAGCCTTCCAGGTAGTGCCCCCATCTTCGGACTTAAATACGTTTTCAAAAGTCTTCCCGGCAGTAGTTCCTTCACGAAGGAAGCCGGCGTAAATATTCTTGGAACTACCGGGAGCATACTGCACAAAGCTAAAACCGGAACCGTTCCATGTGGTATCAGAGCCGGCAGCCTTCGTCCAGGCCTCCACATGAGTCCAGCTAGATCCGTTATCCTCGGATTTCCACAGGCCCCTATTCTTGGAACCATAGAACATAATCTTGGAATCATTGGGATCGATTGCAAGAGCTTCGCCGTTACCGCGGCCCATGCCATTACCATGGGCTCCGAAACGTTCCACCTTGGCACCCTTGGTACCGTCAGTGTCCAAAGTGTAAAGCACTTCCCAGGAATTACCATGGTCCTTACTGCGGAGGAACGCGCTTCGGCCGCTATTCCAGTAGGAGGTACCCGTCATCATGTACACCACGCCTTCTTCCTGAGGGTCAACCGCAATAGCTTCCACGCCAAGGAGACCTCGTTCCGTAATGTCCACCCAGTCCATGAGGGAGACCCAGCGGGAAGTAGATTCATCCCAGCGATAGGCGCCACCCACATCCGTACGGGCATAAAAAAGTCCCTTTTCCAGAGGAGAGGCAATGACAGCACTTACAAAGCCGCCACCGCCCATACTGACTGCACTCCAGCTATATCCAGTAGAGGCAGATTCAGCAGCGCAAGCTAAACCAGCAAAAGCAGAAAGGCCAAAGGCCAATCCAGAAACCAAAAACATCCCTTTAATCATAATTATCCTCGGGTTTTACCCATGGGTCGAAAATCCAATACACCATTTTTCGACAAATCCAGAATAAAACTATACAACAATCACAAAAAACGAACCGTGTTCCCAAATCCGATTCCATTAACCCTTGAGAACTTTACAACAAAAGTTTCCATTTTGAAACAAAAAGTTCCCAAATACAAGAAGACCCCGCGACTAATCGCAGGGTCTTCTTGAAATTCAGGGCTAAGCCCTAGGCAATCAAAGATTACTTACGCTTCTTCTTGCCCTTGGGAGCCTTTTCTTCAGCCTTAGGTTCTTCCTTCTTGGCATCGGCCTTCTTATCAGCCTTCTTGCCACCGCGGAGGTCATTCATCTTGAAGCTGACGTTGACTTCTGCAGTTGCAATGTTGGAGAATGCGCCGTTAGGATCCTTAGCCTTGTAAGTGAATTCATCCAGACCGGAGAAGCCCTTATTCGGCATATAGGTGAAGGAACCATCCTTTTCGTTCAGGGTAATCTTACCGTTGCGCGGCTTCTGGACAACTTGAACAGATACGGGCTTTTCGCCATCGGCGTCGGTCACAGCAGACATGAGACCTTCGGAAGCAGGAACCTTCAGTTCGTCGCCTTCCTGAGTCATGTAAGTCATGTTGCTTGCAACCGGCAGGTCATTCACCGGCATAACGGTGAAGATTGCGCTCTGGCTAGCCTTAGCACCTTCCGGGTCGGTTACCGTAAAGGTAATCTTTTCCGGCTTGCCGTTCCAGTTTTCATGAGGCTGTTCCACAGAGACCGTCTTCTTGAACTTGTCGTACTTCACAACCAGGAACTTATTGCCAGTGAAGCTCCACTTCAGGTCTTCAAAGCGATGGTCCTTATCACGAGCAATCTGCTGCAGGTTGAAGGTTGCAATAACGCCACCCTTATCGTCTTCCTTAATGGTGTAGCCATCTTCACGGAAGGGCTTCATGATCGGAGCTGCATTCACATGCTTGACGACAAACTTGGCAACAGTCTTATCCATGCCACCAGCAGGATCCTGAGCGGTGAACACCAGGGTTTCTTCGCCAAACCAGTCACCCTTCTTCGGGCGGATATTGGCTTCGCGGTTACCGTTGATTTCCACAGCGAGGTTCTTAGCACCGGAGACCTTCCACTTGATTTCAGAAACCTTATGGTCGGGGTCAGATACGTACTGGTCCAGCTTGATGGTCTTGAAGGGCTTGCCTTCGAAGGTTTCCTGGCCCGGGATTTCCTTAACAACAGGAGGATCGTTCACCGGCTTAACGGTGTACTTCACCTGGATGGAAGCCTTTTCGCCAGCCGGGTCAAAGACGTTCACAGTCACAACTTCAGAACCGTTCCACAGCTTGTTGGGGATGTCGCAGGTAAGGACGCCCTTATCGCTAATTTCGAAGTGCAGTTCATGCTTAACGGCAGGTTCACCACCCTTAGCAGCCTTACCCTTCTTACCACCAGCCTTAGCATTCTTGGAAGCCGGAGTTTCGTTGTCCAGAGTCCAGATCAATTCTTCCAGCTTGTTATCAGGATCGCTGACAACCTTGCTGAAGTCGAAGGGTGCGAAAGTCTTCTTTTCGTCAATAGTGAAGGGCTGAACCGGCTTCAGAACAGGAGGATCGTTCACCGGAGTCACTTCGAAGGTAGCGGTTGCAGAAGCAGAAGCACCTGCAATGTCCTTAACGGTAAAGGTCAGGGTTTCCTTGCCGAACCAGTTGGGGTTCGGAGTAAGGATCTGGGCACGATTACCCTTGATGTCAACCTTCAGGGCCTTGTTGCCAGTAACAGTCCAGTGGAGTTCATTGGGCTTGTTATCCGGGTCTTCAGCAGCCTTGGACAGGTCTACAACCTGGAACTTTTCCTTTTCCTTGATCTTCTGGCCAGCAATATGCTTGATGACAGGAGGATCGTTCACCGGAGTCACTTCGAAGACGATCTGGACAGATGCCTTAGCTTCTTCCGGGTCAAATACATCCAGCTTGATCTTTTCGGTACCGTTCCAGTACTTGTCCGGAGTGGTCACCACCAGCTGCTTCTTAGCATTGATGGAAGCCTTCAGTGCACGAGGTTCAGAGAGCTGGAACTTCAGCTGTTCGAACTTGTGGTCAGGATCGGATACATACTGAGTAAGGTCGATGGGTTCGAACTGCTTCTTTTCTTCGATGGACTGGACTGCGATAGGCTTGATCACCGGAGCATCGTTCACAGATTCCACGAGGAAGTTAACAGTGCGAGAATCCTTAGCACCTTCCGGGTCGGTAACAGTGAAGGTCACGTTACGTTCGCCATTCCAGTACTTGTTCGGCAGCTTGACGCGAGCAATGTTCTTGCTGTCAATTTCAACCTGGAATTCATCAACAGGTTCTGCAGCAGGTTCAGCTTCCTTGGCACCCTTCTTAGCAGCCTTCTTGGCAGGCTTCTTGGCAGGAGCGGCGGCAGCGGAAACCTTGGCAACCTTAACGGTCCAGGTCAGTTCATTATTAGCATGGTCCGGATCCTTCACGAACTTGTTCAAGTCGATTTCCTTGAAGGTACCCTTTTCCTTGATCTTCTGGGGAGGAATATCCTTCATCACAGGAGCGTCATTCACAGAAGTGATTTCGAAGTTCACGATCTGAGAGGTTGCGAGACCTTCCGGGTCCTTCACCATGATGACAATTGCTTCCGGAGCGCACCAGAAGTACGGATCAGGAGCGCTAACAGTCAGCACGCGGCTCGGAGAAATTTCAGCCTTCAGCTTCTTGTTGCCAGAGACAGACCAGATGAGTTCATTGGGCTTGTTATCCGGGTCCTTGACGTATTCGTCAAGCTTAATCTGCTTGAAGGTTTCCTTTTCCTTAATCTTCTGGTCAGGAATCTTCTTTACAAGCACCGGAGCGTCGTTCACGCGGGTCACTTCGAAGAGCATCTTCACGTTAGCAGAAGCACCTTCCGGGTCAGTAACGGTGAAGGTGATCATTTCCTTGCCATTCCACTGGTCGTGAGGCACGGAGACGATTGCAGTGTTATCCTTACGGAGATCAACCTTCAGCTGCTTGTTGCCAGAAACACTCCACTTCAGCTGAGTAGTCTTGTGATCCGGGTCAGTAGCGAGAGTGGACAGGTCGATGGTCTTGAAGCGGCCACCTTCAGTAATGGTCTCACCCTTCGGAGCCTTATCGGAAATCTTCGGAGCATCGTTAATGGAACGAACTTCAAAGTGTGCAGTCTTGGAAGCCTTAGCGCCTTCCGGGTCGGTTACGTTAAAGGTAATGTCTGCAGCGCCATTCCAGTACTTGTTGGGAATAGCGATTACAGCAACACGCTGACCGTTAACAGTTTCAACCTTGACCTTGAGAGTTTCAGTTGCAGGTGCGGCAGTTTCGGCTTCAGCCTTCTTTGCAGGCTTCTTGCCCTTAGCAGCAGGTTCTGCAGCGCCAACCTTAGCAGGCTTCACATCGAAGCTCCACTTCAGTTCACCCTTCTGGTGATCCGGGTCATTGACCAGGTCATCCAGCTTGATCTTTGCGAATTCCTTCTTTTCGTCAATGGACTGATCCTTCAGTTCACGAACAAAGGCAGGAGCATCGTTCACAGATTCAACGGTGAAGGTAACGGTACGGCTGTCAGTAGCACCTTCCGGGTCAACAACAGAGAACTTAATCTTTTCGGAACCATGCCAGTACTGGTTGGGCTGAGCAATAGAAACATTGTGGCTTGCATCCATGGCAACCTTAAGTTCCTTGGCGCCTTCAATCTTCCACTTCAGCTTGGCCTTCGGATGGTCGAGGTCAGTAACATAGTCATCCAGGTTGAAGGACTTGAAGGAGCCCTTTTCCTTGATCTTCTGGTCAGCAATATCCTTCATGACAGGAGGATCGTTGATGGACTTCACGGTAAAGGCGGCGGTGGTCTTTGCAGAAGCACCTTCCGGGTCAGTAACAGTGAAGGTCAGCTTTTCAGAACCATTCCACAGATTGCTCGGGGTCTTCACGGAAACCTTACCGTCCTTGCCCACATTCACCTTCAGGTCCTTAGCACCAGAAACTTCAATCTTCAACTTATCAAATGCATGGTCCGGATCCTTAACGATGGCAGCCAGGTCAAAGTCTGCAAACTGCTGCTTTTCTTCGATGGTCTGATCGTTGATCTTACCAATAACAGGAGCGTCGTTCACAGAAGTTACAGTGAACAGAGCGGTGCAAGAAGCCTTGCCACCTTCCGGGTCTTCCACCTTGAAGGTGATTTCTTCAGCGCCATTCCAGTACTTGGACGGGATCACAACCTTAGCCATACGCTGGTCGTCCACAGAGACGGTCAGCTTGGGAGTATAACCCTTAGGAGCACCCTTAGCACCCTTCACATCGAAGGACCAGGTAAGCTGTTCAGACTTGTGGTCCGGATCGTTGACAATATCATTCAGGTTGATAATAGCGAATTCACGCTTTTCCTGGATGGTCTGATCCTTGATGGGCTTGGTGAATACCGGCAGGTCGTTCACAGATTCAACAGTGAAGGTAACGGTACGCTTGTCCATTGCACCTTCCGGGTCAGTAACAGTGAAGGTAACCTTTTCGGAACCGTTCCAGTACTTGTTCGGAGTGTTGATGGTAGCAATCTTGTTAGCGTCAATAACGATCTTCAGATCCTTGTTGCCAGAAACAGTCCACTTCAGGTTCTTCTTGTCGTGGTCCAGATCGGAAACGTATTCGTTCAGGTCGATAGACTTGAATTCACCCTTTTCCTTGATAGTCTGGCTAGCAATATCCTTCATGACGGGAGGATCGTTGATGGACTTCACAGTGAACACAGCATCGCTCTTTGCAGAAGCGCCTTCCGGGTCAGTAACAGTGAAGGTAACCTTTTCAGAACCGTTCCACATCTTGGACGGAGTCTTGATAGTAGCAACACCATCCTTGGAGATTTCAATCTTCAAGTCCTTGTTGCCGGAAACAGTCCACTTCAGCTGCTTGAAGTCGTGGTCATCATCATGAGCAAGTTCAGCAAGATTGATAGAAGCAAATTCCTGCTTTTCTTCAATCATCTGGTCAGGAACCTTCTTGAGGGTCGGAACATCGTTCACGGACTGAACGGTGAAGAGAGCCTTAGAAGAAGCACTTGCACCTTCCGGATCGGTAACAGTAAAGGTGATTTCATCAGCACCGTTCCAGAACTTGTTGGGAATATTGATCTTTGCAACCTGCTGAGCATCAATTTCAACAGTAAGACCAGCGTCCTTACCCTTAACAGTAGACTTCACGTCGACAGAGAAGGTCAGGTCGCTAAGCTTGTTATCCAGGTCGCGAACCATTTCGCCCAGCTTGATAGCGGTGAACTGGCCCTTTTCCTTGATGGTCTGAGGAGCAATCTGCTTTACGAATTCCGGAACATCGTTCACGGATTCAACAGTGTAAGCGATAGTACGTTCGTCGGTTGCGCCTTCCGGGTCGGTCACCTTGATGGTGAGAGTTTCGGAGCCGTTCCACTGCGGGCTCGGCGGAGTTACCTTCAGGACACGGTTACCGTCAATAGAAACCTTCAGTTCACGCTGACCAGTAACGGACCACTTCAGCTTGTCCTTGGAATGGTCGAGATCTTCGACATACTTGTCCAGTTCCACAGTCTTGAACTGCTGCTTTTCCTTGATGGTCTGTTCCGGAATATCCTTCATGACAGGAGGATCGTTGATGGACTTCACGGTGAGCTTCATCTGAGTCTTAGCAACGCCGCCTTCCGGGTCAGTTGCAGTGAAGGTCAGAGTTTCAGAACCGTTCCAGAGTTCGTTCGGAGTCTTGAAGGAAACGTCGCGAGTCTTCTGGTTGTAGTCAACCTTGATATCCTTGTTACCGGTAATTTCAACCTTCAGCTTGGAGATATCATGGTCAGCATCGGAGAGGAATTCTTCCAGATTGATGGAATTGAATTCGTTCTTTTCTTCGATGGTCTGGTCAGGAATCTTCTTGAACACAGGAAGATCGTTGATAGATCTTACAGCCAAAGTAACATTCTGCTTGACTGCAGCACCTTCCGGGTCAGTACAGGTGAAGGTAACGATTGCGGTACCGTTCCAGTAGACATCCGGAATTTCGATGGAAGCCACATGGTTTTCATCGATGTTCACATTCAAGGTACCGGATTCAGGTTCCTTGCCCTGGTGCTTCACTTCAGCTTCCCAAGAGAGTTCGCTCTTCTTGTGGTCAGCGTCATCGATGTAATCGTCAAGCTTGATCTTTGCGAAAGTCTTCTTTTCGTCGATAGACTGGCTGGGGATGGTCTTCACGAATACCGGAACGTCATTCACAGAGTTAACGGTGAAGGAGTTTTCAGATTCTGCGCAAGCACCTTCCGGGTCGCAAACCTTGAACTTGAGGGATTCGCTACCGTTCCACAGCTTGTTCGGAGTCTTGATGGTAGCAGTCTTGCCAGCGATATTGACCTTCAGGTCCTTATTGCCGGAGACGGTCCACTTAAGTTGTTCGTAAGGATGATCCGGATCCTTAACCAACTGAGACAGGTCGATGGGCTTGAATTCCTGCTTTTCTTCGATGGTCTGTTCAGGAACTTCCTGGACAAATTCAGGAGGATCGTTGATGGACTTCACGGTAAGAGTGAGCTTGGAGCTTGCAGAAGCACCAGCAGCGTCAGTGCAGGTAACGGTGAATGTTTCGGAACCGTTCCAATATTCGTTAGGAATCTTGATGTTTGCGGTACCGTACTTATCCACATCGATCTTCAGGTCCTTACCGCCAGTGATGGTCCACTTCAGCTTGGAGACATCGTCATCCACGTCAGTCACGAAATCAGTGAGGCTGATGGATTCGAATTCGTTCTTTTCTTCGATGGTCTGGTCCGGAAGCTTCTGCATGACAGGAGCGTCATTGATGGGCTTCACAGTAAAGATTGCAGTCTTGGAATCGCTAGCATATTCACCATCAGTTGCGGTGAACTTAATCTTAGCAGAGCCATACCAGTTGGGGTCAGGAATGACAACGGTTGCAACGCGGTTCTGGTCGATTTCCACGTTCAGGTCGCCTTCAGCCTGGTCCTTGCCATTGGGAGTAATATCAAATTCCCAAAGCATCTGGTTCTTGGGATGGTCGGGGTCAGTGACGAAGTCATCCAGACGGATCTTGTTGAACTTCTGACCTTCATCGATGGTCTGGTCAGGAATCTGAGCCACCACCGGAGGATTGTTCACGGATTCAACATTGAAGTTTGCTGTTTCGGAACCGACAGCACCCTTGGTATCGGTGGCAGCGAAGGTGATGTCTTCGTTACCATTCCAGTACTGATCTGGGGTTTCGATGGTCGCAATGCGATCCTTGGAAATAGTGACCTTCAACTTCTTGTTGCCACTAACGGACCACTTCAGCTGTTCCGGCTTATCCATATCGTCGGACACATACTGGTCCAACTTGATGGGGGCAAACTTGCCACCTTCGTCAATAGATTCACCAGGAATTCCACTTACAGACGGGGCTTCATTTGCAGCTGCCTCGCCAGCTTCCTGTGCCACACCTAGTGAAGCAAGGAGTCCAGCAGAAGCTAGGAGCGCCGCCACAGACCAATTCTTTCGTCTCATTTTTGATCTCCCATAATTTCCATCCACTATACCATTCTCTTCTTTTTGTTCCACACAAAAACTCAAAAAACACGCAAGTGGGGTTGCGCAGTTAATCGGCTCAAATATAAGATTTATTGTGTTTTTTTTCATATTTTGGGCAAAAAATCTTGATTTTTTTTAACAAACTCGTTTGACATTTTTTGTAATTTTTCGTAACTCATTGAGTATCAACAAGTTACGAATTCGTTCCAAATGTTCTCAAAAAAACTTTTTCCAACGACTTTTGTAAACTTTTTGTAAAATTCATGATTTTTTCGCCCGCGGGCTCGTTTGAGCACTGTAAAATCCAAGACAATTTTCACAAAGAAAGCTATTTTGTGGATGAACGGAAATGAATCCGTGTTTAAAAAACACATAGGTACAACAATGAAATTCGTATTCCTCTGCGACGCCAACTACCTCAAGGGCGACATGGTCAACTTCGTGAACAACTTCCCCACCAATCACGAACTGGTCACCATGACTTCCGATGAACTGCTCCAGTCCAAGTCTATTTTCGACGGCACCTTCGCAATTCTCGCTGAACGCGCTACCTGGCAGAAGAATTTCAGCCTGTTCCGTTACTTCGGTCTGCTTCCCCTGCTGGAAGTGCTCCCCCTGGGCGTCGTAAGCCGTTCCCGTCGTAGCGAACCCCTCAAGGGCCGCACCCAGAACCGCAACCAGGAAATCTATTTCAACCCCTCCGCATCCGCTGAAGAACTCTACCTCCAGGTGGACAAGTTCGTTGCAGCTCCTCCTGCAGGCTTCACCTACCCTCGCGGCACTGCTAAGGCATAATCTTTCTGAATGCGCTATAAGGTTCTAGACTACTTGTATAAGCAGGGTGGTCTAACCCTTTTTGCCTTTACCGGCAAATTGGATTTACCCCTAGAAGCCTTGCAAAACACAGCGCTGGCATTAAACGCCGGCGCTCGTTTTGTTGTCATTGACTTTACTGGAAAAACAGAATCCTCCGGCGGAATCTACATCCATGATTTGCTGGAAAGACTCATTACAAAGCAGGAGCTGGATAGCCTCGGCGATCAGTCCTGCATTATTTCAGGAACAAGGCTTTTTCCTTCCAACGACGAGCAGTTTAGAAACCTCTATCACAATCTCCATCTAATTCAGGAACGAGTCCCGCAAATTGTTGGAATCGTCTCCATGGAGATGTCCCGAGAGGAAGCCGCTTACATCCCCTTGATTACAAGACTTCTTGTGATTGCAGGAGAAGATCAGCAATTCGCATGTGAACAGATTGAAGACTTGAAGGGTTTACAACAAACTAACATTCTCTGGCTGTTCGACCAGAAGCCCCACAAGAAACGCTTTCCTAAGGCAACTGCGACAATCAACGCAAGTCAATCTTTCACGAAGGAATGCAGAGCATTATGCGAAAAGATGAATTGGGCCAAAGACGCCAATACTTTCGCAAAGACCATTGAAAGCCTTCACAAGGTTCAGATTCTCTCAAGGAACCCTCTAGACGGCATTCCAAAATTGTTCCGGAAGTTCTTCCCCATCTTCCTGGCAATCGCGGTCCTGGTTCCGTTCTTTTTCGTTTCCAAATTGGAACCCAATGTTTCCAATACCCGCAATAGAATTCACGAACGCGACGTAATCACCACAGCGCCTTTCTTCGAATACACCTTCGACGGAAAGGACAACCTGAATCGAATTGCACGCTATGGAATTGGACGCTTCAACGCTATTGTCGCCGACGAAAAGATGGTGAAGAAATATGCGGATATCACTCTGGACGAAAACGGATATTCCGCAAACAATTGGACCAAGGAAAACAACCACATCATTCCCCCAGCAGGAACGGTCATCAAGTTCTCCCGTCCGGAAATATTTGAACAAACTTCCACAGACTCCACCGGATCTGCATGGAAATACTGGACTTCCATTTTCTCGGATAGCATCGCCTACCTTACGGAATTCTATCACGAGAATCAGACCCAGACCGATCGAAAGCATCAAGCGATTGACGTGGCAGGCAGGCAGGGCGCAAGAATCCTAGCCCCCTTCTCCGCAAAGGCATGGACCAGCAAGGATGAACGAGGCGGCATCATTATCGGACTTGTTCATGAAAAACAAGTAATCGTCTTTATGCATTGCGACAAGCTGCTTTATTTGGACGGCCAGGAAGTCATGGCAGGAGACCCCATTGCCACCGTAGGAACTTCCGGACACACCACCGGTCCTCACGCCCATATCGTTACAGGCGTCGTTGACAAAAACGGGACAAAACGCCTCGGAAATATTAAGTACAAGGTAATTGACCCCATCACTTGGTATTACCGATTCAAGCCCAAATCATTGAAGTAAGTTTGTTCAAAAACTGGTTCAAAGCCACACTTTCCCTGTTGACAAAATTACAACACGTTCCAGACGTGACATTCGTCACAAAAGGGCTTCGACTTGCACAAAATATAAGCGAATTGTTACATTTTTACTCTCGCCAAGTTATCCGTAATTAAGTAACTTTGTTCACGGAATTAGGGATTTGGGTAACTTCGAAAAAAAGGAAAAAGAATGAAGTTCAGTGTTTTGGTGATCTCTGCAGTTGCCGCTACCCTCCTCGCCGGTTGCTCCGGTATCAAGACTCCTAAAGCCCAGTTGGCATCTCACGACATGGATCACAATATTCCTGCAATCGACGACCTGATTGTCACCATGAAGCAGGACTACATCAACAAGTGCTATATGCCTGTTGCCAAGCGCCGTCCTCCCGAAAACCAGTGCCAGTCCGAACTGTTCCAGATGTTGGAACGCAACTATCGTCTGGAATACCAGCAGGTTCATGTGGACCGCGCAGCCAACGAACTGTTCTTCAAGGACGTAGCTCGCGAAATTACCATCCTTTCCAAGAAGGATCCGGACGTTCGTAACGCCATCCGTAACGGAGGCTTCCGCAGTAACGACGAAATGCTCGCTTACTATAAGGACGCCTATAAATTCGAGACTAAATAAAAGCAGCGCAAATCGTTCGTTAGAACATAAAACCTCCGATCATTTGCGCTGCACGCTGGAACACAGTGCGTACTTGATAGAGGTTGCTACTAGCAGGATAAGACCTTCGTGTTAACGAGGGTCTTTCCTGTTTCTTGCAGGATTTTTTTGCTCACGGTACGGTGTTGATTGTTCGTCTGGAGGATAAAGCGAGTACTTGATAGAGGTTGCATAGAAAAAGGGACCTAGGCGTTGGCCTGGGTCCCTAAATCTTTTTTACAGAAGGGCGATTACTTCATGTACTTCTTGAAGACGTTCAGCATATTGCCATACCAGGAACCGCCATTAGAAGCTTCGAAGCCACCGCAGTTCTTGAAGCACCAGTATTGCCAGCTCATCTCATACTTTTCAGCCTGGGCAATCACAGCATCCACCCAAGCTTCGCGCTTGGTATCGGAAACGCTACTGCACTGTCCCTTGTTGGCAACACCGAATTCACCCATATTCAGGGGAACAGAGCCACCATTCACATCCGGATAGAAACGTGCCGCAGAGTCTGCATAGCTCTTGAAATGACCAGCCATATTGGAAATACCATCCTTTGCATTGCCATTGCAATCATAGCCATGTCCCTGGTGAGTGAATGAATACGGATCATAATAGTGACCAGTAAAGATGATGTTTCCATCAGCAGGAAGATCAAGGTTCTGAATCTGAGCAAACTTTGCGTAACCATTGCCTTCAAACATAATGGTCTTACCCTTAGACACGGAGCGGATAGCATTATAACCAGCAGTCATCAGCTTGTTCACCTGAGCGTTAGTCATGGGTTCTTTGGGTTCATTAAAGATTTCAAAGACCACCGCATCATCCGAGAAGGAGTCAAAGGCCTGTGCAATCTTTTTCCACTCGGAGGCAAAGGTATTCACCGCATTATCAAAGTTTCCATTACCGGCAGCATCGTAAACATTCTGATGGTGATGGCTATTAATGATTACGGTAAGGCCAGCCTTGATGGCCAACTGAACATCTTCCTTAACACCGCTAATTTGAGCATCAACGCCAGGATACCAACGAACCGGGAGACGAACAGAATTGAAACCTGCATTCTTTACAGTACTGAAATCACCATCACTAATGGGATTACTCCAACCACCATCGCCAACACCCGGAGCATCCCAGGAGTTGCCGAAATTAATACCGCGACCAAGTTTCTTGTTCATGGCACGACCCTTGGAGTAGTCAACGGCATCATGAGCAGCCTTGGTCCAAACGCCACCTAAGCAAACGAAGGAAACACCACCAGCAACAGCCACAGCCCTGTCGTTAGCAGAAGAACATGCTGTAGGAATCTGAGCAGCGGCAATATCATCAGCGGTTGCTACAGACCAGAGATTCTTCTTACAGAAATACTGTTTGCCATCGGTATGTGTAACAAGCTTACCTGCGGTAGTCTCATCGCAAGCACCTGCAGTCTTTGCCACTTCAGCACTTAACATGAACGATGCAGGAGCTTCTGCCCAGGCACCATCAGACTTACAGGCAAAATACTTGTCCTGGATGGTACTGTTGGGGTTCTGATTAGCCTTCACTTCATTCAGGTTAGCTTCGTTACAGCTACCCAAATTGAACATGGCACCCCAAAGGTATCTCTTATGGGTGGTGTAAGTCATCACATCAGCATCGTTATTGACTGCAGAGAGGTTGGAAGAGTTCACATTCACGTCAATATTGAATGCGGCGTCACCAATGAGAGCCTTCACAGCATTTTCACCCAGTTTACCATCTGCGGCAATGTCATCTGCAGTAAGCTTCAGCAAATCATCCAGCAAAGAGGGATTTGTTTCCATTGCATCCGTAAGTGTAACGAGATTTGCTGCAGCCTCCGTCATGTGGTAGACGGAAATATCTTCAAACATTGTGGAATCAGCCTGGAAGCCAAAGGCAGCGAGAATTTCCTTCTCAGCACGTTCCTTAGCGGCAGTGAAGCTCAATCCCTGCTTAGACACCAACTCCTGTACACGACCATATTCCAGATGAGTCAAGATGTTAATGTTAACGGTCTTGCGAGTTCTCAGGTCGGAAATAGCCTTCAGAGACTTCACTTCAGAAATATCCGGAAGAGAGAAGTTGAAGAACTTACCAGAGGCTTCAAAACTACCGATTGCGGAAGTCAAGGAACCAGAAGCGCTATAACCGCCCAAATCGTTGATTGTCTTAGTCTTAACAGCGGCGGTGCCAACGGTCATAGTTTTCGCATCAACACTAGACACGGTAACAGAGCCGCCCAAGCTCAGAGGGCCCACTTCCGCAACACCGGTAACACCAATGGTCAAAGAGCCAACAGAAGAAGTTCCATCATCCTTCTTTTCGTCCGCAGAAATCGGCTGATCAGCAGGATTTTCTTCTGGTTCGGGAGTTACAGTCTGCCCAGCAACAGAACTGGAAGATACCACTACAGGTATCGTCCCAGTAGTAGTCGAACTGCCAGGAACAAATGTGCTACCAGAGCTAAGACCAGGAACAACCGGATCCTGAGCAGCCGGAGTAGAAGAGCCATCGTCGGAACATGCGGCGAGCATCATGACCGGGACAATGGAAGCTATGCCTAACAATGATTTTTTCATTTTATTAGCCCTTTTTTCACAAAATTACACATAACCCCAAACCATATATAGTTAAATATTCATTTTTTTGTATACAACCGTTACACCGTGGTTGATAGACGTCACATACAAAGTGCCTTCTATTCCTCACATTTTTCTTACATTCGTCATGAATAGAACAAAACTTCCCGTTTTTATCTCATAGCATGCTTGCCACTTTTACTATCTTTGAGCACGAATTTTTGTTAAAACAAAACAAACGAGACACATTATGGGAAAATCATTATACCAGAAAATCTTCGAAAGCCACACTGTTGCTAAGCTTCCCAGCGGCCAGTGCCAGCTTTTCATCGGTCTCCACCTCTGCCACGAAGTGACCAGCCCCCAGGCTTTCGCATCTCTCCGTGAAGATGGCACCAAGGTTCTGTTCCCCGAACGCACCTTCGCTACCGTTGACCACATTATTCCCACCACTTTCCCGGAACGTAACCGCCCCCTTCAGGACGGCATTTCCGAAGAAATGTTCTCCCATATCGAAAAGAACACCGAATCCAACGGCATCAAGTTCTTTGGCCCCAAGACCTGCGAACAGGGCGTGATCCACATCGTTGGCCCGGAAGAAGGCGTGACCCAGCCGGGTATGACCGTCGCTTGCGGTGACTCCCATACAGCAACCCACGGTGCATTCGGTGCAATCGCATTTGGTATCGGCACCAGCCAGGTGGCAGACGTTCTCGCTACCCAGACTTTGGCCATGAGCCCCCTCAAGACCCGCCGCATCAACTTCACCGGCACCTTGAAGGCTGGCGTTACCGCTAAGGACGTTGCCCTCGCCTACATCGCCAAGCTTGGCGTGAACGGTGGCGTTGGCTACGCATACGAATTTGCAGGCCCGGTTATCGAAGCTATGAGCATGGAAGGCCGTATGACCATCTGTAACATGGCTATCGAAGGCGGTGCACGCGTTGGTTACTGCAACCCCGACGAAAAGACCTTCGAATTCCTGAAGGGCAAGCCCTACGCTCCCAAGGCAGACAAGTGGGATGAAGCAGTCGCTTACTGGAAGTCCGTCGCTACCGACGCCGACGCACAGTTCGACGACGAAATCGAAATCAACTGCGACAACCTGGAACCCATGGTGACCTGGGGTATCACTCCGGCACAGGCAATCCAGCTCAACGACAACATGCCGAAGATTTCTGAATTCGAAGGCTCCGAAAAGAAGGTCATCTCCGAAGCTTATGAATACATGGGCTGGGAAGAAGGTGGCAAGATGATCGGCACCCCCATCGATATCGCCTTCGTTGGTTCCTGCACCAACGGTCGTTTGTCCGACCTCCAGGCCGCAGCAGAAATCATCAAGGGCCACAAGGTTGCCGACACCGTCAAGATGTGGGTCGTTCCTGGTTCCATGAAGATCAAGGTGGAAGCAGAAGCTCTCGGTCTTGACAAGATCTTCAAGGAAGCTGGTGCAGAATGGCGCGAAGCCGGCTGCTCCCTCTGCCTTGCCATGAACCCGGATAAGCTGAAGGGCCGCCAGGTAAGTGCATCTTCCAGCAACCGTAACTTCAAGGGCCGTCAGGGCTCCCCCACTGGCCGTACCATTTTGATGAGCCCCGCCATGGTTGCAGCAGCTGCAATCGAAGGCAAGGTCACCGACGTCCGCAAGTACATCAAGTAATAGGAACAAGGAGATTTAAAAATGAATTCTATTGACATCGTTAAAGGTTCCGGCGTTCCTGTTCGCGGTAACGACATCGATACCGACCGTATCATTCCGGCTCGCTTCCTCAAGTGCGTGACCTTCGAAGGTCTTGGCGCAAACGCTTTCGCCGACGACATCGCCGGCCTCGAAGCCCAGGGCAAGGTTCACCCCTTCCGTGACCCGGCCTACAAGAACGGCACCATCCTGGTTTCCAACCAGAACTTCGGTTGCGGTTCCAGCCGTGAACACGCTCCCCAGGCTCTGAAGCGTTGGGGCATCAAGGCTATCATCGCTGAAAGCTACTCCGAAATCTTCTTCGGCAACTGCGTCGCCCTGGGCGTTCCCTGCTACAAGGTAGACCACGCTACCGCCGACAAGATTCTCGCATGGATCGAAGCAAACCCCTCCAAGGAATTGGAAACCAGCACCGACAAGTGCACCCTGAAGCTGGGCGACGAAACCATCGCCCTCACTCTGGCAGATGGTCCTCGCGGTCAGTTCCTGGACGGTTCCTGGAATGCTCGCTCCGCCCTTCAGGCTAACGCCGACAAGGTGCAGGAACTTGCCTCCAAGCTCCCGTACATGAACTTCCTTAAGTAATAGCTCACCAACCTTATTAAGGTCACTGAGCGGACCCGATCGGGAATCTAGCATTACAAAAAGGTCCGAGTCGAATTGACTCGGACCTTTTTGACATCAAGAATTTTTACTCCATGCAAATCTGATTCTTGCCGTTGGCTTTCGCCTTGTAAAGCAGGGCATCAACACCACTTAACATCTTGTTCTGTCCAGAAAAAGCTGGATCAGCACAGTTCACCAAACCGCCACTGATAGAAATTCTCATTTCCGGCTTATCGTCATAAGTCAGTCCATTCACCTGAGTACGTATATACTCCGCCTTGGCAAACGCCATTTCTATGGAGTTAGCACGAATGAGCTGGATGAATTCCTCCCCACCATAACGTACCGCACGTTCCCCCTTCTGGAGATCCTCAATACGATGTCCAACAGCGGACACCCCACGAAGGACTACATCCCCAAAAGGATGTCCATAGGTATCATTAATTTTCTTGAAATTATCGATATCGTACATGAATACGTAATAGCCTTCTTTACGGTCCGGCCAAACAGTATCGGTTAGATAATCAATGAAATGTCTACGATTATACAAATCCGTAAGAGGGTCTTTTTCCGCAAGATACTGCAACTTCGCCACCAACATTTCACGACCTCTCTGGTTCAATGCATAAAGTTTAAGCAAATAGGAAACCGTGGCAGCCAAGCAGATGGAAAGAACAAGGAACGTCAAGCAATAATCCACAAAAGTTGTCTGTACATCAATATGAGTCACCCACTCCGGATACAGCCAAGACATCACAAAGGAAGCCTCCCCCGACAAGATGGCAAACGACACTAACAAGAAACGTACGGACTTTTTCTCGTGAAGGGAACAGAGGAATACAGAGCCAAAGAAATAAATGATAATACTGCTGTTCAAAGCCCCGTACATGAAGAACTGAAGAGGCAAAATCACGCCACACATTATAAGGCACAACACCACATAGCATGACGCAATCTTTTTCGTTTTCTTGGCAATAATGCCCAAAAGAACAACGCACAAGAAACAGCAAACACAAAAAGAAACGGTTGAACCCTGCAGTCTTTCAATGACAGAAGATACAGCAGACAAAAAGGATGCCAAGCCAACCAAGCCCAACGTCACCCAAAAGAAGACATCTTCCAACGTATTTTGCTTACGCAGGAATGCATCCATTTTCTCTTGAACCATTGAAATCCTCCTTATTAAACCCATCCACCGGCGATTTAATATAACATTGCGTTCTTTGTTTTCCAACAAAAAAAAAGCCGTTTTTTCACGAGATGTTAATAAAACAACCCTCATTTTTTAAATGTTCTCAAAAATTTTCTCATTTTCTATTGACATTCAGTTCGTCAGAAGTTATATTCTAGTCATAGAATCAAGCAAATAAAGCATATTCTATAAAAAACGGTGTAAAAGGGATTGGTAAAATATGTTCTCAAAATTTCTTAAAGACTACAAGCCGAATTCAAATTTCGCTTTAATCACAGCCGCAACCATGATGGCCCTACTGATTTTATGCGGAACAGCAACGGCAGCAACCCCGAACTTCGCCATGACCGGTTACGCCACCTTGGAAGGGGGCACCACCGGTGGCAATGGCGGTAAAATCGTCGAAGTATCCAACTTTGCCGAGTTCAAGCAGTACGCCGAAGACCTGGAAACCCCTTACGTCATTATCGTGAAGGGCGAAATCAACACCGGCATCAAGACTTTCATTGACGAAAACGGTCATGTAGCCACTTCCGGCACCGAAACCACCTACGGCGAACTGGTCCAGGTCGGTAACAACAAGACCATCATTGGTAAGGGAACATCCGCATTCTTGAACCGCGTTGGCCTAATGATCCAGAATAAGCACAACATCATTATTCGCAATATCAAGTTCACCATGAGCGACGTGCCCATTAGCAAGACCGACGAAAACAAGGTCATTGCATTCCGTAACGGAGCCGAAGTCATCCTGAACGACCCCGACTGCATCGCCATTTCCGCAGACTCCGCCATCACCGTTTGGGCCGACAAGAAAAAGCAGGCCAGTCACAACATTTGGATTGACCATTGCGAATTCTATAACGCCTACACCAGCAACAAGGACCGCTACGACGGTCTTCTGGACGCAAAGAACAACATCTACAACGCAACCTTCAGCTGGAACTACTTCCACAACCATCACAAAGCCAGCCTGATCGGCAATAGCAACAGCGACAGCCTCCGTCACGAAATCACCATCCACCACAACTTCTACAAGGATCTGGATGCCCGCACCCCCATGATGCGCCACACCAAGATTCACCTCTACAACAATTACGTTCTGGGACAGGGAACTGGCAACGGTCCCAACGTCCGTTACGGTTCCGACGACTACTTCGAAAACAACCACTACGCAGGCCTCAGCAAGGCAATCTTTGTCGGGGACAACGGCGTTGCAACTATCGTAGGCAACTACTACGAAGGCTGTGCCAACTTCCAGAGCAGCGGTTGCAACAGCAAGAAGATGAAGATTTCCGTAAACCCCGGCACCACCCTTACTTCCAAGGACACCGCATGGGTCACCTACGACACCGAAATTCCTAAGGGAACCTTCAACCCCAAGAGCATTTACAGCTACACCGCAGACCCTGTTAGCGACGTTAAGAGCCTGGTCACCAATTATTCCGGCATCGGAAAAATCGACATTAGCGAATACGAAAAAGGAACCAAGATCGATCCAGTCATCGTAAGCTCCAGTTCCAGCCAACCCGTCGTGGAATCAAGCTCTAGTATTGAAACAGAACCCGTGGTAGAATCCAGCTCTAGCGCTGTTGAAGAACCGGCTGTTGAATCCAGTTCCAGCGTTGCAGAAGAACCCGCATCAAGCAGTTCCGAAGAACCCCAGCACTTGACAACCAGCAGCGTCGAATACACAATCTCCCCCACCACCAAGGTCCAGATTTTCTCCGTGACAGGCAAGTTGATTCGTCAAGGATTCCACAGCGAACAAGCACAGCTCAAGGCAGGCCTCCCCCAGGGCACATACCTCATGCGAATCCAGAACAAAACAACTCGATTCAACGTAAAGTAGATCCTCCTAACCCCCAAAAAAAGGAACACCAGATTCGTCTGGTGTTCTTTTTTACGTTTAAAAGGATGGAAGAAGCTAGATAGAGCTTTCGATGAATTCCTTACGGAAGGTTCCATTACCAAGCAAGATGTCGATGGGCAGCTTGTGGTATTCGTATTCGTAAGGCGGCTGCTTCCAGGCGAAATCCTTAGGATATTCGTTGAAAATGTACTGCAGCAGCTTGATTGCCATATCGAAACTGCGGAACTTGTCGCGATCCAGAACGTGAATCTGTGCGCCGCCGCAAATCTGACCAGCGCCCTTGTGGAAGGTAGGCTGGAAGTAGTTTTCGCGGAAGTATACGCCAGGCAGCTTCAGTCCGTTCATATACTTGCAAAGCTTAACTGCATCGATGAAGGGAGCGCCAAAGATTTCAAAGGGACGGGTGGTACCGCGGCCTTCGCTGACGTTAGTGGCTTCAAAGAGGCACATACCCGGATAGACAATAGCCGTATCCAAGGTGGGCATGTTGGGGCTGGGCAAAATCCAGGGCAAGCCAGTCTGATCGTACCACATTTTCTTATCATAGCCATCCATGTGCATCACGTAAAGTTCGCACTTGGGGAAGCATTCAGCCTTGAACTGTTCTGCCAGTTCGCCGATGGTCTTAGCATGTCGGGTACGGATGCTGTGGAGACCAACAAAGCTTGTGTAATTCAAATCCAGAACCGGACCTTCTTCGTCCACGCAGTTAATGGGGTTCGGACGGTCCACAACCACAACGGGAATGCCCAGCTTTTCGCAGGCCTTCATGCAAAGGTAAAGAGTCCAGATGAAGGTGTAGTAACGGGCGCCCACGTCCTGCAAGTCCACCAGAAGGGCATCCACATGAGAAAGCATTTCCGGGGTGGGTTCGCGGTGTTCACCGTACAGGCTATAAACGGGAATACCAAGTTCCGGATCGGTGTAACCTTCCCATTCGATCATGTTGTCCTGAGTGTGGCCCTTGATGCCATGCTGGGGGCCGAACAATGCAGACAACTTAAACAACTTGCCGTCGTAGGACTTCAACAGATCCAAGGTGTAGCTTAAATCTGCACAGACAGAAGCCGGATGGAGGACTGCGCCGAGGCGCTTGCCGCGAAGGGCGGCGGGGAAAGACTTTTCGAAATTGGAAAGAGCGAGAGTTACCATACTGAGTTATGAGTGACGAGTTATGAATGACGAGTTATGAATTATGAGTTATGAATCATGAGTTCGTAATTCATAATTTTTCATTCTTCATCCTTCACCTTTCGTTGTTAATTGTTAATTGATCTTTGCGAATTATAGTTTTTTAGGTCGATTCGCGTCGCCTCTTGTTTGCAAAATGGGGTTTTTACAGCTGAAAACACCTTGAATCGAAAATTGACACTTTTGTGACAATCATTTTTTTTATCTTTCCCATAGAAATAAAAATTAAAATAGGATAATAGTAATATGGCATATTTAAATAAAGTGATGCTCATTGGTAACGTAGGTAAGGATCCTGTCATTAGCGCAGGCGCAACTGGTCGCAAGCGCGTATCCTTCTCTCTGGCCACCTCCCGTCGCTACCGCGACAATAACGGCGAACAGAAGGAACAGACCGACTGGCACAACATCGTCGGTTGGGGCAAGGTTGCCGACACTATGGAACAGCTGGGCGTCAAGAAGGGTACCACCCTCTATGTGGAAGGTTCCCTCACCAACCGTAGCTGGACCGACCAGAGCGGTCAGAAGCGTTACTCTACCGAAGTGAGCCTGGATACTTTCCAGCTTCTCTCCAGCCGTAGCTCCAACGGCGGCCAGAGCGGCAGCTTCAACCAGGCAGGCAACAGCTACAGCCAGTCCAACAACTTTAACCAGCAGAGTTCCGCTCCGGCATACGACGCTCCCATGCCGGAAGAAGAAGACGGCCTTCCGTTCTAACGAACGGTTCTAGAGAATAGTCCAAACGGGCCGTTCTAGTCGGAACCTTAAGTAAGGTAAATGAATCAACAAATCGCAGATATTGCACTGATGTACGTACTACCGCTGGGGATCACCTTCGTGGCGATCCTCCAGGCGGCGTCCGCCTATTATCGCTACCAGAAACTTCTGGGAGTGATTTTCTCGTTTTTGATTGTAGCAATGGACTGCGTGTTCTATTTCGCGCAGAATTCCTTTATTGTCTACAACTGCGATGGCGGACTTCTACTCGCTTTTGCTAGCCTGTTCCTTTACAGCATCATCCTCGCCATCAAGAGCGATGACCGTCCTGCAAAGGTTGGGCATTTTATTTTCTCCGCCCTAATGTTCGTCAGCTTCTGGGGAATCGCCTACTGGGATCGCCCCACATTCATTCCCACACAGGATTACTCACCTGCAGAAATCGCCGAACTCAACGCAAAGTACCAGGAATACATTGCATCTTTCGAGAACAGCGACAGCCCCGACTACAAGCAGGGCAAGGCACACAAAAGCAACGGGATTACCGGCGAACAAGGCAGAGCCGATATTGGCAGCAACAGTGCCGCTCTTGCCCGTCTTGACAGCTACACGAAAGAAGCTCAGACGGTCATCAGCCGTATGCGCGCCATTGCAGAAGCTGTCAAGAATTTCGAGAAGGTTCCGTCTAACATTAACGAGCAACAGCGTGAAACTCGTGGCAGACAAGCGCTCGCCATCAGCAACAATGCTGTAGCATTGAACAAGAAAGTGCTGGGATTATTCCACCCCCATGAATCCAGCGAGGCTCATTCCGAACTGATTCAGGCAAGCGAAAGCGTAAGGCTTGCTGCCTATTCCCTGTACAACTACGCCATTCAGGAAAATCCAGAAGAACAGCAGAATCAGTATAGTCAGGCCATGGGACAGATTGCCCAGATGAACGCCTACATTGATCGCTTCTGGAACGATATCGAGAATTTAAAATCAAACAACCAACCTCAGCAACAAAACGCTGAGAACGATAACTAAGGATCAACAACACTATGATTCGTAACGTAGCCATCATGGGCGCCACCGGTGCCGTCGGCCAGGAACTGCTTTCCATCTTGGAACAGCGCAACTTCCCTCTCCAGAACCTCAAGCTCCTCGCTTCTGAACGTAGCGTCGGTAAGGAATACACCTTCAAGGGTGAAAAGCTGAAGGTTGAACTGACCTGCGCTGATGCATTCAAGGGCGTGGACCTGGTTCTCTCCTCTGCAGGTGCAGCTGTTTCTAAGGAATTTGCTCCTATCGCTGTTGAAAACGGCGCTGTAGTTGTGGACAACACCAGCTACTTCCGTATGATGGACAATGTTCCCCTGGTCGTTCCCGAAGTGAACGCTTGCGACATTCCTCTCCACAAGGCTGAAAACGGCGGTTGCGGCATTATCGCAAACCCCAACTGCACCACCATCATGATGGTTGTGGTTCTCAACCCCATCGAAAAGATTTCCCACATCAAGAAGATCCGCGTTTCCTCTTACCAGAGTGCAAGTGGTGCAGGTGCAGTTGCTATGGAAGAACTCCAGCAGCAGTACAAGGACATCATCGAAACCGGTTCTACCACTCACATCAACAAGTTCCCCTTCCAGCTGGCATACAACGTCATTCCTCAGATCGACAAGATGACTGAAAATGACTACACCAAGGAAGAAATGAAGATGTACAACGAAACCCGCAAGATCATGCACTCTGATGTTCGCACCAGCGCTACTTGCGTACGCGTTAGCTCTCTCCGTTCTCATTCCGAATCCGTCTGGTTCGAAACTGAAAAGCCGGTTTCCGTTGAAGAAATCCGCGCAGCCCTCAAGAACGCTCCGGGCGTATTCCTGAAGGACGATCCGCAGAACTACGTCTACCCCATGCCGCTGGAAAGCGCTGGTCACGACGACGTTTACGTTGGCCGTATCCGTAAGGACCTGGCAGACGATTGCGGCAACACTCTGTGGCTTACCGGTGACCAGATCCGTAAGGGTGCTGCACTGAACGCAGTTCAGATCGCAGAGCTTTTGTAAGGCGAACGAAACTTTCGCTAAAACAAAGGACCTGGTTCACACCAGGTCTTTTGTTTTGCTCACGGAGAGATCGTTCCAAATCTCATTTAAGAAAAGCCTTAATATCCGTATTTGTGCTTTGTTTCGTACCAGAACTTTCTCAATAACCAGTAGTCATATTCAGTTACAGTACTAGATGAGCCGGAGTTCATTACCATAGTCCTTGCAACGCCGGAGTAACTCGTATTTGCAGTGATGCCACCGCCGGAAGCATCGCCAGCCTTGGGAGAGGAGTAATTTGCGTCGGGGAAATCCCAAGACTCGTAATAGTCCGGCAGGCCGAAGTTGTGACCCGATTCGTGAGCAACAATATGAGGAATGCCTTCGCCAAGCATACTTTCCACATGTTCTGCGGCAACCCAGAGGCCACCGCCGGCAAAGCCCCACATATTGGTGCTGTATTCAGTATAGCCATCAACCACCTGGAATATTTCATCGTAAGTTCCGTCAGGGCAATAAGGCTGAACGCTACCTCCAAAATTCAAGGTATAGTACGAGCCCACCATTCCGTCCGTCTTTGTAGACGTATAGACGTTTTCATCAGACTGCTTATCCTGAATGTAACTAGCATCATATACAGCCCAGCCTGTGGCAACCACATTCACATTGTCATAAGGCCAGCCCTCAAAGCCCGTCAGATACTGGGTCCACGCATGAGTAATATCGTTAATCATCTGACGAATCTGATCGCGTTTAGACTTGGACAGTGCAGATTTCTTTTCCCACACAATGCAATATTTCAAAGTTCCCTTACCATTGATAATGTGTTCGAAGGTAAGGCCGGAGCTATTTTCCGTACGGTAGTCATCGTAAGTTCCATCGCTACCGCTAACAATCCCATTACTGCTTAAACGATAATCCCACTGCCAGTTCACGAACTTGTAAATCTCAGGATTGCTTGTGGCCAAGCTTGCCATGGTGATTTGCGCAACCGAGGAACTGGACTTAACGCTAGAGCTACTTGATTTTGCACTGGAGGAGCTAGACTTTGCGCTAGAGGAACTTGACTTTGCGCTGGAGGAACTACTTGATACAGCAGCGTTCTTCATGTTCAAGGTAATGGTGAACACAACGGATTTATTCCCGTAGCTCACGCCCTGCTTAATTGTATAATCACCAGCAGAAAGTGCAGCGGGGTACTGGCCCACGTTTGCCTTCATGGAAGAAAGGTCCAGCTCCGAATATATAACGGATCCATTGTCATAAGTTGTTACATTACCACTAACGTCGAACCAATGACCAGGATCGTTTGCGGTAGAGGCTGTGCTATTTGCAGAGCCGTCCGGATTTACAGCGAAGTACGAAACACTGGACAATTGAGAAGTGCTTATACCCAGAGCGGAGGCAACTTGAGACGCACCCAAATCAACGGTAACGTAGGAATAATCTGTTGAACTGATTTCAAGTGTGGCAGAATAGTTCAGATATTTGGTTTCCACAGCAGCAGAACTACTAGATACCTCGACTACGCTCGGGATGACAGAAGAGGAACTAGATAAAGATGCAGCCACAAGGTTCAGTGTTATGTTTTGAACATTATCTTCTACGTTCGCACGCGTTGCTGCGGTTGCACCGTCGGCACTTGCAGAAATATTCCAACTGCGATTTTCCTTAAGAATCATCCAATTGGAAGCGACCTCATATTTGTCACCAACCGCAGATGAAGTCAAGACAACATTTTCACCGAGGCTTCCCTGCAAAGTCACATTCACAGATGTACCAGTCTTTGCAGAACCCGACACAACCTTGCGAGAAATAATCACATCCCCGACGGAAGCGTCATCGTCCAATACAGGAACCTTATCGTTCAGGGTTCCACCACCGTATTGAAGCACTAGGGAATCAACCGAAGCCAAGACCTTGCGCAAACCAGTCATTTCAACAGAAACGGAGCTGTGATTTACACCCTTGTAGTTAACCTTGTAGGTATATTCGGAATGATCAACACTGATCTTAACCAGATAAACGCCAGGATTTGCATTCTCGGGAATTGCATTTATGGAATGAGCACCCGCATTCATCATCTGACGGTGGCTGCGGAAGACATTCTGTCCCAGCATGCCATAAGTAGAGACCTGCACAGACGCAATTCTTGCTACGGAAAAATGCAGGAAGCCTCTTTCAAAAGAAAGACCGGAAACAGATGATCTCAAACCCAAGGTTTCTGCATATTCAGTTTCAATGGAGAAGTATCCATTTGCATCCGTAACCGCAGTCGCTCCACTTGAAAGCAGGCTAACAGAAACACCACTTACACCAGCCTTGGAAACATCCTTCACAAAACCAGATACATTTGCATTGGCTGCTGATGCAATCAGGCCAATAGATCCCAGTGTTACAAACACTTTTGAGAATACATTTGTCATGTACTAATCCTCTTTTTTACACCTGTGCAAAAAATATTTCCCCGCCCCCTGTTTTCCCATAGTGTTGAGGAATTATCCGTGCAAAAAACGTGTTATAACAATTTTTTTACGAAGTACAGTATAACGTGATTCGGCATGACAAAATAAGGACTCTCTTACGAGAGTCCTTATCAAAAGTTTTAAAGCTTATTTACCCTGATTCTAGGAAAGGGTCCAGGGGAAACCATGAGGTTTCCCTTGCAACAAAATAAGGCCACTCTTGCGAGCGACCTTATCAAAAGCTTTAAAGCTTGTTCAGCAAAAGAGAAACTTAGTTTTCTTCTGCGTAAACAGAGACCTTCTGACGCTTTGCATCGAGGCGTTCAAACTTCACAACGCCATCAACGAGGGAGAACAAGGTGAAATCCTTGCCCATGCCCACATTGTTGCCCTTGTGGAAGTGAGAGCCACGCTGACGGACGATGATGTTGCCAGCCTTGACAACTTCACCAGCATACTTCTTAACACCAAGATACTTGGCGTTAGAGTCGCGACCGTTACGAACAGAACCTTGACCTTTCTTATGTGCCATGGATTAAGCCTCCTTAGCCTTACGCAGAGAGTTCTTCTTGACCTTAGCAGGCTTCGGAAGGCCCTGAGCGATCTTTTCCTTGCGAGTGAGGGGCTTGTTCTGCACCTTCTGCTTAGCAAGGGCAGCCACGCGAGCGCGGTTGCGGGTAACAACTTGAGAGTCTACAACTGCAGATTCTGCGCCGGAGCGGAGTTCCGTTACGAGCACTTCGGTGTAGCCCTGACGATGACCGTTACGACGTTCGTAACGAGTACGACGCTTCTTCTTAAACACGATAACAGTATCGTACTTGTCATGGGCGAGAACTTCGACCTTGACGGAAGCATCATTCAGGACAGGGGTGCCGATTTGCACTTCTTTTCCTGCGAAAAGAAGAACGGACTTCAGTTCCACTTCAGAACCAACAGCGGCGTCGATGGTCGGAACCTTGTAGGTCTTGCCGAGTTCGACTTTATACTGGAAACCACCTGTTTCAACAATAGAATACATTTTGTAATCCTTTTTAGGTTGCTATTGGAGTCCCAAATTTAGCAATACTGTCAAAAAAATTAAAGGGGTTTATCCACAGAAAATGAACAAAAAGTCCGTATTTTGGAGTAAAAAAGTTGATTTTCCGATTTTTTTTTTACAAATACTAGCGGTTTTGTCCCTTCTGGGTCCTTTTTTGCCCCCACTTTCGTCATTAAGGGCTGACCGCTCCCTGGGAAATTCCTAATTTTGCGGCGTATTTTATAAAGGACACTCTAATGAGCAAAATTTTGAGCCTTGCAGGCGATTGGCAGATGATCTGGGACACCGAAGACGCAGGTATCACCAACCGCTGGTATGCAACTTATCCTGAAGACACCGAAACCGTCACCGTTCCCCACATCTGGGAACGCGCATTTGACAAGCTTCTGATGTCCCAGGACTGCGCCTACTATTTCAAGCGTTTCACTATTGAAGACGAAAAGCAAGTTACCAAGAGAATTTTCCTCCGCTTTAACAGGATTGCAACTCATGCCACTGTATGGCTGAACGGTAAGCTGCTGGGCACTCACTTTGGTGCATACACGTCCTTCACTCTGGAAACTCAGAAGGCTCTGAAGATTGGCGAAGAAAACATTCTTTGCGTCCGTGTTGCAAATATGGGTGCCGCCAATAGCCGTATCGACCTTGGTCGCGAATCCAAGGAAGGCGCAGACGACCGCTTTGCCCATCCCAGCGAAATGCCTGTGGGCCAGCCCTGGAATCAGTATCCCTTTGGCGGTATCTACGGTGACGTGGAACTGATCCTGGGTACTGCAGCATTCATCGACCACGTTCAGGTGGAACCGGACCTGGACCAGGAACGCGTCGCTTGCGAAGTCAGCTTTAACAATCCCCGCGGTTTCATGACCCGCCTCCGCGTGCTCATGAGAAATCCCGCCGGCGAAGTATTCGAACATTTCATCGACAACATCAAGCTGGACAAGGAAAACGCCACCCAGCGTTACGTCTTCGAAGTGAAGGACGTGAAGAAGGACAAGTTCCTGTGGGCTCCGGAACATCCGAATACCTATGCTATTGAATTCCAGCTGGAAATCAAGGCCGGTAAGGAAAAGGACGGCAAGGAAGTAAAGCGTCCTGAATACGCCTTCCCTGTCGTCAAGACTTTCGGTTTCCGCAAGTTCGACTGCCTGAAGGGCGACTACTACCTGAACGACCAGATCTTGAAGATTCAGGGCATCAGCTACAACCAGCAGTGGAGCGAAGGCGGCCTGTGGACCTACGACAACCCCAAGCTGGAAAAAGACCTGAAGTCCATCAAGGACAAGGGTTTCAACGCCATTCGTAGCTGCGGCGCTCCTCTTACCGAAGAAGCGCTGAACATCTGCGACAAGTTGGGTCTCATTGTCTTCCAGGAATTCCCCATCCACACCATGCGTTCCACTACGCAGGGTCTGGAAATCGCAAAGAAGCTTATTAACGACATCGTTGCAGAACAGCACAACCATCCCAGCATTGGTGCATGGGTTCTGGGTTCCGAAAACGGCACCTTCCTGCTGCAGAACGGAAACAAGATGTTGAACGCAATTAGCCCGGTGGACATGACCCGTCCGGCTATCAGCAACCTGAACTCCATCTACCTGGATAACGAAGGCAACTTCCACAAGGATACCGGCAAGCTTCTTCCGGTGACCGTGGACCGCATTTCCCAGTACGCTACTCTGCGTATCAACCCCAGAATGAGTCCCAACGCAGGCTACACTCATTATCTGGCACACTGCTTTGACCGCGACAACGAAGAACTGATGGTTCCGGATGCAGGTCTGGGCGACGCAGTCTTCCAGGATGAAGAAGAAAACGTAGCAAGCGACATCAGTAACAAGATGCTGGTGACCTTGAAGAACCACACCTTGCTTCCCGCTTCCGCAACATCCATCTCCGGTCCTCGCAGCGCCAAGAACCAGAAGGCCATCAAGAGTTTCGTAAAGCAGATTGAAACCTTCGTGGACAGCGATCTTTCCGTATGGAAGAGCTACAGCGACTTTGTGGCTGACGCAAACCGCATCGCCCTCAAGAGCAAGCTGGATCAGATTACCGCTTTCCAGAGCAACCCCCAGATTTCCGGTTTCTTCCTGGATCAGTGGTCCGACTGCAACACCGACTTCTGCGGCCTGAATGACGAAAACCGCGCAAGCAAGGGCTTCGAAGATTTCGCAACCGAAATCACCGTTCCCAGCCGCGCCCTCATCAGCGAACTGGACCACGTCGTCGCTCCCCAGGGCGAAGTCAGCTTCCAGGTCACCGTGCTGAACAACAAGCGCTATGAAGAACTGACAGTCCAGATCAAGCTCCTGGACGAAAAGGGCAAGGAAGTTTCCAGCCAGGTGATGGAACCGGAAGAACCGGCCGGCAAGACCAGCCTTACCCAGCTGGGTATCTGCACCATGATGGCACCCCGCAATGTAGGCAAGTACCAGATTCAGGTGACCCTGCAGGACAACGGCAAGGCAATTCACACCTCTACCGAAGACTTGATCGTGATCGAACAGGCCGACGTGAAGAGCGCAGAAAAGAAGGTCTGCTTCCTGGATAACTGCGAAGAATCCAGCGACGCTCTGGCAGCCCTTACCGGTCCGGAACAGATTATCTTCACTGCAAACCTCAGCTCCTGGCCGGATGAAATTCTGGACAAGATCGTGGACGTCACCAAGAACGGCGGCAAGACCTTGTTGCTCTCCGACATGACTCAGGAAGATATCGACTACATGACCCAGAGCCATCTGTTTGATTTCGAAATCCAGTCTCACTGGAGTACCGGCGCAAACGAACTGTCCCTGCACTACCTGACTAAGGGTTCCGCACTGGCATCCATCTTCGGTGAAACCGCCGTGCTGGATCACAATGCAGCAGCGGTGATGCCCAGCATCTCCCTGAACGAACTGCCCGGTGCACAGGTATTCGCTCGCGACCTGACCCTGAAGGACGGCGCAGTAGTTACCGGCGCAGACATGCAGCTGGTACCCTTCGGCAAGGGCAAGATTATGTTCAACCAGTTCAACGTCTTCGAAGGCCTGGAAACCAGCGCCCTGGCAGACGCCCTGTTTGCAAAGATCGTAAGCCTGCTGTAACAGCGCAAAGCGTAAAGGTTAAAGAAAAAAGTCGCGGAGATAATTCGCGACTTTTTTAGTTTATACGTAAATTTCTAATACAACAAAAAAAGACTCGGTGCCTTTTGAGAGAGAAGGCAAGCACCGAGTCTAAACACCCAAGTCCGATACCCGAGCGACAATCCGACAACGTCGCAGATAACAACAAACCTGATGTAATTAAACTACACTAAAAAGAGATGAAAATCAAGTTCAATCTTGAGCAGGACTAGGCCCCGTTTATTCCAAGTTGGAACATTCATGAAATCATTAGCTATATTTGGACTCATGAACACAACTGAATTGGCAAACTATTCCGACCTTCTGGCACAAAACGCCCGTAAGGCAAGCAAGAAAATTCGCACTCTCAGTGCAGAAACTCGCAGCAAGGTTTTGGCCCGCGTGGCAGAACTGCTCCGTGCAAGCAAGCCGGAAATCCTGGCAGCAAACAAGCTTGACGTCGATGCAGCCCAGGGCAAGATTAGCGACTCCATGCTGGACCGCTTAACGTTGAACGACGCCCGCATTGAATCCATGGCTAAGGGAGCAGAAGAAATTGCCGCCTTTACCGATCCGCTGAACAAGGTTCTGGAATCCCGAGAACTGAAGAACGGTATCAAGATTAGCCGTGTTGCTGTACCTATCGGTTCTGTGTTCTTTATTTTTGAAAGCCGCCCCAACGTGACTATCGATGGCGCTTGCCTCTGCTTCAAGGCTGGTAACGCCGTGATCCTCCGTGGCGGTAAGGAATCCTTGAATTCCGCAAAATGCCTGGCTGATATTTTCCGTAAGGCTCTTGCAGAAAATGACGTAGAAGCGGATGCAGTCCAGCTGGTCACTGAAACCAGCCACGACCTGGTAGACATGCTCCTCCAGCGTAACGACTGCATTGACCTGGTAATCCCCCGCGGTGGCGAGCGTCTGATTCGCGCAGTGGTGGACCAGAGTAAGATTCCTGTGATCAAGCACTTCAACGGCATCTGCCATGTTTACGTGGACAAGGCTGCCGATATTGCCAAGGCAGAAAACATCTTGATCAACGCCAAGACCCAGCGTACCGGCGTATGCAACGCTATGGAATGTGTGCTGTTCAACAAGGCCCTCCCCTCTACCGACGT
The DNA here is from genome assembly GCF_900142535.1 of Fibrobacter sp. UWEL. Taxonomy (NCBI): domain Bacteria; kingdom Pseudomonadati; phylum Fibrobacterota; class Fibrobacteria; order Fibrobacterales; family Fibrobacteraceae; genus Fibrobacter; species Fibrobacter sp. UWEL. Next base: position 202,910 of record NZ_FRBE01000002.1, read on the forward strand.
GAAGCGCTTGGTAGACGCCCTTACCAGCCGTGGCGTAGAACTGTTCGGCAACGCCGACGCCCAGAAGCGCCTGGAAGGCATCGCTAACGTCACCGACATCGGAGACGAAGCCAACTACCACACCGAATATCTGGCATTGAAGGCCAGCGTGAAGTTCGTGGAAAACGTGGAAGAGGCCTGCGACCATATCGAGAAGTACAGCAGCCGCCACACAGAAGCCATCGTTTCCGAAGACGCAGCCGCACAGGACTACTTCGTGGCAAACGTTGACTCCAGCAGCGTTATGGTGAACGCAAGTACCCGCTTTGCAGATGGTGGCGAATACGGCCTTGGCGCAGAAGTCGGCATTTCCACCGACAAACTCCACGCCCGTGGCCCTATGGGCGTTGAAAGCCTTTGCACCTACAAGTGGGTGCTTCGCGGCGAAGGTCAAGTAAGAGGTTAAATATGAAGTTTGAAGATATCATGAAAGAAGTGAAGTTCGAAGTGGAAGTGGACGGCGTTAAGCTTGCTCCCGCTATCGTTCAGGATGCAGACAAGGGCGACGTTCTCATGATGGCATGGATGAACGAAGAAGCACTCCGCCGTACTCAGGAATGTGGCGAGATGGTTTTCTGGAGCCGTAGCCGCAAGGAATACTGGCACAAGGGCGACACCAGCGGTAACGTCATGACTGTTGTGGAATGGGCAACCGACTGCGATAGCGACGCCCTGTTGTTCAAGGTCCGCATGCAGGGGCCCCAGGTGGCTTGCCACACCGGAGCCCGCAGCTGCTTCTTCAAGATCTGCGAAAAATAGAACTAACGACTAGAAGTTCTTGCACTGACCGTCCCAATTTCCCTGAGCGCCAAGGATGGGGCCGTTAATGTACTTGCCGGAAGTTCCAACAAAATCTGCCTGACGGTCTTCGCCACCGATTTTCCAGCGAATCCAAGCAACGGTTGCACCGATACCGCTCCAGGAAGCGGAACCATGGCCCCAGCCGCCTTCACCGCCCTGAGGGCCACCCACCATCTGAATAAGGCATGCCTGAGCCTTCACGTTTTCGTTGTTATAATCCGCACGGGCATTATCTTTTTCGATACCCGCTTCGCCATAAATATTCACAGCAGACTTTTCAGCAGGAATCTGCCCCATGGCCACATGCTTCTTGTCGCCGCTGTTATTGAGGATTGCAGTTACAACGCGAGCATCCTTGATGGCAGCCTGTTCCGATTCGAGACCGCCCATGGAGTGCCCTGCGCAGGCTACATGTTCCAAGTCCATTTTCTGATAGAGTGGTCCGTTTGAATCCTCGTTCTTTTCTTCCAGCCAGTTAATGGCTGCGGTTGCATTTTCTCCAGTGCCCGGAGAAATGCTAAGCGCAATGACCACAAAGCCGTGGGAAGCCAGTCGGCGGATCATGCCGCCATACATGCCAGGAGCGGTATCGCCACCAGGTCCCCAGACGACTACGCCCAACTTTTCGCCAGCAGCCAAGTTCACATTCTTGGGGAAAGCAAGAATTCCTTGACCGTTATAGCCCGTATTTTCAATAAATTCTATTTCAACACCATCGCTTTCGTCGGCAGCTTGAGCCAGATAAATCTTTGATCTGGCAGCAACACTAGAACTAGAAATTTCTTCTGCGGAGCTGGATTCCGGAGTAATTGAACTTGAAGAAACTTCGGGAGCAACCACCTGACTTGAACTGGATTCCAAAACAATTGAACTTGAGGAAATTTCAGGAGCAACGACCTGGCTCGAGCTAGATTCTACCGGCATCACATCAGTAGCACTGCTAGAAGAAAGCACTTCTTCCGCAACCGAGGACAGGGAAATTTCCTGAGATGGATCAGGCGCGACATTGGAACCGGAGCTAGCGGAAACGCTATCATTACCGCAATTCATGAAAACTAGAGAACTTGCAACCAGCAAGCCTTTCAATATTTTTGACTTCATTGTATCCTCATGATTTCACTCCAATGACAATAAACTAAATTCGCGACCTATCCAAAAATCATAACGGGAACAAAAAGCATGGACAAAATGTCCATTATTAAGAAAGACAATCGTTCAGCCTGAACGGTCATTATACCAAAAACGCCGGGGATTGCTCCCCGGCGTCTTTTTGGGATGTGTGTAGAGAAGATCTCTAGAGAACCGCCTGTGAAGACAGGTGTTCAAATACAAAACCAAATATGTATGGGAACTTTTTAGCAGAAAGCTCTGAAGTTCTCCTTTTTTACCCAACAATCTAAAGATAGTAAAATCCTGTATACAGCGTACACAATTGTTAAAAAAAATTATGGATAAAAAGTCAATGATTCAAGATTTCAAATAAGAGCGATTGGATTATTGCTATATTCCGACTGTGAATTTAAGCAACGTCCTCCCCCACATTGCAAACGCCATAAAGCAACACCAATGGAGTTCTCTTCTATTGGCGGTTTCGGGAGGTTTGGACTCCATTTGCCTAGCACATTACTTTATCCAAAATAAGTCAACCCTAGGGATTGACCATCTTGCCATCGTCCACGTTCATCATGGTTTGCGGGAAGGTTCTGCCGACTTGGACGAAAAATCGGTCCGAGATTTCGCAGCAAAATACAAGGTTCGGTATTTGATGAAAAAGCTGGACGGAACCGCCCTGAAGGAAGCGGGTGGATCCCTGGAGGAAAACGCCCGAAACGCCCGCTATGACGCCCTGAAAGAATTTGCGAAACAATGTAAGGCCGACGCCATCGTGACGGCGCACCACGCAGGAGACCAAGCAGAAACGGTTTACTTGAGACTCCGTCGCGGTGTTGGCCTGGCGGGACTTCGAGGAATTCAATCCGTACGAAAATTTCAAAACGAGGGTGACGTGGAATTATTCCGCCCCTTCCTGAAGGTGACCCGCGGGGAGCTGAAGGATTATGCGGAAGCCAACGGCTTAAGTTGGCGAGAAGACGAAAGTAATTCAGACACCGCCTTCGCTCGCAATAAGATTCGTCACGAAAGCCTCCCCCATCTGGAAAGTTTGAATCCGGGAGCAGCCCAGCAGCTCTGTCGTGTAGCAAGCCTTGCGGAAAACGTTTACCGCAAGATCGTTTCAACAAATCACAAGCTTTTCGAGCCGGCGGAAATACCTCAAGAGCAATGGCCCTTTGAGGCAAAGCACGCCTGTTATCAAAAGGTCCTGGCCCTGAATTTGAACGTTCTCAAGTCAGTCTTTGAAAGCGGATCCCGAAACGAGTTCGGGACGACAACAAGGGATGTGTTCGGGATGACGGAATTGTTCCGTCTCTGGCTAGGAGAAAAGGGGTTCCGCATCCCCTTGAAGGAACAGGGAACATCCATTCCCTACCCGTTTTTACAAAGATTGCAGTGTAAGACAATTCTGATGGAAAAGTGCCGCAATATTCTATGGATTTGTGACGTTTCTACCAGTTCCTCCGGAAAAAATAATCCCGAGATTTTGTATTTTAACACCGATAAAATTTCTGGCCTGGACGGTCAATGGCGCTATCGCTCAAAAGGGGATACGCTATGGCCTCACGACGAGAAAATCAAGGCCCGCAAATTGGAACAGTGGCTCCGTGAACAGGGAATTCCCCAGTGGATGTACGACAGCCTCCCCCTCTTTGCCAGTGGATCCAGGATTTATTTCGTCGAAGGAATCCGACAAAAGCCAAAAGTTGACGAATTAAAGAGAACAAACGATAAAGGCTAAAAAAGCCTACCGTAAAAAAGGACACTATGAGTCAAATTCCGGGTAAACCCACGCCCCCGTATCGTAGCAAGAATTTCATTATTCTCATTGTTATGATCCTCCTTCTTTTTATCATGTTCCCGCTGGCCTCCAAGGACGACGGCGCAGACATGACGCGAACCGAGTTCCTAGCCATGATGGGAGATTCCACCAAGGTCATTACGGAACTGAGCCTGCAGAAAACTAAGGACGGCATCATCATCGAAGGTGCTCGTGAACTTACTGCAGAAGAATCTGCAGAAGCAAGCAAGGAAAAAGGTCTTTTCGCCAAGTTCTCCAGAGGGGCTAACGAAGGTTCCAGCGGCAAGCGTTTTAGAAGCCACATGCTGGAAATTACCAACGAGCAGATTTCCGGCTGGGAACATTACAAGAATGTGAAGGTGAAGGTCATTCACGAGGAAACCTCCTGGATGGATACCCTGGTGGCATTCCTGCCAGCAGTTCTCCTGATTGCATTCTTCTACATCATGATGCGCAACCAGATGGGCGGCGGCAGCAAGAGCCCCTTCGCCTTCGGCAAGAGCCAGGCAAAGCAGCTGGACCAGAAGAAGAAGACCTACTTCAAGGATGTGGCAGGTTGCGACGAAGCTAAGCAGGACCTGCAGGAACTGGTAGAATTTTTGAAGGATCCCAAGAAGTTTGACGCTCTTGGTGGTCGTATTCCCAAGGGTGCTTTGCTGGTAGGTCCTCCGGGTACCGGTAAAACCTTGCTGGCTCGTGCAGTGGCCGGCGAAGCAGGTGTACCCTTCTTTAGCATGAGCGGTTCCGACTTCGTAGAAATGTTCGTGGGTGTGGGCGCAAGCCGCGTCCGTGACTTGTTCGAAACCGGTAAGAAGAACGCCCCCTGTATTTTGTTCATTGACGAAATTGACGCCGTAGGTCGCCAGCGTGGCGCTGGTCTGGGAGGCGGTCACGATGAACGCGAACAGACTTTGAACCAGTTGCTGGTGGAAATGGACGGCTTTACTGCAAACGAAGGCGTAATCCTCATTGCAGCCACCAACCGTCCTGATGTTTTGGACAAGGCTTTGCTCCGCCCGGGTCGTTTCGACCGTCAAATTGTGGTGGGCTTGCCCGACCTGAAGGGCCGTGAAGAAATTCTCCGCGTCCACCTGAAGAAGCGCAAGGTACCTCTGGCAGATGACGTAGATGTTAAGGCTGTTGCAAAGGGCACTCCTGGTCTTGCTGGTGCAGACCTGGAAAACCTGGTGAACGAAGCCGCCTTGATGGCCGCCCGATTCAACAACAAGAAGGTGACCATGCTGGACTTCGAAGAAGCCCGCGACAAGCTTTCCATGGGCGCAGAACGCCGTACCTTACTCATGACCGACGAGGAAAAGCGCCACACCGCCTATCACGAAGCTGGCCACGCCCTCATGACCTTGCTGTGCAAGCATTCCGACCCGTTGCACAAGATTACCATCATTCCTCGTGGACGCGCCCTGGGCGTGACCATGAGTCTGCCGGAACGCGACCAAGTTTCCTACAGTCGTGAATATGCTGAAGAACGCATCATGATCATGATGTCTGGTCGTCTGGCTGAAATGATTTTCTTCAACCATCAGAGCACGGGTGCATCTAACGACATCCAGCGAGCAACGGAACTTGCCCGCAAGATGATTACGGAATGGGGTTTCGACGAAGAAATCGGTCCCGTATGCTACAGCCGTACCGATGGCGAAGTCTTCCTGGGCCGCGAAATCAGCAAGCCTAAGGAAATGTCCGAAATGATGGCAGAAAAGATTGACAATGCAGTCAACACTCTCATCAAGAATTTGGACAAGCGTGCTAAGGACTTGCTGGAAGAAAACCGCGAACAGCTGAAGACTTTGGCAGAAGCCCTCTTTGAATTCGAAGTTCTGGACCGCGAAGAAATTGACCGCGTTATGGCAGGCGAAAAGCTGGAAGGCACCAAGAAGAGCCGCCAATACAAGGCTATGGAAGAACTCGCCGCCAAGAAGGAAAAGGAAGACACCCCTCCTCCTGATCCGGGTAAGCAGCCGCCGGTTGCACCCGTACCCGACGCACCCGTCAGTGAAGTGAAGCCGGCACCTGCAGAAGGCAACCATACCGCTGATGCTAGTGTCGCTGCAGATACCTCCTCCGAAAGCGAAGCTCATTCCGAAGAACAGAACCCTCAGGCATAATCGAGATTTTAAAATGTTGAATCAGTTGCTATCCAAGTCACGCGCCCTGCCCTGGAAGATTGGCGACCAGGTGGAATCCTGCATTCCGACCCCGCTAATCATGGGCATCGTAAACGTTACTCCGGATAGTTTCTTTGACGGCGGTCAACACAACACCCTGGAGGCCGCCTACCAGCATTCCCTAAAGCTTCTGGACGAAGGCGCCCGCATTCTGGACATTGGCGGCGAAAGCAGTCGTCCCGGAAGCAAGCCCGTTCCCGTAGATGAAGAACTGGAACGCGTTTGCCCGCTGGTGGAACGCCTTGCCCCTCTGGCAAAGGAACGTGACTTTTACATTTCCATCGATACCGTAAAGTCCAAGGTAGCTCTGGAAACCATGAAGCTTGGCGCTCACATCATCAACGACATTAGCGCCTTGACCATGGATCCTAACATGGCTCAGACAGTAGCGGATACAGGGGCAGCCGTTGTGCTGAACCACATTCGCGGAAACTTCGGCACCATGCAGCAGGACTTCAAGCCCTACGAAAACGTGGTGAAGGAAGTTCACGACGAACTGATGGACCAGGTGCTGAAGCTCTTGGCTCTGGGCGTAGACCCTCAAAAGATTTGTCTTGATCCGGGTATTGGATTCGGAAAGACCCCGCAGGATAACGTGGACCTGATGAAATCCGTGGAAGATTTCCTGACGGATGGTTACCCCGTCCTGATCGGATCTTCCAGAAAGTCCTACATCGGCAAGATGAAGGGGCTTGAAAATAGCGACCGCCTGATTCCTACCGTGACCGCAGGCATTGTTGCAGCCCTTGGTGGCGCAAGCTGCATTCGCGTTCACGACGTGAAGGAAGCAAAAGAATCTATGCTTTATCTGGAGGCCATGAGTAATGGTTCTATTTAAGCTATTCGATATTATTGACGTCCGTATGGCAGACATCCTGGATGTGCTGCTGGTCTCCATCATCGTCTACTACATCTTCTTGCTGTTCCGAGGAACTCGTGCTGCACAGATGTTGTTCGGCGGCCTGTTACTGATCCTCGTGTGGTTCATTGCCCAATGGTGGGAACTGCATACCATCGCCTGGATTATCAGCAACCTTGCAACCCTAGGTATTGTAGCCATCGTGATTTTGTTCCAGCCGGAAATTCGAAGTGCACTGACTCGAATTGGCCAGGCAGCCAGTAAGCTGGATTTCAAGACCATCTTCTTCCATTCCAGCGGTCTGGACGAAATCACCAAGACCATTACCGTTGCCGTACAGGATTTGGCAAAGACAAAGACTGGTGCATTGATCGTTCTTGAAAAGCGAGTGGGCCTGAAGAACTATGCCGACACCGGTGAAATTCTCAACGCAGAAATCAGCTCCAGACTTCTCCGCGCCTTGTTCTTCCCCAACTCCGCCCTTCATGACGGCGCAGTCATTGTCAACAGCAAGCGCATTGTTGCTGCAGGCTGTATCTTGCCTATGCCTACCGGCAACGCCGAAAAGGAAGCGGGTTATGGTATGCGCCACCGCGCAGCAAAGGCCTTGGCCGCAGAATGTGATGCGCTTGTGATTGTTGTTTCCGAAGAAACCGGTTTCATCTCTATCGCCTATCGAAACACTCTGAGACGCAATATTAGCGTTCAGGAATTGAAGCACGAAATTATCCGTCACTGGGGTGAACTGTTCAACGATGTCCGTGATCAAAAGACCGACGGTGCAGCAGAACAGGCAGAATAAAAAACACAGAACTTTGTATTCGAGAAGACTATGGATCAACAGAATAATCAGCAGAACGCAAACCAGCAGAACAAGAAGTCTAACAAGACTCGCAATACCATCATCCTGTTGGTAATGTTCCTTTTGCTGGTGGCCCTCTTTGTAGTGCAGTGCCATCTGGATGACGTAAAGCAGGAAGCTATCGCCAAGGCTCAGGAAACAGAACTGGAAGCACAGCGCCGCCATAAGTTGGACAGCATCCTCCAGGCAGAAAAACTTCGTGCCGACAGTCTCCGCGCAGCCCAGGTCGTTGACTCCGCCAAGGCAGATACCGTCCCCGCCGTTGACACCACTCCGGCAGCACCGAAGCCCGTCATCAACCGCGACAGCATCCGTCACGTCCGTGATAGCATCAAGCATGTAAACGACAGCATTGCCGCAGTCAACAAGGCCATCGCCGACAGCATCGCCGCAGCAGAAAAGGCTCAGGCCGAAGAAGCCGAAAAACAGCGCATTCAGGATAGCATCCGCAACTCCGACAAGGTTCCGCCGGTTGCCGAAATCGCACCTCCCGCAGGTCGTTACTACGATCCCATCAAGCTGAAGGTGAAATGCGACGAAATCAAGTGCAAGACATTCCTCTCCATCGGTGACACCTTGAATCCGGTGGAAGCAGGCAAGGCCATGGAATACAACAAGACCGGTTCCGTATTCTACTACGCCGTGGACTCCGTGGGTAACCGCACCGCCTGGGAAGAAGCGAAGTACGACATGGCCAGCGACAACATTTGCGGCAAGAACGCCTACCCCGTTCCCGTGGGCGGCAAGACCGTTTGTGTGGACGCCTACGAATATCCCAACAAGGCTGACGAAAAGCCCCGTGACATGGTATCCCAGGAAGAAGCCGCAGCCCTCTGTGTCAAGGAAGGCAAGCACCTGTGCTCCATTGACGAATGGCAAGCAGCCTGCCGCGGTAAGGACAACACCAAATACTCTTACGGCGATGCCTATCGCCAGAACAAGTGCAACACCAACACCACCGCAGCCAAGCGCGCAGGCCGCAAGGAACAGTGCCGTAGCTGGTGGGGCATGTACGATATGAACGGAAATCTCTGGGAATGGACATCCACCACCAGCAAGGATCACCCCAATATGTACCTGGTGGCTGGCGGTGCCTGGAACACCAATAACGGAAGCAAGTGTACCGAAAGCAAGTTCAGCTTCTACCCCCAGAACCAGTATCCCAGCGTGGGCTTCCGCTGCTGTAAGTAAGGTTTAATCCTTCGGGATAAACTGATCCAGCAGTTCAACATGGAGGTGTTCCGCCTCCCCCTTTTCCCAGATGACTTTACAACGGTTGCCGATTTTATCGGCAACCATTTCTGTTAAGCGTTTACGATTATTCAAAGGAAGGTCCACAATACGGAAATCAAAGGCCGCATTCATATAATGCTTGGATGTTCGAAGATGTCCCGGAAAATCATTTCCACTGGTAATGACAGGCGTGTAATCATCCCCCGCCACCAGATGAAAGGCATGAACAATTTCCAGTCCAATAGTATCCATGACGGCAGGCATACTTTCCAAATACACGCCCTGTTTCTGGCGGGTCCGCTTTAGCAGCAGACGATGAACCTCATCATTATTAAAGGGCCGCAGATTCAAGTGACGCATGTATTCTTCGGCAGACCAGGTATCTTCCGTATATTTAGGTTCGTATTTAGGGATAGCGCGCTTATTTTCCTGAATGAACTGGTATACAAAGTATACCGCCACCACCGACAAAACAGGAAGAAGAAGGAAAATATGCCTATACAGAAATTTCATTTTACAAAAGGGTTGTATTTTCTGAAGGCAAAAATACTATTTTTAAAACCATGAAAAAGATTATCCTGTTCTCTGCACTTTCTATTCTCGCAGCAGCATTCACTGCTTGCGGCGACAAGTCCTCCACCAACTTCATCGGTTACTGGCAGGAAAGCGAATCCAACATTGTGTTTGAAGTCCTCCAGAACGATCAGAACTTCATCATCCGTAACCAGAATGGCGACCTTTTCGCTCAGGTCACCAGCGACAGAAAGCTTTGCGGCAAGAACACCCTGAATATGGATTACTGCATGACCGTCAAGGGCGACTCCGCTTACTACGAATTCAGCGGTATCGTTACCGGTTACAAGCGTATCGACCAGGCAACCTACGAAAAGATTTTCGCAACCCTTCCCAAGGCAACCTTCACCGCTCCGGTTGAAGAAGCTCCCGCAGAAGACGCCGCAAACTAATTTAGAGCCTTCGTAAGCATGGGGATCACATCCAGCTTACGACTCAATCTGCGATTGACAAATATCATGCCAGGGCATTTGGATTTTCCAAATGCCTTTTCTGCTATCGAGAGGGTTTGGGCAGAATCAGTCCCGTAGTAGACCATGCAGGTCTTTTCCTCATAGCCAACCCTACAGAAAATCATCTGGTTGCCAGTTTCCCTCATAATAGAGGGCATTACCCGCAACATTCGTTCTGCAAATTGATTGATGGTAGCAGAATCCTTCCAGTCCAGACTTCCTAGGCGGAACTTAGCCCCACCCATGACGTAATCCTTTGCGTCTGAATTAAAGATTTCCTCGTCCGACATGGAGCTGAAATCGTGAGCGGCCACCACCATTCCCTTATAAATTTCATTGACCTTGCTACGGGCGGCAGAGATGTCCATATTCCAGGCGTTTGCGAGAATCTGGAGCAGTTCTTCGTAAATCTGGCGGTCCACATCCGTCGTGGTCACCTTTATCAAATTCAACGTATCGGAAAGAATACCTGCAAAGAGAATCTTGGCCACATCAGCCGTAATTTCTACCCCCAGCTCCTTATAGCTGGTGTAGACGATACTACAAGTGGATCCCACTGGCATATATTTTGCGAACAAGAGCTTGGATTCCGCAATGTCACCGATTCCGTGATGGTCGATTACCTGAAGAATTCGAGCATTTCGGGCACCGTCCACCGCCTGGGCATAATCACTATGATCCATCAAGATCAAACGAACCGGATCCGCAGCGGTTTCTATGGACAAAAGCGTCTCGGGCAGGTCTATCCCAAAGGCCTTGGCCGCAAAAACAGTCTCGTTATTGGCCTTCCCCGCCATTCGGGCAAGGGTCTTGTGGCCCAGCGCATCCATCAGGTAGGCATAAGCCAAAGCAGACATAACAGAATCCCCATCGGGAGTCTTGTGTCCAATGACAACAGCGGGCGCATCACCCCAACCTAGAGAGTCAATTGCTTTACGATATAAATTCATAGTTCTTAACGGTTAATGTAAAAAATAAAATAAGATGAAAGATTGCGTTGACAAATTGTAAATGGAAAGATTCGCAAAACCATTTGAAACAAAAAACTCATTTTTTACTTTTAAATTAGGATGGGTGTACACATGAAAGAAATCAAATTTACAATCCTGGCAGCGTTCAGCCTTGCTTTTTGGGCATGCGAGCAGTCCGCCTCCGATTCTCCTGTTGACGAAAACGAATCCAACGCCACCTTGAATTGCTATACCGAAAGCCTGGAGGATAGCACCGGCATCAAGATCATCTGTAACGGAGACTCCATCGGCGTCTTAATGAACGGCACCGACGGTAAAGACGGCAAGGATGGGTCTGATGGTAAGGATGGCGAGGACGGATCCGACGGAAAGGACGGCGAGAATGGTAAAAACGGTGAGGATGGAATCGACGGCTACACCCCCACGGTAACCACCTCCAACGTCGAGCCCTCCAAGGAACATCCCAATGGGGGCATCCAGATTGTCGTTACATACAAGGATGCAGAAGGTATTCTTAAGGGGGACACCTCCTATGTATGGAACGGGACAGATGTTGTGCCAGTTTCTTCGTCCAGCGAAAGTATTCCTGTCATAGAATCTTCTTCCAGCAGTAGCGAACTGATCCCGGAATCCTCTTCCAGTAGCGACGAACCCGTTTTAGAGGTTTCTTCCAGCAGTGATGTTCCCGTTCTGGAAATCTCATCCAGTAGTGAAGAACCCGTTGTTCTGGAATCATCTTCCAGCAGTGTTGAACCGGTGTTGGAAATCTCAAGTTCCAGCGAAGAAGTGGAGGAACCGATTTCATCTTCCAGCGAAGAACTGAGCGAGCAATGCTTGACTATCAGGAACACCATTGACAAGTTCAACTATCTCGATGACGTTCTCCCCTGTATTCGCAGCAACGAAAAAGTCGCCTACATCATTAGGCATGCAGAAAGAAACAAAAGCGATACCGGGCACGAAGGCGTACTGAACGACAATGGACGCACTCAGGCAAGAGATATAGGTTCTCGGTTAAAGAATCTTGACTATGTCGGTAACATTTACTTCATGCACACCAACGTGTATAGGACCATGGAAACCGCCATGCTTATCGCAGAAGGCAAGGGCCAGGAATACTCCGAAACCCAAATTCCCTACGTTTACGACACTGGCGTTGACCATGAAATAAACATGGACCTGACCGATGGTTATATCATTAAGGACAAAGAAAAGTTTGACGCCTGCAAAAGTCCGCAAGGCTGGGGCTGGAGCGCCTATTCCAAGGCCGCTTACGAAGAAGATGACAATGAAGCCTGTAAAGAAGTTTTCTACGATGTGGACGATCGCCTCAACGAACTGGTCAGCACCCACTTCACCTACGAGAAAATGCACGATATTACTATCGCCATCTCTCACGACCAGCTTCTTGTACCTTTTGTAGCTTCCGTTAGCCAAAGGCAGATTGACTTAAGGTTCCATCTGCACGAAAACGACTTTGATTACTGGATTAACTACCTCACAGGAATTGCCATCATCGTCAACGAAAATGACGAAGTGACCATGATACCCGTCACCGCGTTAAATGACGGATTCCTGAGAACCTATCCGGACACCTAAACCAAAAACGTTGTTTTTCCAAGAAAAAACAACAACGCTTTATTCATCAACCTTATTCTCAAAAGAGAGAAAAAAGATATTTTTCCCTTCATGAGGAATAAGAGGAAACATTGTATAGCCATACTGGCGGTTATGCCTGTTTTGGCATTTTTTATGTTGACATTGTCCGCTTGCAAAGGACATACTGGCATTACTGATCCCAACGGGGATGATGATCCACAAGCAGTTTTAGACACGACCCATTACCGTCCCTGGGATAAGTACAGTTCCGCAAGGCAGAGTTCCAGTAGCATAGAATCATCCAGTAGCTCGATTCCAAAATCGTCCAGTTCCTCTGCGGTCCTTTCATCCAGTTCAGCTAAGACTCGTTCGTCCAGTTCAGCTAAGATAAGTTCATCCAGTTCTCAAGAAAACTGGGATCAGCAATCCTCCAGTTCCAAACAGAACCAGCAGTGGAATCCTTGGGGTAATTGGAACCAGTCATCTTCCAGTTCCTCATCAAAACAGAGCAATTCTGGCAGCAAGATTGCAGAACTGAATGGCGATACCGATTGCCAGGTCATTCGAAGCACCACCGACAAGTTCAGCAGGCTTCAAGACATCCTCCCCTGCGTCAAGTCAGACGAAAAGGTGGCATTCATTATTCGACATGCCGCACGTAACAAGAGTGCCTCCGGCGACCAGGCGGGTCTCAATGACGAAGGACGCAAGCAATCTAAAGCCTTTGGCGAAGAACTGAAAGACATTGGCGATATCTACTTCATGAATACCAAAGTATACCGCACCATGGAAACAGTCCTGAAGATTGTAGAAGGAAAGGAACAGGCCTTCTCGGAAACCAACGTTCCCTTCCAGAGCAAAGAAGCCGATGACCACCTGGAAACCAGCGATATAGAAGACACCTACCTCGTTACCGACGATAGAAAACTTCAAAACTGCAGAAATACGCTCCAGTCCAAATACAACTGGAGTTGGGGCTGGTCCCCTTACTCCTACATCGCTTACGAAGAAAAGCCCGTTCCCGAATGCAAGGAAGCATTCTACGACATTGACGAACGTATGGCAGAACTGATGGAAACGCACTTTACCTACAACAAGATGCACCCCATTACCATGGCAATTTCCCATGACAAGTTTTTGGTGCCCCTGGTTATTGCAGCAAGCGATCGGCAAATCAACCTGCAGTTCCACCAGCACGAAAACGATTTCAACTACTGGATCAACTACCTGACAGGAATCGCCATTATTGTGGATGCATCCAACAACAGAGTCATCCTACCAACGACAGCGTTAAGCGATCCCATCCTCAGAGTTTTCCCCGATAATTAACGCAACGAAAAAACGGCCGGCAAAACCGGTCGTTTTTCTTTTGAAATTTCTTTCAAGTACGCAGGAACTGCGCGAATTTCTTACAGAAGATGTGCGCGGAGTTCTTCGCCGCTCTGTTCGCTCAAGTATGCAGGAGGAACATCGAGCACAGTGAAGCAACCGGTCTTGCCTTCAGCCTTCATGCGGAGAGCTGCGCGGGCAAATGCGATCACGGCAGCGGTAGTGAATTCCGGATTGGAGTCCAGCTTGAGGCTGTATTCGATCACATGAGTGTGTTCGTTGTTCATGCCAGTCTTGCCGGTACGAATCACGAAACCGCCGTGAGCGAGACCGCTGTGGTTTGCATTGAATTCTTCTTCGCTGATGAAGTTTACGGTAGTGTCGTATTCATCGAAGTAGTTCTTCATGGTCTTGATTTCGTTTTCGACGTAGGCTGCATCTGCGCCTTCTTCAAGAACCACGTAGCAGAGGCGGGTGTGCTTCTGACGGGTAGTCAGTTCAGGCATAGAACCGCTGCGGACAGCTTCCAGAGCTTCCGGAACCGGGCAGGTGTACTGCTTAGCATTCTTAACACCCTTGATGCGGCGAACAGCGTCGGAGTGCCCCTGAGAAACGCCCTTGCCCCAGAAGGTGTAGTCCTTGCCATCAGGGAGGATTGCGTTTGCATAGACGCGGTTCAGGGAGAACATACCCGGATCCCAACCGACGGAGATCATGGCGATCTTGCCAGCAGCCTTAGCAGCGGCGTCAACGTTGGCGAAGTGAGTGGGGATGTTTGCGTGAGTGTCGAAAGTATCGATGACATTGAACTTTGCGGCCATTTCCGGAGTCATCTTCGGAAGGTCGGTAGCGCTACCGCCGCAGATCACCAGCATGTCGATCTTGTCAGCCCACTTTTCAATTTCAGAAACGTTGAGAACGGGAATGTTCGGGGTCTGAATCTTAACAGTAGCGGGATCACGACGGGTGAATACTGCAACAAGTTCCATGTCCTTGGTCTTCTTGACTGCGCATTCGATGCCGCGGCCCAAGTTACCATAACCGAGAATAGCGATTTTTGCCATAATAAAGTCCTTATAGAGGCTTTTTTGTTATAAATTTTTGCAGTTGAAAAATAACAAAGAGTGAAAAACAAAACTACAAGTTTTTTGTCAATTTTTAGAGAGAAAAGGGCATTTTAGGGCCATTTCTTTACGTTTTATGTAAAAAACGCCATTTTTACACTTTTTGTTTTACACTTTTCGTAAATGAAA
Organism: Fibrobacter sp. UWEL; assembly: GCF_900142535.1. NCBI lineage: Bacteria > Pseudomonadati > Fibrobacterota > Fibrobacteria > Fibrobacterales > Fibrobacteraceae > Fibrobacter > Fibrobacter sp. UWEL. The sequence goes on from NZ_FRBE01000002.1 coordinate 217,981, forward strand.
TTTTTTGACAATAATTTTAATCCATTAAACAACGAACTGAATAACCCAGGTTTTTGGGATCCGCATCACCTGTAGTGTAGTCATACCCATAAACAAGTTCTTCGTAGCTAGCATTCGTTTTCGACCATTCATCAGCCATCCAGAAATGAGCATCATACCCAAGCCGAGAATAAAAAACAGAGTTAACATGTCTGTAACCCGACGGATAGACGGAAAAGCCATATGCATTTGTTCCATTGCCATCCGTTCCATTGCTATTGTTGTGCCAATCACTGGTCGTCCGAAGCATTTTACCAGCTGTCAGATACCCACCAACAGAACTATGCAGGGCATACCACTCTTCAGAACTAGGCAAGTGCCACCCTTCAGGGCAAACCCCGCGAACGATTCCGTTAGGATTACATTCCACACCGAATCCACAACCGCGTCCTGATTCGCTGAATACTGCAGCGCTATCCATCGCCGCGCTCCACAAATACAAGCGACCATATTTAGCACAGTTATCAAGCTCATCATCGTAGCAGAAACTAGAAGAATCCCATTCAGCAGTTGGCACAACATAAGCATAATTCAGGTTTTCCGCCATCCATACCTGATCACCTATTTTTACACTTTTATAGACTTGACCATCTCGTTCATCCGTAAATTCTTCATATTCAATATCAGTATTAAGGTAAGACCAAACAAACTTATCTACGGAAGAAGAACTGCTTGAAGAGGATAGCTGATTCTGAGACGAGCTCAGACTGACATTTACGCTGCTGCTGGAAGATGAGCTGCTACTAGATTCCTCGACTCCGGCAGAGCCTACGCTCGGAATGACACTTGAGGAGGAGCCGAGAATGACACTTTCGCTGAAGGAGGAACCATCGCTCGAGATGACACTTGAGGAGGAACCGTCGTCCTTTGCGTCGGTTGGTGAGCCAGTCGAACTATCGTCGCCACATGCAATAAACCCAACGACAAGAGCCATTACAGCCAAATTCTTGAACATATTCATATTTGTTCTCCTAACAACCAAAATTTGATAATTACTTCACGCCAGTGCTGCCGAAGCCGCCGCGGTCCTTATCGGACAGGAAGCCTTCTTCGAATTCCAGCTTGGGCTGGATTTCCATGATGCGGAACTGGGCGATGCGGGAGCCTTTTTCGATGGTCACGTCTTCGGTGGCATAGACCGGCATTTTCCACCAGTCGTTCGCGCCGCAGTAGCTGGAATCTACAACCCCAACAGAATTGGTCTGCAGGATCTTGAAGTTCTTGAAAGTGGAGCTGCGGGGAGCCAGGTGAGCCTCATAACCTTCCGGCAGCTTCATAGCAACTCCCAAGTGAATCAGGCGGAATTCGCCTTTCTTCAGAGTAACGGTTTCCGCAGCGCTAAGGTCGATCCAGTCAGACTTGCCGCCCACATATTCCAGGCGAGGAATAGTGTCGTCGAGGTATTGAATAACAATCTTCATTCTTTCTCCTAGATCCTTCGACTCCGCGCTTCGCGCTTCGCTCAGGATGACATTCTATCGTATTTCGCGCTTCGCTCAGGATGACATTCTAATTAATCCGCGTTACCTTCGGCAGCGTCCTTCGCAGTTGCAGCGGCCTTAGCCTTAGCAGCGCGGTCTTCGGCCTGTTCCAAACGGGCGGGTTTTCCAGCAACGTTACGGAGCAAGCCGAACAATGCAGAAAGTTCGTTGCGAGTGGGGTGCAGTCTCTGGAGCAGAGTATTCAAGAAGTTATCGCGCCAAGCCTGATCATGGTACTGGCCAGTCAAATAGCGATCCAAGAACTTTTTGAAGCCGTTAATCTGATCAATGGTGGCAGGCTGAGTTTCGCAGGCGCCCTTGGAGCCACGCTTGGCACGGCCTTCACCGTTTGCAAGAGCACCGGAGCGGCACAGTTCATACAAAGAAATAGAGACAGCCTGACCCAGGTTCAAGCTCATAAGGCCAGGTACCGGAATTTCGCACTGGTAAGTGCAAGCATTCACTTCTTCAAGAGCGAGGCCGCAAGATTCACGACCGAACACCAAGGCAATAGTTCCATCTTCGGGAAGCATGCCGGACAAGTCGGGCACCATGCAATGCTTGATGGCGCTACCGAAAATGCGACGGCTGAAAGCTACTGCGCAGGAGCAGTCACCGATAGCATCCTGGAAGGTATGAACGATGGTGGCCTTATCCAAAATATCGTGGCTATTGGCAGCAGTATGGTAGGAATTCTCAATTACCTTGTTACGCTTGGGGTAAACAATGTACAGTTCATCCAAGGCATAGCAATGCATGGCACGGGCAACAAAGCCCACGTTGTGAGGATGTTCCGGTTCTACTAGGACTACTCTAAACTTACGCATCTTAAATTCCTTCAATTCTAAACATTCTAGATCCTTCGACTACGAACCCAAGGTTCTTCGCTCAGAGCCTGCCCTGAGCCTGTCGAAGGGATGACGTCAGACTAAATATTCCACACGAATCCAGGGCCGCGGATTTCGTTTTCCACCACTTCACCCTCGCCCACTTCGGCACCGGCAAACACGATGGAACGTTTTGCGGCGTCCACCGTCAGCGCGGCACTACTCCAGCGGTCCACACCAAGTTCTTTAAGGCGGGCAGCGGTTGCATTCCACAAGCCTTCCGGAGAGCCCATGTCAATCCAGGTGGCATTCATCTGGCTCATGTCCACAAAGGGCGGGCGGCCAGCGGCAATTTCCTGTTTCCAGAATTCACGGATATCGAATTCTCCGTCTGCGATGCGAGCAAGAGCCTCGTCGCTGTAATAGGAAACTCCAGAGAATGTAGCAGCAGCACCTTCCTCAGATCCAAAACGACCAGCAACCCCCACCAGACGGCCTTCTGCATTCACGCGGAAGGTGTTTACCTTAGGAAAGTCAACGGCCAGCAAGGCCACACCCGGCGAACAGTCCCCACCCGCGGCAAACACGCGATTAGCGTTTTCCACAAACTTTTTCAAGTCAAAACCGCAGTAGGCATCTCCGTTCATAATGAGCAAGCCACCGCGGTAACCTTCCCGATAAATACGCTTTAACGGTCCAGCCGTTCCTAAAATCTCAGGATATTCCACCCAGACCTTTTCAAAGCCCAGGCGTTCACCTTCTGTCACAATCTGGTCGGCCAAATAGTGGGCATTGGCATGCAAACGAACATCGCCAATAGAACGAGCCTTAAGAGCCTGCTGCTCCAGAATACTCTTGTCCACAACAGGCACGAGAGGTTTAGGCACATCGCTAGTCAAGGGGCGGAGACGGGTTCCCAGGCCTGCCGCCAGGATAAGAACGTTCAACTCATCTGAATCACAGGATTTCATGCTCCAAAAATAGTATATTAAAGCACCGAGAAAAACTAGTAGGCTTAACCCATGGCATTGAATCAATTCAAGAACGAAACCGTAGACGTACTCAAGGACTTTTCCTCCAAGCAGGCCATCCGCGAGAACAGTAAGAAGATGCACCCCCTGCGTGTATTCGCCATGGTGTTCATCATCTTTACCCTGGTATTGAATATCGCCGCCACCGCATTTACAGTGGTCAATGGCTGGACCAGCGGCCACGATTACGACTTCGGAAAGGGCTTAGAACACATTAGCGCCACCTTCAATTACGAAGCCATTCTCATTACCCTGGCAGCTCTAGCTTTCTCCCTGATTTACCTGATTCGGGCCTACAAGTGCAAGGGCTATACCTGGATTCCGGCACTGTTCATTCCCATAGTGGCATTCGCCTCCCTGTTCTACACCACCCAGCACTTATCCTGGTACGGCATGGGTGCGGACGTTGCCAAGGGCTGTGCCAACTTCTCCGCCATTCTCTCCCTCCCCACCATCTTCCTGGAACTTTCCGTTACCGGACAATCCCAGAAAGCGGGGGGAGCGATTCAGAATTTCTTTATCAACCTGAAAAAAGATGACATTCACATTTTGCGAATCGTAGGCATCGGCCTTGCCATTCTCGCCTTGCTGGTGCAACAAGTGGGTCTGCTATTCATCGCTGTAGAAGACTCGCTGGAAGCAATTCCCCTGGAATCTTCCATTCTATTCTTTACCGCAGCCATCCTGGCTTTGATCGTATACGTGGTCTTAATCAAGAAACGATATAAGTTCGCTGTAATCTGCCCCATCGCCTTTGTGACCTTGAACATTTTCGTTGCCACGGCAGATTTTAGAAATGCAGTTCTAGTGATTAGCAGCAGTTTCCTAATTCTAGAAATCATCACCATGATTCTTACCCGTCAGAAAAAAGAACAGTAAGTGAGACTAAAACATTTTGATGCAAAGAAGGACCCCGAAGGGTCCTCCTTTTTTGTAGCAGTATATCCGATATATTCAAGTTCTTATTTGCTATAGAAGCGGACAAAGAGCATTGCACCTCCATTTGACATGGTCTCACCATCTCCAACTCCCACGGTGGTTGCGAAAAGCTTAGCACCCACTAAAGCACCTTTGTCCTTTCCTATTTCATAACCGAAGGACAAAGCCATACCCAGGCCGTTTCCATCCGAAAGGCTGACTTCGTCAAAATCAACCCTGTTGGCAGTCCAGGCATATCCCAAAGAACCAGACAGCTGCCAATGTTCTCCAGGATAGAAGATCAAGCTAGGTCCAACAAAGAAGGAGTTAAACATCATATAGTCATCCCCATCCACGTAGACATTTGCCAGTCCGTCAAATTCACCTGCGAGTACAAATTTCTGTCCCAGATGCCCACCAATACGAACACCATATTCGATAGCGCCGTTGGTGCAATTGGAACCGCATTCATCGGTCACGTCAAAATTATCGGATAATACAGCTCCATTTCCCGAGCCTGCGCCAAAATCAATGTAGGCGGCGAAAGCATAGAAGTTGATTGCCATAATCAAGAGAATTATCTTTTTCATTTTAAACTCCTTTTAAAAGTTTTTTTGATGTTTTCTCTTTCGATGGCCACAAGGTAGACATTCCTGAAGAGGGATTCAAATACATTATTCGTATGGCATTTATCACGCAAAATGATAGATTATTATTTAAATCATAATTTTAGAGAATATTTTGTTTTTTACCGAGTCAAAATGACACTGAAATTCTTGTTAAAAAATAAAACTACTGCACATTCGTACACTTTTTATTATATTTGACGTATGAACGAACTGTACCCCACCGCCCTCAAGAAGCTGAAAGAGTATTTCGGGTTTAGCGATTTCCGCCCGAAACAGAAGGAAGTAATCCTCCAGATTCTAGACCAAAAGGATACCCTGGCGCTAATGCCTACAGGGGGCGGCAAGTCCATATGCTACCAGATTCCAGCGCTTGTATTTGACGGGTGCGCCGTGGTGGTTTCGCCCCTGATCGCCTTGATGAAAGATCAGGTGGATTCCCTGAAGGAAAACGGAATCCCGGCGGCGGCATTGAACAGCGGTTTATCCTCAGAGGAAGCGGCAGAAATCCGTAGGGCATTTTGCGAAGGGAAACTGAAACTGCTCTACATCTCTCCGGAACGTTTGACTTTCGAAATGGACCATCTTTTGCCTCAGGGTTGCATCTCCATGTTCGCTATTGACGAGGCCCACTGTATTTCCCAGTGGGGTCACGATTTCCGCCCGGAATACACCCAGCTGTTTAAACTGAGGGAGAAATTTCCCAGCGTACCCATGCTAGCCCTGACGGCAACTGCGGACGCCATTACCCGCGAAGACATCCTGAAGCAGCTTTCCATACCTGCAGAAAACCTGATCCAGGACAGCTTCGACCGCAAGAACCTATCCCTGACAGTCAAATGCAACTACACGAAAAAGAGCAAGCTGGGCGAAATAACGGACTTCATCCGAGATCGCCGTAAGGAAGCGGGCATTATTTACTGTCTCTCCCGAAAGTCCACGGAGACGGTAGCGGAAGAGTTGTCCAAAGTGGGTATCCATGCGGAAGCTTATCACGCCGGCATGAGCCCCGAGGATCGAGCCCGCGTTCAGGACAATTTCCTGTTTGACCGCACCCGAGTCATCTGCGCCACCATTGCGTTTGGCATGGGAATCGACAAAAGCAATATTCGTTACGTGATTCACTATAACACCCCGAAAAATATGGAGGGTTACTACCAGGAAATCGGGCGTGCAGGTCGCGATGGCTTGCCGGCGGACACCCTTATGTTTTATTCCGACGGGGACGTGGTACAGCTGGCAAAATTCGCCAAGGAGTGTCCCGACGCCGCCCAACGAAACCTCCAGCTAGAAAAGTTGAATCGCATCCAGCATTACGCCACCAGTCTCATCTGCAGGAGGCGAATCCTTCTGGGGTATTTCGGCGAGATTATGGAAAGCGATTGCGGAAACTGCGATGTCTGCAGGCACCCGCCCCGACGATTCGACGGAACCATCCTGGCGCAAAAGGCGTTGAGCGCCATCGCCCGAACCCACGAGACGGAAAACGCCGCCATGATCATTGACATCCTGCGGGGTTCCAACCGTTTCGAAATCATCACTAAAAAATACGACCAGCTGAAAACCTTTGGTGTGGGGATTACCACCCCTGCCGAGAAATGGAAATCCTACATCCAGCAAATGATTCACCTGGGTTGCCTCACCATGAGCTATACGGACCAGAAGACCTTGCGTATTACAGATTTCGGAAGGCAAGTCCTTTTCGGCGAAAAGAAGATTGAACTGGCCCAAGTCTTAGACGAAATGGTGGCCCCCAAGGAAAGACGCAGTCTGGATCGTCGCGGATTACAAAAGACGTCTAGCGAACCCACCCACGTTCGTCTGAGCGCCAAGGAGGAACTGGAAGGCAGCGACGCCACCCTCTTCGAAGCCCTCCGAATACACCGCCGGAATCTGGCGGACCACGCGGGAGTGCCGCCCTATGTAATCTTCAGCGACAAGGTGCTGCTGGAAATTGTCCACAGGCGTCCCACCTGCCTTACAGAACTTGCGGAAGTGCCCGGCATCGGCCAGATGAAGCTCAGTAAATACGGCAAGGAATTTCTGGACGTGATTAACGAAAATTAAAACATTTCTATTTTAGGGAACATGAAGAAGCGTTATATAGTCCTGATTGTCCTAGGGGCACTTATCGCCCTGCTGATTACCGCCATCAAGGTGGCACCCTCCATCGCCCGAAACTATATCGAAGGGCACGCCCAGGAACTGATAGGTCGCGACATCAAGGTTGCCGACATCAGCTTCAGCCTTACTTCCTTTACCCTGTCCATCGACTCTCTCATGGTTTATGAACAGGACGGCAAGACGCCTTTTGTAGGCTTTGACGCCTTCAGGATCAACCTGGATCCCACACGCCTCCTGGCCAAGGAAATCAACGTCAGCGAAATCTACCTGAGAGGTCTTTACGCCCAGGTGATTCAGAACGGGGACCAGTTCAACTTCACAGATATTCTGCAGAAGCTCGCTGCGGCAGACACCAGCGCCCAGGACTCCGCCGCTCAAGATTCCACCGCTATCGAAGCTGTTCCCGCTCAGGACTCCGTCGTGGCCCAGGGTGATTCCGCCAAGACGGACACCTTGAACATCAGCAATAGCGTCTCTCAGGCACTGCACGGTCTAAACCTTGCCATTGATAACATTACCATCGAAAAGAGCAACATCATCTATAAGGACCAGAAGGTGGGTTCCAAGTTCAAGCTGGTGGACTTCTCCCTGCTGATTCCCGCCATCTATTTCAGCAACAAGGATACGGACATTGGCCTTACCCTGAAGTTTGCCGATGGCGGCGACCTGGATGTGAAACTGCTCTTCAATATGGAAACCTCCAACTTCAACGTGATTGTGGGCCTCCACAACTTCAGTCTGGCGGTAGCAAATCCCTACCTGAAGGATTTCCTGACCTATAAGGACTTCGGCGGCATGCTGGATGTAGATCTGGATGTGGCCGGTAACGTGAACGCCCCCATCGCTTCCGACGTGAAGGGAACCGTTTCCTTAAGCGATATCGTGCTTACGGAAACCTCCGGCAAGACCATTAGCCTGAACAAGATTAACGTAGGCGTCGCCAAGGCAAATATCAACGACATGGACATTAAGGTGGATTCTGTCGTAGTAGACGGTGTCAACGCACACTTCGACATGTTCAAGAAGGGCAACAACTTTGCCACCCTGCTCAAGAGCAATTCCAACGCCACCTTCGAAAGCGATTCCGCCAGCGCCGCTGTGGACATGACCGACTCCATCACCGTGGCAGACGCCCCCGTGGACACCTCTGCAGCAGCCCAGGCAGCAGCTAAAGCCGCCGCTAAGGAAGAAGCTAAGGAAGAAGCCAAGAAGGAAGCCAAGGAACCCGCAAAGCCCCTGAAATTTGTGCTGAACAAGTTGCTGGTCAAGAACACCAACTTTACTGCCAACGACATGACCCTGAAGAAGCCCTTCAGCTTTACCGTCAGCAACATTACCGTCACCGGCAACAACATTAACTTCAACACCCCCTGCGCCGTGAACGTAGGAGCAAACTTCCCCGATGGCGGCAGCTTGAGCGTCAAGTACAAGGGCGCCCTCTCCGACATGAGCACCATGGACGCCTACGTCAGCGTCAAGAACCTGGCCCTGAAGCATTTCACCCCCTATAGCCACCACTTTACGGGCTATCCCATCAGCGCAGGCACCCTGGCCTTTGCCAGCGACAACAAAATCAACAAGTACGATCTGGACAGCAAGAACACCATCGACATCTACAACATCAACGTCGGCGACAAGGATCCCAATACGGATCCGGAATTCACCGTCCCCATGAAGATTGGCCTGTACATCTTAAAGGATAAGGACGACAAGATCCAATTCGATATCCCCGTGAAGGGTAACCTCCAGGATCCGGAATTTTCCTACGGAAAGATCATCTGGAAGACCGTCATGAACCTGCTGATCAAGGTGGCCGTGTCTCCCCTGAAGTTGGTAGGCAACCTGGCGAACTCCGGTGCAGGCGCTCTTGGCATTAACACTGGCAAGAACGACGAAGTCCTTATTGATCCCATGAACGTCAGCTTCGAAAGTGAACAGTTCGAGAAGGCCGGCAAGATGGTCCAGGCAGTCACTGCCGACCCGAAATTGAAGATGGTATTCGTCCAGAGCTTCAACATGAAGAAGACTGTGGACGCCTTCCGCACCCGCAAGCTGAAGACGGAATACTACAAGGCAAAGAACAACAAGACCGCCCTGAACGAACTGGATGAACGCGAAATCATCGCCATCGACGATAAGGACAGCCTGTTCACCGCCTACGCCAAGGAACATTCCAAGGACCTGAACCGTTCCGCTCTGGAAAAGGAAATCTTCGCCATGGCCGACAAGCGCAACCAGGAAATGCTGAAGGTTCTCCAGCAGCAGAAGGGTGTTACCAAGAAGAACCTGCAGGTCATTACCGCTCCCCGCAAGGACCTGGTGAACTACAGAGGCAAGCCGGCCTACAAGGTCCAGCTGGACGTTCAATAACGAAAGCCAGCCCGCACCTGCAGGCCATCTCAAACATTACCTTTTAAACGAAAGAAGGCTCCCCAAAGGGGAGCCGTTCTTACTTGCATTCAGCACCAGCGGGGCCAAAAGCCAAGCCGAAACGAAAGACTATTCGTGAATAATGACGTTATCCAATTTCTTGTCGGAAATCTTAATGCCGTCCCAGACCACCACATCCTGCAGGGAGCTGTTCTCGATAATGCAGCCGTCGCCAATAGAGACATTGGGACCAATCTTGCAATTGGAGAGCTGCACGTCCTTACCGATGTAGCAGGGAGCGATAATTTCGCAGCCTTCAAAGCTAGCTTCGGCAGAGTTGTCGTTACGATTCAGCACGATGGCGTTGGTTTCCAGCAAGGTCTCGGCAAGGCCGCAATCCAGCCACTTGGTCACAGGAGCGGTACGGAACTTGCAACCCTTCTGGATCATCATCTCGAGGGCGTCGGTCAGCTGGAATTCGTTCTTGGTACGGATGTTATTATCCATGAGGTACTTCAGGGATTCCTTCAGGACCTTGGTATCCTTGATGTAGTAGATGCCCACGATAGCTTCGTCGGAAACGAATTCCTGAGGCTTTTCCACCAGGCGTTCAATGCGGCCGGTAGAGTCGGTAACTGCCACTCCGAAACGGCGGGGATCTTCCACCTTGTAAGTGTAGAGGATATTGTCCTGAGCATTTTCCAGAACGGTAAGGTCCGCTTCGAAAAGGGTATCGCCCAAAATAATCAGGAGCGGTTCGCCGTCTTCCACATACGGGAGAGCCAGGCTAATAGCTTCACCCAAGCCCTGAGGATTGGACTGCACCACCGTGCGGGTCTTGCCCCAGTCCTTGCGAGTTTCCAAAAAGTCGTCTACAACTTCTGCCTTATAACCCGTAATGAACACGGTTTCGGAAGGCTTCAGGAACAAGGAATCTTCGACGATCCAATCCAAAATTGTCTTTCCGGCAACAGGAAGCAAGCACTTGGGAACATTCTCCGTATAAGGACGGAGGCGCAATCCGTTACCGGCAACAGGCAAAACAATCTTCATCTAGAACAACCAGTCTGTTAAAAAATTTACTCTAATGTTATAAAAAGATAGGATTTTCTTACGTTTTTTTCAACCACTTTGCTGAACGAGTGACCTGATATTTTATCCGACTCCTCGCCGTTAAAAATCCTTTAACTAGGTCCGCGGGAACGGTAAGCCAGTATTTTATAACGTACAAAAAAATCTTTCGAGAAAACGCAAAAAGACCTCTCTTTCGAGAGGTCTTTTAGTGGATGATGCAGGGGTCGAACCTGCGACCCGCTGATTAAGAGTCAGCTGCTCTACCAACTGAGCTAATCATCCATTGTTGGTAACGATCGCAAAAATAAAAGTCGAAGTTTCAAAGTTCGTTCTCTTTCGAGTCGCTTATCTTTGTCTGTCGCTTTTACGCTCCCTTTCGAGAGCTTAGTGGATGATGCAGGGGTCGAACCTGCGACCCGCTGATTAAGAGTCAGCTGCTCTACCAACTGAGCTAATCATCCATTGTCGCTTTGTCTCATCGACGGGCACAATATTAGAATTATTCGGGATGGTTGGCAAGGGGAAAGGGCAAATTTTTTTAAAAAAATTTCGCAATTATGAATTACAAATGATTAATTACGAATTATGAATCACGAAAAAGGTCGTACCATCAGCAAAAACCCCGAAAATTTCATAATTTATACATCGCATCTCATAACTCATCATTCATCCTTCATTGTTAATTGTTCATTGTTCATTGTTAATTATTAATTGCTCATGAGCCTAAATTCCAACCGTCTTGACGCCTTTCTGGCATACCTTGGAGTGGAGCGAAACCTCTCCCCCATGACCATCCAGAGCTATCAGGAAGACCTGCGACATTTCGTAGGCTGGCTGGACGAGCAGGCACTGGACTTGAAGGATTTGACTCCGGAAAAATTGGATGAATTCTTGACAGTTGCCGCTGGCAAGGTAACTAGCGGGAACGGCAAGTCAGAGGGGCGCAGCGACGACCAAATTGAATACGCAGCCACAAGCATCGCAAGGCACTTCTCCAGCCTCCGCGGGTTCCTCAAGTACATGCAGAACCAGGGTGAGTACGACTTCAGCACCGAAAGCATGCTGGCAACGCCACGCCTTGGGCATTACCTGCCCCAGTACCTCACGCGGGAAGAAGTGGACAGTGTATTTGAGAGCGCCGCCCACGGCAAGAACCCACTGCGCGACACAGCCCTCTTTGAATTAATGTACAGCGCAGGCCTCCGAATTTCTGAGACATTAGGAATCAAGCTAGCCCAGCTGGATCTGGACAACGAATGGCTGACACCCATAGGCAAGGGCAACAAGCAGCGTTTGATTCCTCTGGGAAGCAAGGCCAAGGAAAACCTTAAGGAATGGATTGAGCGTGGTCGCCCCCTCACCCACCCGAGTACAGACAACGTAATTCTAAATTCTCGCGGCAAGCCCATGAGCCGTATGGGTGCCTGGAAGATTGTGCAGCAACATACCCTGCACCTGACAAAGCAGGTTTCGCCCCATACCTTCCGCCATAGTTTCGCCACCCACTGCCTGGAAGCAGGCATGGACCTTCGCGTACTGCAGGAACTGCTTGGCCACGCCGACATCAGCACCACCCAGATCTACACCCACGTAGACAAGGAATTTATCAAGCAGGAACACCGCCAATTCCATCCTCGAGAACTAGGCGGAAAGAAATAATTTTACTATTTTTACGCCGTTCAAATTTAAACAAAGGACTCAATAATGAGCAAGAATTACAAGATTGCAGTTCTCCCGGGCGACGGTATCGGTCCGGAAGTGATGAAGGAAGCTGTCCGCGTTCTGGACGTTGTTTCCAAGAAGTTCGGTTTCGACGTGAACGCAGAATGGGCCAACGTTGGTGGCGCTGCTTACGACGAAAGCGGTTCTCCGCTGCCGGAATCCACCCTCAAGCTGGGTGAAGCTTCTGACTGTATTCTTTTCGGTTCTGTGGGCGGCCCCAAGTGGGAACACCTGCCTCCTAACCTGCAGCCGGAACGTGGTGCTCTACTCCCCCTCCGTAAGCACTTCAAGCTTTTCTGCAACCTCCGCCCGGCTCGCGTCTATAAGGAACTTGCTGGCGCTTGCCCGCTCCGTTCTGACATCGTCGGTGACGGCTTCAACATCCTTACCGTTCGTGAACTGACTGGTGACGTTTACTTCGGTCAGCCCAAGGGCCGCGAAGGCGTTCCTGGCTCCAAGGAAGAAATCGGTTTCGACACCATGAAGTACAGCCGCTACGAAGTGGAACGTATCGCTCGCTTCGCTTTCGACGCAGCAATGCTCCGCAACAAGAAGGTTGCTTCCATCGATAAGGCTAACGTTCTGACCACTTCCGTTCTGTGGCGCGAAGTTGTGAACGAAGTCATCAAGGACTATCCGGAACTGACTCTCGAACACCTCTACGTTGACAACGCTGCTATGCAGCTCCTGAAGCGCCCCCGCGACTTCGACGTGATGCTCTGCCCGAACCTGTTCGGCGACATCCTGACCGACGAATGCGCAATGCTCACCGGTTCCATGGGTCTCCTCCCCTCCGCTTCTATCGCTGAAGGTTCCTTCGGTCTGTACGAACCGGCAGGTGGTTCCGCTCCGGACATCGCTGGCAAGGGCATCGCTAACCCGCTGGCCCAGATCCTCTCCACCGCTTTGATGCTGCGCTACACCTTCAAGGAAGAAGAAGCTGCACGCGCTATCGAAGCTGCTTGCGAAAAGGTGATTTCTCAGGGCTACCGCACTGGCGATATCTACCAGGAAGGCTGCACCAAGGTCGGTACCACCGGCATGGGCGACGCTATTATTGCTGCTTTGAAGTAATGCTGGATCCTCGATCAAGTCGAGGATGACAACGGCACTTTGTTGTGCATGACAATGCAAGAAAAAGACCAGTCCTCAAAAGGGCTGGTCTTTTTTTCACCAAACAAATTCTGAATTAATATGCGGCGACTACGCTTGTGTAGTTGGCGATTCTTTTCTGCAGCCAGCTCTTGAGACTTGCAATGTCCGTAGTGTAGCTGCGCTTGGGCTGCCAGCGGGCGGCATCATTGTCCAGAGCATTTTTGCAAAGAGCCACATAGCCATCCAGTTCGCCAGTAGCGTAATTGTAGAGGACGTCCTTCAGTTCGTTCCAGCGGGCCTTATAGGCGGCAAGAAATTCTTCGTTTGCAAAGAGGTTGGTGAAGAAACCGCTTTCGCTGTAGCCGTCCCAAGAGGAAGCTGAACCACCAGGGAAACCTCCGCCAGCACCACCGAAGTTGTTCATTCCGCCGCGGCCACCCGCACTTCCACCAGAATTCCCGCTAGTGGTATTGCAGGTTCCCCAGTCGTTCATATTGGCGGCGACGCAGTTGTAAGGGCTCTTGCTGGGATTGCCACTGCTGAGAATCCAGGAATCCTCGCTGAAATACTGGAACGTATCTTCGTTCCAGCTGTAGCCGAAACCGCCGTCGTAATCCCAGATGGGACCGAAAGCATACTTGCCATCGGCACTTTCCTTGTACAGATAAGTACTGCGGGGTGCTTCAATTTCCACGTTGCGGGTCACTTCCTGAATAATCAGGTAATCGATGAAGGTTGCCACATCCATGAGGGACGAGAAGGTCGCGAAGTCGCTATCGGCAATAGCCTGTTCCACCTTGGCGAAGTCCGCCTGGATGGATTGCAAATCGTCGGACGTCACGTTCTTCGGGTACTTCACCGCCATAGGCAACTTATAGACGCTGCTCCAGAAATTGTTATTGTCCCAGGTATTCAATTCCGGACCGTCATCCTTGTCCATATTGAACAGCACGCCGGTGGTCTTGTCAATGTTGACGCGGTTTGCAGCCTGTTCGATCGGTTCTGTCAGCTGGTAAATCCCCTTGTAGTCGCCGTTCACTTCAACTTCTACAAAACGGTTGGCATTGACAAACTTGAAATTGCCCATGTTGCGGGCCATGTCGAAAACCACTGCGTTCATGAACTTGCTTTGATCGCGGTAATTGGCCAGCAGAACCCAGTCCTTATTTGCAGCCAAGCCCAGCACTTCCGTCTTTTCGCTGAACTTAATTCGATAGGGCTTCTTGGGATACCAAAGGCGAGTGGAATTTCCGCGGTAGCGCACCTTCCCCGCCGAGGCCGGCACATCATTATACAGGCCGTTGCCCGCAATTTCGATGACAGCCTCACTATAAATAGATTCTCCATTTGCATCCGTATCGTTCAGGGCCGCGCTATCGGGAACCGTAATGCGGATGTATGGAATGCCGTTGTTGGGCATGGGATCGGTGGACGGCGCGACCACTGTTTCCGAGGAACTTGACACAACCAGAAAGCCCGAGGAACTTGACGTGGTCAGGAGCACAGAAGAACTAGATTCTACATGAAATGAGGGACTTGATTCCGCAAGAGAAGATGAGCTTGTGATATGAAATTCCGCTGATGAACTCATCTCATTTTGCAAGATGGAACTGCTGGAATGAAGAATTGTTTCAGCCCTATTGTTTTCAGAATCACTTGATGCAACAATTTCGGAACTTTCGGAATATCCAGGTGTAACAGGAGACTCCATTGGGGAAGTCGTCCCATCATCACCACAAGCAACCAGTCCTCCGCACACGGCAACAGCGGCCACCAAACGCAAAAACATCCTAGTCATATTACACCTCAACGGGTAATATAGACCAATGGAATTTGCGGGAAAAGGGGCGCGAAAAAAGTTCCGTGTTAAGGGTGTGTAAAAAAGAAAATAATAATCGTGAAAAAAGCGAGGTGGGAAATTACTTCCCGTTATTTTTCAAGATTTCTTCAATGTCCTCGCGGGTCAGGCAGGTGCGCTGCACCAATTCTTCCGCAATAGTCAGCAAGGTTTTCTGGCAGGCCATAAGGATATTGTAGCACTGTTCCACCACGTTCACTTCGGACATCTGGAAGTAATAGCAGGCAGCCTGAAAACTCTGGTAGTCCGCATCGCTCTTGTACAGTTCCGCAGGCAGCTCACGCATTAACGTGTCCAGATCGCAGGCGAAATTTTTGCGGATGAGAAACTCGGAAATATGGCCCGCAATCGCGATATGGGCAGAGCCATCCAGCTCACTTCCCGTAATGCGGGTAATGCCCGAACGTTCCTTGGAGTTTGTCATCTTCACATATTCCAGAGGACGCTTAAACAAGAACGCAACTAGGGCATGGCCAGCTTCGTGGCGGCATAGACGAGTGTATTCTTCAGCACCGAAGAATTCCACCAAAGAATCACGAGTTAATTGTTCAGACATTTTTCACCAATCATTCGAACAAGAAATGCCGCGAAACGCGGCACCTCTAACTTAATCAGATCTAGGCTTTACTTCTTCTTTTTGGACTTAGCCTTAGACTTCTTGGATGACTTTTTTGCCTTGGACTTCTTAGCAGCCTTTTTCTTGGAGGCCTTCTTAGCGGCAGGCTTCTTTTCCGGAGCAGGAGCTACGGTAGGCTCGGGTTCCGGTTCAGGTTCTGCTACAGTTTCTTCGGCAGGAGTTTCTTCCGCAACGGATTCCTCTGCAGCATCTTCAGCAGGAGATGCGTCTTCGGATGCGGGTTCTTCGGAAGCTACTTCAGACTCTTCAGAAGCCTGTTCATCAGAGCCTGCATAAGGTTCTTCAGATACAGGAGTCTGTTCACCTGCGGATTCTTCCGTCACGGATTCTTCTGCCGGCTGATCTGCAGCAGGTTCACCATAGTAATCGGAATAAGACGGTTCTTCAGTAGGCAAAGATTCCGTTGCACTTTCGTCAGAAGAATATCCGTAGGAATTTTCTTCGGCAGCAGGTTCTGCAACCGGTTCTGCGGCAACATCGTCCTTTACAGCAGAAGCAGCGTTCGATTCGTCATCGCTCTTGAACAGATCAAAATGAACCGTAATAGAACCGCCAAACTTCATGGAATTGAAGCGATAGTCAGCATCACTTTTCTTAAAGTTCTTTTCCATGGTCAAGTAAGACCAGTTGAGTTCAACACCCATATGGTAAGGCAGTTGCACGCCAACGTTTGCACTTGCATAAAAATTCAAGGGTTTGTTCCACCAAGTCATGAACTTAGAAGCAGGAATCGGGTAACCGAATCGGGCTTCAAAGTAAGGACGAGCATCCCATCTTTCGGGGCCGATTACGCCAACGGAAGCAAACAGGGGTACTGCGGGCATCACAACGTTATTGTCGCCATCCTTCTGCACACTAACAAAGCCAAGACCGCCACCCACCATGAGGGGACCAGCAGGGAATACCAGGAACTCGCCACCCAAGCTATAGGCAATGTCGGAATGAAGGTCGTAATTAGATTCAACACCATTAACAGTCTGCTTCACCTTAACATCGCCAGGTGCATATCCAGAAACAAAACCCTGAATTTGAGCAGCGGAAGCTAATGTTGCAAATGCGCCCAGAGCGAGGGCGAGCGTAGTAGAAACTCTTTTCATGTCAAAACCCTTTTTGATGGCACAAATATAGCTTTGTATAGTGCCCATCACTAGTAAAATTTGACAAACATAGTGGAAGCCGATGGAGCACAAGGGTCAGTGAGTGACAAAGACGCATAAAAAGAACATCCGCCCCTGCGGTGAGGCAGGAAGCGGATGTTTTTGAATGCTAGATCCTTCGACTACGTGCTACGCACTTCGCTCAGGATGACAATCGGGTGGGGTTAGCCTACGAAAATACGGCCGTTGCGGAACAGCTGCATCCACGGACCGTCTTCGCCCCATTCAGCCGGATGCCAGGAGTACTGGCAAGTACGGAACACGCGTTCCGGATGCGGCATCATGACGAGAGCGCGACCGTCTTCAGAGCAGAGGCCGTTGATTGCAAACGGAGAACCGTTGGGGTTCAGCGGGTAGCGTTCGGTGTATTCGTGCTTGCCGTCCACGTAGCGGAGAGCCACGAGGCCAGTCTTCAAGCAGGCTTCTGCAGCTTCGCGGGAAGCGAATTCTGCGCGGCCTTCACCGTGAGCCACAGCGATCGGCAGAACAGAGCCAGCCATACCCTTCAGGAGCACAGCCGGAGTATCTTCAACCTTCAGAGAGCAGTAACGAGCCTCGAAGCGTTCAGAGAGGTTCTGAACGAAGCGGGGCCAGTGCTTTGCGCCCGGAATCAAGTCCTTCAGGTTAGAAACCATCTGGCAGCCATTGCAGACGCCCAGAGTGAAGGTGTCCTTACGGTTGAAGTAGGCTTCGAATTCTGCGCGAGCCTTGGGGTTGAACAAGATGCTCTTTGCCCAGCCTTCGCCAGCGCCAAGAACGTCACCGTAGCTAAAGCCACCGCAAGCCACCAGACCGTTGAAGTCCTTCAGGCTTACGCGACCGCTCAAGATATCGGTCATATGGACGTCGATGGATTCGAAACCGGCCTTAGCAAATGCGGCAGCCATTTCCAGTTCGCCGTTAACGCCCTGTTCACGGAGGATTGCCATCTTCGGGCGGCTGGAGTAATCCTTGATGATCTTTGCGCTTGCAGCCAGGTCAAAGGTGACCTTGGGGGTGATACCCGGATCATCCTGTTCCAGCTTGAGGGTGTATTCGCTTTCAGCGCAAGCCGGATTGTCGCGGAGGGCGGCGATGCGGCGAGTGGTATCGGACCAGATGGCGCGAAGGTCAGAGAGGCCTTCGGCGTAGTCACCAATCACGATGTTGTAAGTGTTGTTCAGCTTACCGATTTCAGAAACGGTATCAGCCAGGCCAGCAGCAGCGAAGGCAGCCTTAACAGCAGCAACGTCTGCGTTTGCAACCTGAATCACAGCGCCCAGTTCTTCGTTGAAGAGAGCGTCGATGACATTGCCCTGGAGAGCGTTCACATCCAAAGTAACACCAACGTGACCTGCGAAAGCCATTTCGGTAACGGTGGTATAGAGACCGCCATCAGACTTATCGTGGTAAGCCATGATCTTGCCATCGGCATTGAGCTTCTGGATGGTTTCGAAGAAGGCGCGGAGTTCCTTAGCGGAATCAACGTCCGGAGCCTTGTCGCCAAGCATATTGTAAACCTGAGCGGCAATGGATGCACCCATACGGTTCTTACCGCGAGCCAGGTCAACCAACATCAAGGTAGTATCGTTGTTCTGGATGAGCTGCGGGGTCATGGTCTTGCGAACGTCGGCGCAGGGAGAGAAGGCGCTGATGACCAGAGAAATCGGAGCAGTAACGCGGTGGCTACCCTTTTCGTCGGCCCAAACAGTGCTCATGGACATGGAGTCCTTACCCACCGGAATGGTAATGCCAAGTTCCGGGCAGAGTTCCATACCGATAGCCTTTACAGCTTCGTACAGGTCAGCACCGTCACCTTCGTAGTTAGGAGTTGCCATCCAGTTAGCGGACAGGTTTACGCGGCCCATATCCGGAACGTAAGCGGCAGCCATGTTGGTGAGAGATTCAGCAACAGTCATGCGAGCTGCGGCAGCCGGAGAAATCAAGGCGATGGGAGCGCGTTCGCCCATGGACATCACTTCACCTTCGTAGGTGTCGAGAGTTGCAGAGGTAACAGCGCAGTCAGCTACAGGAACCTGCCAGGGGCCAACCATCTGGTCGCGGCAGATCATACCGGTCACGGAACGGTCACCGATGGAGATCAAGAAGGTCTTGTCTGCAACAGTGGGGTTAGCGAGAACGCGGTGTGCGATATCCTTGATGGAAGCGTCAGCAGGAACAACCTGAGAAGTGAGCGGGCGCTTCTGGCTGGTTTCGTTACGGATCATGCGAGGCGGCTTGCCCAGCAGAACTTCCAGCGGCATATCGATGGGAGTAGAACCGAAGTGCTTATCAGTCAGAGTCAAATGCTTTTCGGGAATAGCTTCGCCAACCACTGCGTACGGGCAACGTTCACGCTTACAGATTGCGTCGAAGATGTCCAGCTTGTTGCCAGCCACAGCGATCACATAGCGTTCCTGGGATTCGTTACTCCAGATTTCGAACGGGCTCATACCCGGTTCGTCGTTGGGAACGTTACGGAGTTCGAACTTACCGCCCAGACCGCCATCGTTCACCAGTTCCGGGAAGGCATTGGAAAGTCCACCTGCACCCACGTCGTGGATGAAGGTAATGGGGTTTTCTTCATCCATTGCCCAGCAACGGTCGATCACTTCCTGGCAACGACGTTCCATTTCGGGGTTTTCACGCTGCACAGAAGCAAAGTCCAGAGATTCATTACCAGCACCGTTAGCCACAGAGCTTGCTGCACCGCCACCAAGGCCGATAAGCATAGCAGGACCGCCAAGCACAACCAGGTGGTCACCCGGATCAATGTGGCCCTTTTCGATGTGGTCGTGCTTGATGTTGCCGAGACCACCAGCCAGCATAATGGGCTTGTGGTAACCGCGAACTTCGTTGCCCTTTTCTGCAGAAACTTCCTGTTCGAAAGTACGGAAGTAACCGAGGATATTGGGACGGCCGTATTCGTTGTTAAAGGCAGCACCGCCAAGAGGACCTTCGATCATGATGTCCAGAGCGGAAGCAATACGGCTGGGGCTGCCGAAATCCTTTTCCCAGGGCTGAACGGCGCCAGGGAGTTTCAGGTTAGAAACGCTAAAGCCAGTGAGGCCTGCCTTAGGCTTGGAGCCCTTACCAGTAGCACCTTCGTCACGGATTTCACCACCACTACCGGTTGCAGCACCGGGGAACGGAGAAATTGCTGTGGGGTGGTTATGGGTTTCCACCTTCATCAAGATGTCCACTTCTTCGTTGTGGAAGTCATACTTGTTGGTGCGGGGGTCAGCGTAGAAACGACCGGCAGTTGCACCCTTCATCACGGCAGCGTTATCCTTATAGGCGCTGAAGATGTTGGTGTTGTGCAGAGCGTAGGTGTTCTTGATCATCTGGAACAGGGACTTGTCCTGCTTGACACCGTCGATGGTCCATTCAGCACCGAATACCTTGTGGCGGCAATGTTCGGAGTTGGCCTGAGCGAACATGTACAGTTCCACGTCGGTGGGATTGCGCTTGAGAGCGGTAAAGTTGTTGACCAGGTAGTCGATTTCGTCGGCGGAGAGAGCAAGACCCATGGACTTGTCTGCCTTGACGAGAGCTTCGCGGCCTTCGGTAAGGACCGGAATAATGTTCAGGGGGCGCGGTTCTTCCTTGCTGAAGAGGACGCCCAGAGCGGCGGTGTCTGCGAACACGGCCTGAGTCATGCGGTCGTGGATCTTGGCTTCGATAACCTTGCGGGCATCGGCAGAAGCAGCGCCTTCAAACTTTACGTAGTAGGCAATGGCGCGTTCGATACGCTTGATAGCGGGCAGGCCGCAGATGTGAGCGATATCGGTAGCCTTGGAGCTCCAGGGGCTGATGGTACCCGGACGGGGGCAAACCACGAACAGTTCACCTTCCAGAGCCTTGGCTTCGCGCATGGGGCCGTAGTGGAGCACCTTTTCCAGAGTTTCCTTTTCGGAAGCGCTGAGGTCGGCGGACAGATCCACCACATGGAGGAATTCAGCGTAAACGCTTGCGACGTTCAGGTTTTCTTTCTTGAAGTCAGCCAGAAGTTTCTGGAGACGGAAGTCCGACAGAGCCGGAGTACCACGAAGAATGAGCATTTTTACCTCTTGCCGGGGGTTAGCCGGCGCCTTGTGTTATTTAAAATTTTACGAGGTAAAGATAGCTTTTGACAATCACTCTTTAAAGTTCAAAAATGCCGAAAAAAGCTTAAAAACAGCTAGATTCCTCGACTTCGCTCGGAATGACAGCTGTGGGCGCACACCCTAAAAACAACAAAAAAATCCCGACCGAGAGGCCGAGATTTTTCGAGAAATTTGTAACTCGTTGAGAGTCAAAGAGTTAGGATTTCAAAGCGAATTACTTCTTCTTACCCTTCTTGCCCTTCTTAGCCTTAGCAGCCTTCTTGGGAGCGGGAGCAGGAGCTTCTTCAACAGCTTCTTCGCCTTCTTCTTCATCTTCGTCCAGTTCTTCATCAGCAGCTGCTGCAGAAGGATTGCCCTGGAGAGCGGAGATGTTCAAGCCAGCGTAACCAGCGAGAGTCTTCAAGTTGGTCTTCTTGTCTTCAGAAACGCTCTTGAAGGAGGCTTCGATGAAGTAACTGGGAGCCAGTTCGAAACGATGAACCAGAGTCTTGAAGTTGTCGGAACCCTTCACGGAAGGAGCAACGGCACGTTCAATAGCCTTGATGTCGCTGGAAGTCTTGACGCCCTTTTCGGCAATGCCGCAAGCCACAGCCCAAACCTGCTTGGAAAGCATGATGTTGGTGCCGACATATTCCAGAGTGCTGGAACCATACTTCTGGTAGGCAGTGCTGCTCTTACCATAAGCTTCATTTGCCTGGGAGGCATAGCCATTCTTCTGGACAAGGATCATCACCAGGAGGAGTGCGGCTACGCAAGTAAATACGATGGAAAATACTTTAACGTTCATTGTGCAATCTCCTACTCAAAGTGGAAGGGGGCCGGTTCACCCACCTTAAAGGTTTCGGTCATGTTGATCTTCTTGAGAGCTTCGTAGTCCACGGACTTGAGCTTCTTGCCATCAAAGTTGAAGGTCACCACGCAACCCTTACCGCAAGCCACTTCCTTCACGCTTGCTTCATCCTTCACCAGGAAGGTTTCAGCAAGACCACGTTCACCGTATTCAGCCAAAGCCTTGTTGATGATGGTTTCGGAGTTATACATGTTCAGGAGAGCGTTTCTATAGATGTAAGTCAGCTGAGTCAGACGAGCGTCCTTGTTTTCTTCTACAGCCTTCACATTTGCCTGGAAGGATGCCAGGGACTTGTCGCTGTTCAGAGTGGCATAGACCAGGTTCCAAGCCATGTTGTACTGGTCCACGGACTTCCACAAATCAAAACGAACTTCATCCACGGAGGACTTGTAAGCAGTCATCTGGGTGTCATAGGAAGACTTAGCCTGTTCCTCGTAAGAGCTCTTCATGCACATCATCAAGATGAACAGACCGATAATCAGAACGATATCGACAATGAGCAGAATCTTAAACTTCTTCATGTTAGCGGGAGCCTTTGCTGCAGTTTCGGCTGCATCGGTCTCCGTTGCCACGGTTTCAAGTTCTTCGTTATTCATAGGTTTCCTTTTTTAAAGATTTCTGCATAGAATATAATTCCTTACAACAAAACTGCAAGTTAAGATTTGAAAAAATTGGGTAAATTAATGTTTTTAGGGACTAGGGGCTAGGGGTTAGGGGCTAGTACTGCGGAATACTTCGTCTTTTTCTATATTGTGGCGCATGAGTGAAAACGCAAGTAAACAAAAACTTCCTTCCCAGATTATCTTCGAGAACTTGAAAGAACTCCTGCGAGCAAAAAACACAGCCCACGAGTCCATGTTCAAGTTTCACTGGAAGAAAATGTGGCCTTTCTGCCTAATCTGGCCCCAGGTAGATTTTGAACGAATTGTTCGACTCATGAGCGAACTGCGCAAGAACGTCATTAACCAGAAGAACCTCCTGGCACAGGCCAAGGGCAAGTCCAAGGATTTCGAGAAGACCTTCCTCAACGCAGTTCCTGCCTATCTTGACGCGCTGGACGTTTCCTGCAAATTCCTGGGTGAAGCCGCCCAATGGAAGCAGGACATGCTCTTGAAGCGTATCCATAAGGACGTGAAGTTTAAGCGAGATGTTGCCGAATGGAGCCGCATCCTGAAGGATTACGAAACCGCCCAAGGGAACCTGACTCGAGCAGGCGCATTTGTCCAGATGGGCTGGCAAGAATTTGTCAATGCAGGAGGCTTCGTAGCAGATCAAGCCGCCACTTAAGGCGCTGCACGAAACCACGAGATTTGCCGCCCACCAGCTGGGTGGCATTTTTTTTATGAATGCGATATTGGATCAGAGGCTTCTGGATAGCAGCCACCTTAAAATGACGTTCCGCCATCAGTCCTAACCACTGGTCATGCATAGGTAAATTCTTCGGGAAGGGCAACGCCTTTTCCAGCAGTTCCCGACGAAACGCCATGCAGCAACCTGTATAAGTATTCTTGAGCCAGTTGCAGAACAGTCCCGACTTGTAAGGACGATCCTCCCACATGCGACTGACGGAACCACCCGACGTAGAAACGGTCAAGGGACGTCCTTCCCCATCCATGAAACTTGCATCATGAACCGCCAGGATTGCCATACCTGCGGGAGCTGTGGAGACATCACCGCCCAAGGCATCCAGCATGGACTGCACTTTTCCCGACATCCAAACGTCGTCTTGATCCGCCAGGAAAATCACATCGCCCTTGGCTTCCTGCAGGGCACGTTCAAAATTGTACGTAGGCCCAAGATGGCTGGACGCGGGCAGCAACCGGATGCGGGCATCCTGAAGGGAGGCTATCACCTCCAGAGTTCCGTCTGTGGAACCATCATCGGCAATGACCACTTCAGCATTCTGGGGCAGCTGGGAAAGGATACTCTCCAGCTGTAGCCTTACATAAGAGGCGCCATTGTAGGTTGCGACACAGACGGTAATCATGAGCTAGTGTTTTAAAAGGAAAGACGGAATAAAAAGCTTAGGAAAGCGTTTCAAAAATTCAGGAGAAGTACTGGCCAGTTTCGGCAGATGTTTCAGGGCGTTCCACTTCTGGCCATAAGCCAATGCAGAAAACCATCGAGCCTTCCAGACTTTAACAGCCCTACGATAAAGCTCGTGATCCTTGTACAGTTCAATAATATTCAAGATTTCCCCGTACATGCGGTCATGATTAGCGTGCATGTTACTCCCGTGATCCTCTCGATAATAACAGCACACAATATCCGGAGAAACCGGCTGGGGACCAAACTCATAAAGCACTCGCAAGTACAGCGGGTAATCCTCGAAGAAGAATCGGGTATCATAACCACCCAGCCCAAGAATCGTTTCCGTGCGGAACATTTCAGCACAGCCATGAAGAGCCTTCTTTCCCAGGAAAAATTCATCAAAGTGAATTTCAGGAACCGCTTCCAGAAACTGCGGGTCCATCTTCTGTCCCACCACGCCACTTTCGGACATGGGGATAACCTGCCCAAAGCAGGCCACAGCCTCCGGATGACTTTCCAGGAATCGCACCTGTCGAGCCAGGCGATCGGGCGGCATCACGTCGTCAGAAGAGAACGTGCAGTAGTATTTCCCACGGGCATAGGTCAGCAATTCATTGAGGGTGCCGATCAGTCCCTTGTTAGGACGGTGAATCAGTCTAAAGCCAAGTTCGTCGGACAGTCGCTTTAACAGCTGGGGCGATCCATCGGGACTGCCGTCATCCACCACGATCAACTCGAAGGAAACACCCTTCTGTTCCATAACGGAACGTACGGCGGCCTCCACATACTTCTCATGGTTGTAGCTTGCCAGCAGGACAGATACTAGGGGTTGTTCCACTTGAGCCTCCGAACCATGACAAACAAGACAACAAAATACAGCAGATTTTCCAGGGCGTAGCCTACCATGGGGCCGTTAAATTCAAACATGGGCAATCTCATGCAGACTACCGCAGAAGTTGCCAGGAACACTTCGGAAATAATCTCTACCGTCAAGAACTTCTTGGTTTCGCAACGGGCGATCAGGACCAGCGCAAGAGCAAAACCACCAGCCCTAAAGAAGTCTCCTACCAGCTGGTAGAACAGATGGTCGGCAGCTCCCATATAGGCCTTGGAGAACAAGACCTGCACCAGAATTCCCCTACCAAAATAAAGAGCACAGACTGCCACTAGGGAGATACCCATGACCCGCAACAGCAAGGGGTTAAACAGCCTAAAAAATTCCTGGCGAGTCTGTTTCGCGGACACCTTGGGTAGAATAATCACCGTCAGGATGGCTGACATCATCATGAATAAAAAGTCGGAAACTTTCCAGACGCTCTGCCAAATGCCAGCGGCGTCATTGCCAAAATTAGAAGCCACAGAAGTTCGAATGATGGTCAACACCACAGGGCTCAAGATCATGGGAACCAGTCCCATCAAGGCATAGGACAGCCAGGGGCCGCGAACATCAGCCGCCGTAGACCAGACTCGTTTAATGCTAAAGCCTGCCTGACTTGCAACGCGAATGGCAAAAAAGGCTGCCACCACCGACTGGGTCGCAATAATGGAAAGTACGGAAAGGCGCCCCGTATAGAGGAAAAACGCAACCCAAATCACCTGCCACATGGAGGCTATCATATTGATGAGAGCCCATTTCTTATTCTCTCCCAGACCGTTCATTACGGCGGCCGT
This sequence comes from Fibrobacter sp. UWEL, assembly GCF_900142535.1. NCBI lineage: Bacteria > Pseudomonadati > Fibrobacterota > Fibrobacteria > Fibrobacterales > Fibrobacteraceae > Fibrobacter > Fibrobacter sp. UWEL. Next base: position 243,577 of record NZ_FRBE01000002.1, read on the forward strand.
GATGGTAATAATATTGGAGGACAGAATGCCAGGCAAGGCAAACAGGATGGCAGCTTGCACCAGGCGGGTATTCATTCCCGGAAACAGACTTTCCAGAGGCGCCATAAAGCAGAACAGTACCGCCGCAATGCAGGTAAACAAGGTTGCGAAGGTGGTCAGTCTAAAACCGCCATGCCAAATCCCCAGCAATTCCTTATCATTGTCCTTATTCTGGGCAGTCAAGCTGGTCCACCCGTTTTGCAGAGCCAAGCTGGATGTGGCCTGCCCGATAGAGAGCAAGTTCATAAACTGCCCCACGCAGGCAAAGGCCGCCGGCGGCAGGAAAATTGCCAGCAACTTATTGATGGCAAAAGCCCGCAGAGCGTTAAATGCGGTTACTGCACCAGAGCCAAGAAAACTCTTCGCAAACATTAACGAGCCTCAAAACTATTGACGGCATCGATGACCGCCTGGATTTCCACTTCCGTCATAAAGGGATGAAGTGGCAAGCTCAATTCTTCCCTGGCCAGCTTTTCCGCGATGGGATAGCCCACTACCCCATAGGCATCCACGAAAGCCTTCTGCAAATGAGGCGGGGTCGGATAATGAATCAAGGTTTCAATGCCATGATATGCCAAATGAAGCTGGAGGGCGTCGCGGCAGCTGGTCCCATCGGGATATCCACAGTGCACCGGGAAAATATGCCACACGCAATTGCAGTGGAATCTTAAATCGTCGTCAGTGGCAACCACCCCACACATGCAGTTGGGCCTCAAGTGTCCCGAAGGCAAAACAGTTGCTTCCAGAGGCAATTTTACCAGAGGATTCCTAATTTCAGAGAGGTAACGCCCCGCAATTTCGTTGCGTCTAGCGTTTTCTTCATCCAGTTCCGGAAGCTTTACAGAAAGAACGGCAGCCTGGATTTCATCTAAGCGAGAGTTTTCGCCCACACATTCATGAACGTACTTCTTTTCGGAGCCGTAATTAGCGATCTTTCGGACCATCTGGGCTAGCGGTTCATCGTTGGTGACTACAGCGCCAGCATCCCCAAGAGCCCCCAGGTTCTTGCCCGGATAAAAGCTAAAGCCTGCAGCATCGCCCAGATTACCGGCACGACGGGAATCGGATGAATTATTCCAATCCATGGTGGCGCCATGAGCCTGGGCAGCATCTTCCAGCAAAAGAATTTCACGATCTTCCGCAAAAGCCTTCAGTCGATCCATAGGGCAAAGGCGGCCATACAGATGTACCGCAAGAATCGCCTTGACGCGAATATTGCTATAGGTTGCGTTCAAGAAAGCCTGCTCCACAGAACCCAAGGTCAACACGCATGTATCAGCATCCGGTTCAGCAGGCACAGGCACAAGCCCCGCAGCCTTTACCGCAAGCCAGGTGGCAATAAAAGTATTGGACGGCACAATGACGCCATCGCCCGGTTCCAGGCGACCAAGCTCAATATAACCCTTCAAGATTAGGGAAAGTGCCTCCAGACCGTTCCCTACCCCAACGCAATATTTGGCACCGCAATACTCCGCAAAGTTTGCCTCAAATTTGCGGCATTCCTCGCCACGAATATACCAGCCGGATTCCACCACGCGGCTTGCAGCCTTCTGCAGACGACCGCTATAAGAATCCACCACACGCTTTAAGGGATAATAGGGAACTTGAATCATGTAGCCCAAAGTAGTAAATATCCCTTTTCAGGAAACCGCCAAATTCTTACAAAACCGACAAAACCGCTGTTTTGCTGGACGAATCTTTTTCTAACTTATGGACATGTACGAAATTTTGCCCTACACCAAGGAACTGGACCAGCGACTGGACCGTTTTGTAGACCAGGAATCCGTCAACGGAACCTTCCTGCAAAGCAGACGTTTCCTGAACTACCATCCCGAGGGAAGATTCGTAGAAAAAAGCTTTATCCTGCACAAGGGTGGCGTTATCGTGGCCTACTTCCCGGGCGCAGAAATTGATGGGGAATTTGTCTCCCATCCCGGATCCACCTTTGGCGGCCCCGTGATTGCCAAGACCTGCTATAACGCAAGCCAGCTCAAGGAAATTCTGACCCAGGCCGACCAGCATCTTGCATCCCAATTCAAGAGTGCCCGCCTGAAGGTTACCCCAGCCTTGTTCGCCGAAGAGAGTCCCGACTTGCTGGACTACATGCTGGAACATCTGGGCTACAGCCGCTATACGGAACTGAGCAGCAGAAACCCGCTGTGCAAGGACATGGACATTGTGGCGCAATGCAACCGTAACCAGCGTAGGCTCTGGAAAGAATTCAACAAGTTCGCCGAAACCGTCCCCCAGGGAAGCATCCAGTATCGCGACCTCACCAGCGAAGAAGACATCGCCACCTTCTATAAATTTCTGGTCATCTCCAAGGAAAAACACCATACCAAGCCCATCCACACCCTGGAAGACTTGATGGACTTGAAGCAGAGATTACCCGAGAACATCCGCTTTAAGGGACTGTTCTACAATGGCCGATACGTCTGCGGGATGTTGCAGTTCGTATTCCCCAAAACGAAGGTGATTCACGACCAGAACATCTCCCCCGATGAAAGCTTCGAGCAGTTCCACCACACCACGCCCATGAACATCATGGCATTGCAGGAAGCGGCACAGCAGGGCTACACCAGCTTCTCCTGGGGCATTTCAACAGAAGATCGAGGAAACATCCTCAACGAGGACCTGTTCCATTATAAGGAATCTTTTGGAGCCACGGGGACTGTAAACGCTAGCTATACCAAAAAATTCTAGCATCCACATCCAGCGGAAAATCTAAATCGAAGTCTATTTCACTTCCTTCAGGAAGTCTTCGTACTCATATATATAGTCGGACTCGTCATAGTGCTCGGAAGCCAAGACCATGCACACCGCACCGCTACTGAAATTTTCAATCTCACGCCAAGTCATGGTAGGGATATACAAGCCCTTGTAGGAACGATTCAGGGAGAACTTCTGTCGAGTTTTCCCGTTATCCAGCACCACGTCAAAACTGCCACTAGCGGCGATAATCAGCTGGCGGAGCTTACGATGGGCATGTCCCCCGCGGGTTGCACCACCCGGAACGTCATACAAGTAATACAGGCGTTTGATGTCAAAGGGGATCAACTGACCGCCTTCCACCACGCTCAGGTTACCGCGCTGGTCATGGGCAATAGGGATATCAATTAGCTGGGGTTCGTTCCAATTCATGACGTAAATATAGTGAAAACCCGTACTTCGGGGGGTAGTTCGCCCTATTTTCACTTGAAACCCACCGCGAGTTTTTCTATATATGGGTCACACTTAGCGTATGTCGTGTTAAGCTCTACCAGCATACGTGTTAACCAAAGAGCTTCCTTTTACGAGGTTAATATGTCCTCTTTCCGTGGACCTAAGGGCAAGGTTGCCCGTTCCCTGGACCTTGCTGTTTCTCAGAAGACTCAGAAGGCTCTCGACCGTCGTCATTTTGCACCTGGCCAGCATGGTCAGAACCGCAAGAAGTCCGCTTCTGTGTACAAGCAGCAGTTGGTCGAAAAGCAGCGTCTTCGCTTCACCTACAACATTTCCGAAGCACAGCTTTCTAAGGCTTATGCCGAAGCAAACCGTCGCGCCGGTTCTGCAGGTGACAACCTGATGATCTTGCTCGAAACCCGTCTGGACGCAGCAGTGCTCCGCATGGGCTTCGCTCGCACCATCTTCGCAGCACGTCAGTACGTTGCACACGGTCACTTCACCGTGAACGGCGTTCGTAGCTTCTCTCCCGCTCGTCAGCTCAAGGCCGGCGACGTGATCGCAGTTCGCGAACAGTCTAAGGAACACGTTCAGATCAAGGAAGCACTGGCCGCTGGCGCAGCTGTTCCCGAATATCTGACTGTTGATGCATCTAAGATGACCGGTTCTCTCGTGAAGCTCCCGCTCCGCGATCAGATCCCCGTTCAGCTGCAGGAACAGCTGGTTGTGGAATACTACTCTCGCTAACGCTAGAGTTGATCCAACGACAACTGGAACATTTGGAAACACTCGCAGAAATGCGGGTGTTTCTTTTTTTGCAAAATGGTCGATCGTGCCTAGAATGGCTTTTGGCAGTTACGTCTAGCAGGGCTTTTGGCAAAATCCTAGTGCAAAAGTTCTTTTTCTAAGCAACCTGCACTAGGGTTTTTGAACAAATTAATACAATTTACCATACCCAGCCCCACAAAGCTAGTGCAAAACATCGCCAGCCACCCTTTTCGCACTAGTCCAGCCACTAAATATTCCCCAAAACAGGCCTTACTACCACATACAAACTAAAAATCCTAGTGTAAAACATCGCTAATCACCCTTTTCGCACTAGCAAATCACTAAAACACCACTCCGCGACAGCCTGTGGCACCCTCGCGGCCCCCGCCGTTTCACATTTTTTACTTAAATAGAACCCGAGCGCCAAGCCCGAGTTTTTTTTTAAAATTTGGGTTATGAACAAACTTTGCGCACTGATACCTTTCGCTAGTCTGCTATTGTTGGTGGGATGTCCTTATGTAGATCACGGAACATCTTACGCACAGAACCGCCTTCCCACCTTGGCAGAAGCCAGCGGCTGCTACTACCACGAAGGGCAGGAAACATACGGCGATTATTCGACCGGAGTTTATGTTTGTTCAGAACTATGCATCGACACCCTCCATGCATACATCCACGAAATAAAGTATCGCCAAAGCGAACCAGAGCTTTCCGACAAATACGAGGACACCACCACCGTGTGGGATGTTCGGGAAAACCGTCCTGATACAGACGGAACCATAAAAGACGGTCATTTCTTATTCGAGACAAATGATGGGGAGTTCGGTCGCAAGGCGGTCGGAATCTATAACGGCGGCCCTGTTCGGGAAATTAAATTCGGTCTGGATATTTATTCTGCTGAAAAGGGAGAAAGCAAATGCGAATTCTAGTTCTTTGCCTTTTCCTTCTGGCTACCTACGCCAACGCATTCTTCGCGTTTGGCAATCTAGGCGACAACCGTTTACAGAGCGAGAATAACGTCTATCGTCCGGCAGGTATCGTGAACTGGTCCCTGGGCGTAGGCGTCTTTGACGAACCGCAAAACCTCATTGACTACAAGATGTCCTTCGGGCTCACCCGCATTGGATATTCCTTCGACGACGGAAACGAAAGCGTTTCGCTATACGTCATGGATTTCAATCTGGTTTCCTGGTCGGCCACCTACAAGAACGTTTATTTCGAGATCTATGGAGGCTTCTCCTATCTGCTATTCGCAAACAATTTCTCCGACTACATGCAGGAGAAAGTCGGTGACGAATTCATCGACCAGGAACGGGTTTACCCCAGATACGGATATCGTCTAGGTTACTACGTCATGGACAACCTGATGGTTTCGCTAACCGCCAACTATAACATCGTGTGGTGGCGTTACGGCCATGGCAGCTGGAATAGCAACAACAATGAAACCCTACTTATCGGCGGCATCGGCCTGTCGGTTCAGTACAATCTGTTTTAGACAAGAACTTTTTGATAAGACGTTTTTCCCACGGCCTCCCCTCAGATTCTGACGGAGGTCTTTTTGCTGTATAATACAATGCGTATAATAAACAACAAGTAAACTCCACTAAAAACCAAAAATTTCAATATTTTTATTCGTTTTCTGTGTTTTTGTATAACAAAACGCCTCACCAGCACATTCAAAACCTATATTGAAAGCAAGGGTTAAACAACAATGCTAAGGAGATTTGGTAACATGAAACACATCGTCAGTTACACAAATTTCCGCCAATACATGCTGGACTTTTACGAGGAAAAGAAGCGCACCTCCGCATTTTCCTGGAGGGAGTTCAACAAGCTGGCAGGGTTCACCTCCCCCAACTACCTGAAGTTGGTTTGCGACGGAAAAAGCAAGCTGAGCAAGACGAAGGTGTCGGCGGTGGCCCAGGCCATGAACTTGGCGGGTTACGAGGAAACTTATTTTGAATTGATGGTCTCTTTTGACAACGCAAAAGAGGAACGCAGGCAAAGGGAAATCCTGCTGGAAATGGACCGCATGGCGCGGGAACACAAGGCCCGCCTAGTTGACGGAGACGCCTTCGAGTTTTACCAGTCCTGGGAATATCCGGTGCTTCGGGAACTGGCGCCCATGATGCCTGGGGCAAATCCCAGCGAAATGGCGGCCGCCTGCAACGAAGATGTTTCCGCCGAGGACGTGAGCCGCATTTTAAAGTTCCTGGTGAAGCGAGGCTTCCTGAAGTCTGAAGGAGACAAGGTCTACACCCAGACCGAAAAGACGGTAATCGCCTCCAAGGAAGCGCTACCGCTGGCCATCCGTTCCATGCACAAGGAAATGGCAGGCTACGCCCAGAAGGCCGTGGACAAGTATCCTGCGGGAGAACGTCACTTTCTGGGGATTACCATGGGCGTCAACGAAGAGCTTTACGGTAAAGTGGTGGAAGAGCTGGAAAATTGCTGCCGACGCATCAACGCCCTTACTGCTAACAGCGAAAACCTGGATCAGGTCTATCGCATGAACATTCAATTTTTCCCATTTACAAAAAAGGTTTAGGAGGCAATCATGAAAAAGTCAATCATCGCAGCAGGGGCTTTGAGCCTGCTTACTCTCGTGGGCTGTTCCGAAAACGCCACTGCCGGCAACGAAATCGAGCCAAACGCAGTCGCCAACAACAGTTCCTCCAGCGGAACCACACCGGACGAAGGTTCCTCCAGTTCCAACAGCAACACGGAATACACCATCAACTTTGACGAAATCTATACGTTCTCTACGGATGTCACCGGTAAGGAAAAAGTGGGACTGGCATTGATTTCCACTTATAAGGAAGAAAATGCGGCATCCGCAAGTTGCACCGTAAAGAAGCAGGAATTGACCGGCATCGTAAAGATTCACGACGGTCTCATCACCCGAGCCTACTCCGGAAAGAACCTATGCGCGACAGATGTAGATGAATTCGTCTATATGTTCAAGAAGACCTGCGCCAACTCCTTAACAGATGCAAACAAGACTATCGATTCCCTCGTCACTGGAGACAACAGCTTTGACTTCGCCTGCGTTTCCGGTACAGACTACATGTCCATCGATGAAGCTCTGGGAATGTTCGAAAGCATCATGAGCGACAACTGCAAGCAACTGGAAATTCGCGCTACCCTGGACTCTTTGGACAGTGCTAGTGCCGCAAACACACCTGCAAAAATTGTCTTTACCGACGACAATCCCGATGAGATTATCACCATCAATACTGCGGAAAGGACATTGGCGAATTACACCCTGCAATACGCTAAGCCCGAGGAACTGTCCTTCGATTCCCACGTACTGGCATACAGCAGCAACTTGAGTACGGACTGCTTTAAGGCCATGGACAAATACGAGGAAAACGAGAATGGCATTACCCTCTACAACGCCCCCATCATGTCCATCGAAAAAGATGTACTCCCCACCTGCTTCCCGAAGACCGAGTCCGTGGCGGATTTTTCCAGAAGAAGCGGCTCCTGCAAGTACTATCTAGTAAGTAGCGATGACGGAGCCCAGCCCACAGGCCACGTGCTGAGCAAGGTTTCAAAGGATACCGTCGAAACCATCAGCATCGCTCCCGGCGGGACCTGTATGCAAAGCTTCGGATTCTTTACGGTCTACTTCCTTGTGGAAGACTGCGACGGCATCATTAGCGAAAACACAAACATCATCCGCCGCGGAGCAACAAGCAAGCGGTGGGCCTGCGAAGAAGGCAATTACAGTCCCTCCCTAGACGCAATTTCCTACGGAGAATGGTATAGCGAAAGCCTGCTAGAACACTAAAGCACGAACGCCCCGCGAAAGCGAGGCGTTTCTTTTTCATGCAGGGCATTTCTTTTAAAATAAGGCAATCTTGCAAAAATCTTACCAATCCATCATTAGCACTTGGAATAGACCAAACGTTACCTGAAGGCCTCATTTTTTACTATTTTACGGTGAAATTAACAATTAACTAAAGGTGGTTTCTATGGGCAAAGTTCTCGGAAGACTCGCTTTACTCTCTGCGATTATTTTTGCAATTTACCACATCTATATTTCCAGCAAGCTGGACAAGGAAAATTTTAACGGGTAGGTCACTATGGAAATGAATAAAGACATCGCAGACCTCCAGGCTGCCGAATTGAAGCGCCACAAGGATAAGAAGTATATCCTGTGCTACCACAACCTGACCGTGAAGAACTGCAAGAAGGCCGTGGTGGAAATCCGCAAGATTGCAGAAGCTGCAGGCTCCCCCATTTCTATCGCCGTGGTTCCCTCCGTCGGTGGTGTTCCTGAATCTGAAATCGAATACTTCCACGAAGAACTGGAAAAGTTCGTAAACGAAGGCTACGAAATCCTTCTCCATGGTGCCCGCCACCGCGCAGACCTGTTCATCAACAGAAACTTTGTTGGCCGTGCCGCCCTGTGGCTCTCTAACAATGGTGCCGAATTTGCAGGTCTTAACGAACGTTTCTCCCAGGCACTGCTGAACCGCAGTCTGGCTCTGTGGAACGCCAACGGTTCCGGCCAGCCTACCGGCTTTATCCCCCCGGTCTGGTTCGCCAACAAGCACCTGAAGGCCCAGGCTCTTGAAAAGTTCGACTATTACGAAGATCTGTGCCGTATTTACAAGAAGACCGACATCAGCTTCACTTCCCTGAAGTCCCGCGTGCTGACCTTCTCCGTAATTCCTCAGCCCCTGCTGAACATCGCCCAGAGTTTCGCATGCCTCACCATGCTCCTGCCCGGTGGCATTCCCCGTCTGGTCATCCACAACAGTGATTTCCAGACCATCGGTGAAAAGCGTCTGCTGAACATGGTTCGCTACGCAAGTTCTCTTCGTGAAAAAATTATGTATAGGGATCTCTAATAATGATTCTCAATAAGTTCCTCTCCCGAGTCGATTACAACTCCTACGAAGATCTCCACGAGAACTTCAAGATTACGATTCCTGACAATTTCAACTTTGCCTACGACGTTGTTGACGAATACGCCAAGAACGAGCCCAAACGTGAAGCCCTGGTTTGGTGTGACGACAGTGACGAAAGCCATATCTTTACCTTCAAGGATATTTCTGTTGCATCCCAGCGTACAGCAAACTTCCTGGTAGATAACGGCATCAAGAAGGGTGACCGCGTGATGCTCATTCTCCGTCGCCGTTATGAATTCTGGTTCTTTATCCTGGCATTGCATCGTATTGGCGCTATCGTCATTCCTGCAACCAACATGCTTTCCGCTCACGATCTGGAATACCGCTTTAACGCCGCCGACGTGAAGATGGTGGTTTCCTATGATGAACCGACCCTCCAGAAGGAAGTAGAAACAGCAAAGGCAAAGAGCCCCTCTGTAGAAAAACTGGTCACTGTAGGTTCCGCCCGTCAGAACTGGATCAGCTTCTACGACGAATACGAAATGATGCCTCGTGAATTCAAGCGTCCCACTGGCGACGCCGGTACCAAGAACGACGACATCATGCTGGTGTACTTTACCAGCGGCACTTCCAGCAACCCCAAGATGGTGGCACACACCTTTACCTACCCTCTGGGCCACATCAACACCGCACGTTTCTGGCAGCACGTCATCGATGGCGGTCGCCACCTGAGTATTGCAGAAACCGGTTGGGCCAAGGCCATGTGGGGCAAGATCTACGGTCAGTGGATTGCAGGTACCGCCGTATTCGTGTACGACATGAAGGTATTCATCCCCGGCAAGATGCTGGAAAAGATGGCCGAATTCAAGATTACCACCTTCTGCGCACCTCCCACCGCCTATCGCTATTTGCTCCAGCAGGATTTGAGCAAGTTTGACCTGTCCAGCCTCACCTACTGCGTCACTGCAGGTGAAGCCCTCAGTTCCGACATTTTCAACAAGTGGTTCGAGAAGACTGGCCACAAACTCCGCGAAGGTTACGGCCAGACGGAATCTACCCTCATTACTGGTAACTACGAATGGATGGAAGCTAAGCCCGGTTCCATGGGTAAGCCCTCCCCCGGTTACAACCTGGACATCATCAACGCTGACGGAACCTCCTGCGGCGTGGAAGAAGTGGGTGAAATCATTATCCGTATCGATGGTGGCAAGCCCTTTGGTCTGTTTGGCGGTTACTACCGCGATCCGGAACGTACCGAAAAGGTTTTCGAAGGTGGCGTCTACCATACAGGCGATACCGCCTGGAAGGATAAGGATGGCTACTACTGGTTTGTGGGCCGTACCGACGACCTGATCAAGACCTCCGGCTATCGCGTGAGCCCCTTCGAAGTGGAAGAAGTCCTCCATCAGCATCCCGCCGTTATGGAAGTGGCGGTGACTGGCGTGGAAGACGCTGCCCGCGGTCAGGCCGTGAAGGCAACCATCGTGCTCCACAAGGGTTACGAAGCCTCCAAGGAACTGGCTAAGGAAATTCAGCTGTTCACAAAGAAGGTAGCTGCCGCTTACAAGAGCCCCCGCTACATTGACTTCGTCACGGAACTTCCCAAGACCATCAGCGGCAAGATTCGTCGTGCCACCATTCGTGACAACGACAAGGCTCAGGCAGAATCTGCAGAGAAGCCCGCTGAAGCCACTGAAGAAAAGAATTCAACAGAAGAACAATCCTAATCCCTATCAAAGAATAGAGACAAAAGAATGACAAGAAGACGTATTGTAATTACCGGCATGGGTGCTGTGACACCCCTTGGCAAGAATGTTAAGGAACTGTGGGACGGCATCCAGCACGAAAAGTGCGGCATTGGCCCCATCACCCTGTTCGATGCAACCGACTGCCCGGTAAAGATTGCCGCCGAAGTGAAAGACTTCAAGCCCGAAGAACATGGCATCGATCCTAAGGAAGCCCGCCGTATGGCTCGTTTCACCCAGTTCCTGCTGGCAGCCTCCAAGGAAGCCGTTGCAGATGCTGGCCTCACGGAAGATGATCTTCACGCTGACACTACCGGCATTATCGCTGGTACCGGTTTCGGTGGTATGGACATTATCGACAACACCTTCAACCAGTACGTCGCTGGTGGCAAGCGTCGCGTCTCCCCGCTGGCCATGGCTGAACTGATTCCTAACGAAGGTGCAGCAAACGTTTCTATCGCACTGGGCATCACCGGTTGCGCATGGGCCATCGGTACCGCTTGCGCTTCTGGCACAGACGCTCTGGGCGTTGCTCTGGATGCAGTCCGTTCCGGCCGTCTGGACATCTGCCTTGCAGGTGGTTCCGAAAGCGGTATTACCGACTACTCCATCAAGGCTTTCGCAGGTATGCACGCCCTCACTGACAAGTTCAACGACGCTCCCGAAAAGGCAAGCCGTCCCTTCGATAAGGACCGTTCCGGCTTTATCATGGGTGAAGGCGGCGCAGTGATGATTCTTGAAGAATTGGAACATGCAAAGGCTCGTGGCGCCAAGATCTACGCAGAACTTGCTGGCTACGGTGCAGCAGCTGACGCCTACCACATCACCAGCCCCAAGCCCGATGGAAGCGGTTGTGCTATGGCTATGAAGCGTGCCATGAAGGATGCAGGCGTTGAACCTACCGACATTGACTACTACAATGCCCACGGTACTTCCACCCATCTGAACGATGTTACCGAAACTGCCATGCTGAAGATTGCATTGGGCGAACATGCCCGCAAGATTAAGGTTTCCAGCACCAAGAGCATGACCGGTCACTGCGTAGGCGCCGCTGGCGTTTGCGAAGCGATCATCAGCACTCTGGCTATTCGCGATTCCTTCGTTCCCGCAACCATCAACCTGGAAAACCAGGATCCGGAATGCGACTTGGATTATACCCCGAACAAGGGCGTATCCATGAACATCGACGTTGCCGCTTCTGCTTCTCTGGGCTTTGGCGGTCATGACGGCATCGTCATCATCAAGAAATATAACGGCTAAAATTTGAGGGGCGCTAAAGCGCCTCCTCAAAGATTGTCGAGTATTCATTTATGCGAAAGGACCTTCCGTCGGGAAGGTCCTTTTTAATACTTGATTCGAGATCCGGCGGATTAATCGTCGGCGGCGGAAGCGCCAACTGCCTGTTCCAGAGTGGTAATGCCCTGGAGGGCCTTGGAGATACCGTCCATTCGAAGGGTAATCATTTCGCATTCCTGCATAGCGGCACGTTTGATAACGTCACCGGAAGAACGCTTAATAATCAGGTTACGCACGGATTCGTTGGGCACCAGGAATTCGTAAATACCGGCACGGCCCTTGTAACCGGAGCCATCGCACTTTTCACAGCCACGGCCGTGGAAGAACTGCATGTCCGGGGACAGGTGAAGTTCGTTGCGCATTTCTTCGGAAATTTCGAAAGGTTCCTTACAGAACTTACAGATACGGCGGACCAGTCGCTGAGCCAACACGCCCTTGATAGCGGTAGACACAAGGAAGGGTTCCAAGCCCATTTCCAGAAGACGGGGGAATGCACCAGCAGCATCGTTGGTATGGAGGGTACTGAAGACCAAGTGACCCGTCAAAGCAGCTTCGATAGCCATTGAAGAGGTTTCCTGGTCACGCATTTCACCGATCATGATCACGTCAGGGTCCTGACGGAGCAAGGCACGAATGCCCGCGGCAAACGTAAACCCGGCCGCATTGTTGATCTGTCCCTGGTTGACGCCGTCGATATTCAATTCCACAGGGTCTTCCATGGTAGAAATGTTAATAGTACTATCAAGAATTTCACCAATAGATGCGTAAAGCGTAGTAGACTTACCGGAACCCGTAGGACCGGTCACCAGCACGATGCCGTTAGGAGCGTTAATGGCGTCGATGAACTGCTTGAGAACTCGGGGGTCGAAGCCCATGTCCTTCAGGGGGAACTGACCGGAGTTCGGGTTCAAGATACGCATAACGATCTTTTCGCAGACGCCGCGCTTACGGAGAGAGATGGGGAAAGAAGACACACGAAGGTCAACTTCGGAACCCTTGTATCGCACCGTAAAACGACCATCCAAGGGCTTACGCTTTTCAGCAATATCCATCTTGGAAAGGAGCTTAATACGGGACAAGATCTGCGGCATCAGACGTGCCGGAATAGGAGACATGACCTGCAGGTCACCATCAATACGATAACGGAGCTTCAGGTAAGTTTCCTGAGGTTCCAGATGAATATCGGAAGCCTTACGGGCAATTGCTTCGTGAATCAGGGTGGTCACGATCTTAACGACCTGACGACCTTCTTCGTCAGAAAGTTCTTCTTCCTGGTTGCCCTGACCGCGTTCCACGGTCTCAAGTTCTTCGTTATCCTTAGAGTCGCTGATCAAATCAGCAAGAGATTCTTCTGCAGCACCGTGACCCGCAAAGATACGTTCGATTGCCTTCTTCACGTCATCGTCGGAGGCCATGACCACATCCACTTCCATCTTCACCTTGAATCGGACAGCGGTAATGGTACGCATATTGGTGGGGTCCGTCATGGCAATAGTCATCACCTGGCGTGACTGGTGGCGCTCGTCCTCAGATTTCTGGATAAACAGCGGTACCACCTTGTACTGCTTACACAAGTCTTCGGGCAGATAGTTATAGGCCTCGGGGTCAATGTGGAAGGTATCCAGCTTGACGTAGGGAACTTCGAACTGTCTGGAAAGAATTTCAATCAGACGTTCTTCCGGCATGAATCCCAAGTCCACCAAGGTACGTCCAAGACGCTTGCCTGTGGTTTTCTGGGTTTCCAGAGCCTTGTTCAACTGTTCATCCGTGATGTAGCCCTGAGCAATGAGCATCTCACCAATACGCATCTTGGTGGTGGACTGCATCTGGACGCCCAGGATGCTAGTCAGCGTATCTTCGCTGACCATGCCCAGGCGGACGAGAATCTTACTAAGCATAATGCCGGTACGTTTGTGTTCCGACATTGCATGAGCCAGCTGGTCTTCGTCAAGAACGCCCTGACGCAGCAGCAACTGACCTAAGTTCATCTTCATGTTGTTTATCATAAATGCGACCATGCCCGAGGTTCAACGGGCACCTTTTCTCCACTTCGGCAAAGCATGGAGACCTGGGCGTCGGCGGAATTTACCGTGGCCGTCCCAATCTTACACACCTTACCCAAAAGCACATTTTCCTTATCAAATATACTATCTGGCAGAGAATTGGCAAACAGGAGTTGATATTCCTCACCCCCATTTAAGGCAAATTCCAGCGGTGAAATGCCATAATATTCACTCATTTTGACCACTTCGGGGTCAATTGGCAAACTTTTTTCGTCAATTTCAATGGAAACACCGGACGAAACAGCCAAATGATTCAATTCCGAAGACAATCCATCGCTAATATCCATACAGGCGCCATACGCCTTAAGACGAGCCAGTTCTTCACCGCTATGTTCCGGAATTTTCGGAGCCAGATGGTATTCCACCAAGTCCGGAAAAAGATGACGATCTTCGGGATGGTTCATCAGCAACCAGAGTCCGGCACCGGACTTCCCCAAAGTGCCGTTTACATATAAATTATCATTCGGTTTGAGAGAGGAACGAACCAGCGGGAATTCCCCAGCCAGTTCTCCCAACAAGGTTGTAGAAAGAACGCCTTCCTCGCCGGATACAGTATCGCCACCAATGAGGGTAATACCGCGCTTGGCAAAGCCCTGGGACAGGGCATTACGGATGCGGGCCTTGATATCCTCGGACCAGTGACGGTTCACGCACAACCCCAGAAGGGCAATACGAGGACGAGCCCCCATGGAACAGATATCGGAGACGTTCGAGACAATATGCTTTTCCACCGCCTGTTCGGGAGTGGACCAGTCCAGGCGGAAATGGGTATTTTCCACGGAAAGATCCTTGGTTACCACCCAGCCGTCAAAAATGGCAGCGTCATCCCCCACCCCGAGCCAAGTCCTTACTTTCGGAGATTTTTCCACCAAAGGAGCCGCATTCTGGAGCAGAGATTCAATAAACTGAAATTCACCAAGTTTAATCATGACAATGAAAAATTAAAAAAACAGCCATAATCTCTAGTCCCTAGACCCTATACCCTATACCCTATACCCTAATCTTTTTTAAATTTGACATATATGGGACACATCTTCTTTATATCCCCTTCCGCACCGGGCAGTTTGGACCGGTTGTGCCAATGGACATTCCGTTGGCTTTTGGAGCATGGGGACATGGCAGAAGATTCCACACTCTATACATGCAACTCTATCGAGGATGCCACCAACCTGCTGGAAAGCGCCCTGATTATCGGGCAGTCCCCCGCATTGATTATCCTGGACCATTCAGACAAGCCTAGAGAAGAAAACCTGAAGTTCAGCAAGCTTCTCCATGACGGTATTCCTGAATCCTGGATTGTGGAACTGGTTCCCGAGGACATGCCCCTGCCCAAGGACGAAAGCGGAATCTTCTGGATCCGTCGTCCATTAAGTGAAGAAGAATGGGCAGCAACCCTGCAGCAAGTTCTTTTACGTAACGGCTCCCCCCAATGGGCCGCCGGCAACGAAATTTAATTAGCCCAAGAGCTCTCCTATGGCAAAAGTGAAAATTCGAGGCGTAAGCTATTTTGGCGTACGCAACCCCAAGCACGTTCTTTCCGACATGGCGAAAATTGAGGAAAAAGGTTTTAACGCCGTATTGCACACCTGGAGTGAAGAAGACCAGCAATACTACTACGGCACCATGAAGGACATCGTGGACGGTTCCGCCGCTCTTGGCTTAAAGGTGTACGTCAATCCCTGGGGCGTTGGACGCGTATTCGGCGGAGAGGCCTACTCGGAACTTACCGCCCGTGATCATGACATGTGCCAGATTGGCGTGGACGGAAACCCCAAGGTGGCCGCCTGCCCCAACCATCCTCGCTTTCGCGAATACATGCACAAGTGGATTGAGACCGTCTGCAACACCGCAGTTGACACCATCTTCTGGGACGAGCCCCACTTCTACTTCGAGAAGGGCGGTTTGGAAAAATGGAGCTGTCGCTGCGAAACCTGCAAGAAGAAATTCCAGGAACGTTTCAACAACGAGATGCCTTCCCTGCTGACCGACGACGTGAAGGAATTCCGCGAGGACAGTCTCATCGACTTCCTGAAGGAAATGACGGAAAACGTCCACGCCCGTGGCAAACGCAACTGCGTCTGCATGCTTCCCCCTTGGTTCCCCGCAGGACTGGACGACTGGGAAAAGATTGCCCGTCTGGAAAGTGTGGATGAAATTGCCAGCGACCCCTACTGGGAACGTGGCGCAACAGAAGAATGGGTCCGCGAAAAATATGCAGAAACCGCAGTGAAGTTGACGGAAGCGGCCGCCAGATACGGTAAGGCAGTCCAGATGTGGATCAAGGCCTACCAGATTGAAGCAGGCCGAGAGAAGGATCTGACCGTCGCTACCGAAGAAAGCATCAAGGCGGGCATCGACAACATCTTCGCCTGGAGTTACAAAGGTACGGAAACCTTGACCTGGCTGAAGTCCGACGATCCCATCACCACCCAGATGGCGTTTGAATCCGCCCTCGGATTATAGACCGTAGATTTCGCCGTACTTGGCTTCCAGATAATCCAGGAAGTCCTTGGGAGTGAAATCCCGGCCCGTAATGTTCTTGATCCAGGTCTTGGGGGCTTCACGATCTGCACGAGCCCACACATTCTTTTTCATCCAGCCATTGATGGTAGCGAAATCACCGGAGCGCACAGCAGCCTTCAGGTCAAACTCGCTGGCCATCTTATTGTAATACATGGCATTGTACATGTTACCCAAGGCGTATGTGGGAAAATACCCGAAGCCGCTGGTCCAGTGAATATCCTGTAGGATACCTTCCGCATCATGAGCGGGTGTAATTCCCAGATATTCGGAATACTTTTCATTCCACAGCTTGGGAAGTGAAGCAATGTCACATCCGGAACCATTCACGATCATCTTTTCAATTTCATAACGAATGATAATGTGGAAGGTATAGGTAAACTCATCCGCTTCCGTACGAATCAGGCTCGGTGTTACCGTATTCATGGATTCGTAGAATTCCTGTTCAGATACACCTTCAAACACATTGGGGAACAACTCGCAGCACTTTGGATAAATTAAGGCGATGAATTCGCGACTGCGGCCAATGCGGTTCTCGTAGAAACGGCTTGTACTTTCGTGCATGCCCATCGTCTTGTTGAATTCAATATAATGGCTGTAGTTTTCCGCCGGCTGGTTCTGTTCGAAAAGGGCGTGGCCCCCTTCGTGAATAATGCTGAACATGCTGGAATAGAACGCGTCGGGATAGTAATGAGTGGTCACGCGGGTATCATTCTTTCCCATCTCGATGGTAAAGGGATGTTCCGTGGTAGCGAAAGCCCCGCGATTGAAATCGAAGCCCATGGTATCCAGCAGGTACTGGGCGCAAGCTTTTTGAGATTCATCGGAAACAGGACGGCTGAGAAAATCCGTACGGATTTTCTTCTTGCTGGACATGATCTTCTTTAAGAGCGGAACCAGGCGTTCCTTACATTCGTTAAAGGTATCGTCCAGATCCTGGCTGGTCAATTCACGTTCATAGCCGTCAAAGATGGTATCATAGGGTGTAGCCTTGCGATTCTCGTGAAGGTTGGCTTCGCGGATTTGCACATCACGAACCTCCCCCAGGCTTTTGGAGAAAATACTGAAGTCCTTCTTGGATTTGGCCTCTCGCCAATTCACGTACGCCCGATTGTACACCAGGGAACGTTCATGCTGCATTTCGGGAGTGATATTCTTTTCCTTGGCGAAATCACGATGGAGGGATTCAGCCAGAGCCACATCAAATTCATCAGTCAGTTCATCCTTGTGGTCGTAAATATACAGGCAGGCTTCCATATAGGCAGGATCTTTCTGGAGGATAAAGGCCTTGTTGCTGAGGAAGGCATCCACTTCTCCCTGGGCTTCTACGCCCCCCCTTAGGGCAAACCGTCTGTTGGTCAAAATTAAGGACAGAAGATGCATGATTGTACATGCGGACTTCGGAAAGGGTCTTCTTTACAAGATCAAGAGAATCAGAAAGCTTAGACATTAAAAAACCTTTTGTAACAAGGAATGTAAATCAAACCTTTAGAATTTATAAAAACGACAAAAAATGAAAAGCCCAGGCGGAGTCTGGGACATCTCAAAACTTGTTTTGCAAATTGTATGCCAATGAATTTGCCCCTCGGCTGCTACGCTCGGGGACCTTATTGTTTTTCTTCTTCGGCAGCCACCTTTTCAGCAGCTTTCTTGGCTTGTTCCTGGAGTTCCTTCAGTTCCTGCCAGGTAGACTTGGTCTCCCCTTCCGTTTCCTTGGTATTGAACAGCACACAGAGGAGAGCAAACACAGCCATATAGAAACCGATGGCAGCAAGGGCTCCCAGCAGGTCATGACCGGAATAAGCAGCCACCTTCTGGTATACTACAACAGAGAAACCGGTAGAAATCAGGAACAGAATTGCAGGGAGTTTCTTTTTCATAGCACAATAATACAAAATTATCGTGGGCCCGCATTTTTCTTGATACGACCAGCCAAACCTGCATCCGGTTCTTCCGCCACGTATTCATAAGAGGGCTTGTATCCGTTAGCTTCGCCTATCAGGTCCTTGCCTCCCGCCGTATACCAGTTGCCCGTCATTTTCACGAAGCCAACGGTAGTATCCACAGGAGAATCATCTTCCCACAGGCGATAGAGGGAAACAACCTCATCCTTATTGAAGATATTCTTTTCAATGAAACAGCGGGCTGAATCCGTACATTCCACGCCATAATGGCCTACATCATTAAAGTAGTTGTTATAGGCATGAAGCATACCACCACGAGCAAATACACCAGAAACGGTCATATTGCTAAAATAGTTGTGATGCATGGTCATAGTCTGGAAAGTTTCCTTGAACAAGTCCGGTTCAATGCCAAAGAGAATTCCCGTTTCCGCATTTTCAAATCGAGACCAGGAGACGGTCACGTCATAGGAACCGCGCTTCATATCCAGCTGGTAAATGGGATATTCGTCAAAGGTACAATGGTCAATCCAGATGGTATTGGTAATGTTATGAAGGGAAACTGCACGACGGCTAGAAGAATCCTTCTCATATATGGACGGTGCAGAGAACGTGATATTTTCAAAAATCACATTTTCCGTTACATCCGTCATGATGCCGGTACCAGTAAGGCGAACATCACGACCACGGCCATCAAAAGTCTTATTGGACTTGATACGGAGCGGGCTACTCAGATGGTAAACGCCACTCTTTTCAAAAAGAATCCATGCGGCAGTATCCCGGGAAGCACAGTCACGGAGAGATCCTTCAGCGATTACGGCCTTGGTTGCCACGTTTCCTAAGGAATCCACATTCGTAGAATCATCCACAATGATGAAATCATCCATAGTGGTCACACGGCAAATCACACCGCCCTTACCACCTGTGACATTTGCAGCATAACCATCAGCCTGAGCCAGCAACGCCTCATGTTCGGACCAGTCTTCGGGATAAGTGGTGTACTCAGAATTACCGGTTGCCACATCCTTCAGGGTCTTTTCAGTGATTCCGCCCAGGAATACATCATCCAGGAACAGGGTATCACCGTCGCTCACCTGGAAATCAATGCGGGTAACCCTGAAATTTTTCTTGTCAGCCTTACCGAAGGTTTTCATATCCGCAAGGGCAATGGCGTAGCCCTTCCAGACCTTGCTCAATTCAACGTCAATGGCCAAGCCGCTTTCGGATTCATCATCCACCTTTCCATAGGCCAGAGCTACATGAAGCTTGCCTGTACCGCGGGCAGAGAACATCAAGGTGTCCAGAGAAGGCAGGGCGTAAGCGGAGTCATAAAGGCCCAGCAAGAATCCTAGACGATCCGTAGTGCGGGCGCAACCACCAGAGGCGCAGCCCTTCTTACCCGCATAGGCACTGGCAAGAGTCTTATCCCAGAGTGGCAGAATATTCTTTCCATCCTTATCCAGAGCATACCACCAGCCATCGCCAAGAATTTCACCCGTTGCAGAAATTCCGCTAAAGCTTTCGAAGTCTTCTACAGCGAATCCACGAGGTTCACCCAGGCTGACTGCGGGAACCGTAGAACCTGCAGATGCGGAAACTTCAATCACACCGCGGTTGGAAAGACTTTCGATACGCAGGCCAAAATCACCTGCGGGGAGCGAGTCAATAACGAAATGACCGGCGCTATCGGGAACCACATAGCGATCCACGCCAGCAATACGGACTACAGAAGGTCCCTGACCCGCAGAGACATAGCCTTCAATGGTCGTCAATTCCGTTAGCTCCATGGATTGATCCACAGCACCAGCGGAGTCCTTCGTCACATAGGCGATGGCACCTACAGCCTCTTCATCTCGAGTGCGACGAGCTTCCACCACATAGGAACCTGCAGCCACATCCTTAAATTCTACACGGCCGTCATCGTCAGCCAAAGTCCACTCTACGTCCTTTTCGCCATCAGACAGATAGCTGTCGGCAAGCATACGGACTCGAGCCAGAGAAGCGGGGGTTCCATCAGCCAAATGAACCTGCAGGGCAATGGTAGATTCCGCCTCGGTACCACCGGCAACATCCTTCTTGTCGGCGCAGGACGTAAGGCCCAGAAGTGCGGCTACAGAAACGGGCAACGCACGATACAGAAAGAAACGCAAACTAGTCATTGGATTCCTCCTGAACATCATCCTGTATTACTTCGGCAGAACCTTCCCCACTGCGCATTTCTTCCCCACGAATCTTGCGCTTGCGTCCACGCCTTACAGGAGGTGGATAAGGATCGCTTAAGGGAAACAGTTGCATACCCAGCTGGAAAACACGGTTCGGTTTTTGACATTGATCTACTTTTGCAAGAACCTCCCTACGGAACCTACGGACCATTTCCACAAGTTCATTGTAGGTACCTTCGTCACATGCAAAAGCCAGAGTAGATAAGTTACGTTCTTCTCTAGAAAAGCGATCCATTGCGGAAGTGGCCACATCCAGATTCTGCTGGATGTATGCATTTACTGCCGTACTGTAAGATTCGCTACCGCTAGAAATCAGCCCCTGGGTCTGTTCATAAAATCCAGTCTCTGGATTCTTGCGGATCATGGAAAGTCGTTCAAGAAGTGCGATGGAGGATTTCACCTGGCTAGCCGTAATTGCAGGTCGCACCATCAAGCCAAGCGCTGCGTCATCGCCTACGTAGGGGTAAAAAGTCACCAGTTCACGAACAACCGCATGATACCAGTGATCGAAATATTCAAATTGGTCGCGGGCAACTTCTTCGACCTTACATTCCTTGGTAGCCACCAGTTTTTCCAGATACTGACGGCTTTCGGAATGGTTCTTCGCCTGATTGAAAGCAACCATGTCAGCGAAGTACTGTTTTTCGCGATCGTCACGGCAGAAAATGTCTGCAAAGACCGAAACCAGACGGGCAGTCAAATTGCGTTTGCCCTGAAGAATCTTATTGAACATGGAGGCATCGAACTCAGCCTTTTCCGCAATGTAGCGATGGCTAAAACGCCAGTCACTGGCATGGCGTTCTTCGTATGCGTCCTTTAAAAATTCGCGATAGTTCAAATATTCAAAAAGATTAATCATTAATGAAAATATAGCTTATTTCAGCCGTGAGAGTCTACAGTTGTCCAAATAAAAAAGTCCACACTTCAGTGGACTTTCCTATTTGTGATTTGCTTCACGGAACTTTACTTCACGTTTCTTTCGAAGTATACTCCGCGAGACGCTTTCTGATTTACAGTACGTCCCAGCAAGTTCACCTGCTTAGTGCGTCCATTCATCTGCACGTCGCGAACGACGGGTTTGCGGCCAATCCCATCCGGGCCTTCAACGGAACTGGAGCTATTCACCACAGGTTCCTTAGGTTCCGCGCCAATGCGATAAACGTCCTTGATGTCAAAGCCAACCACGTCAATATTGGGGCCACCATCAGAGGTGAGTGCGGTAAACTTCAAGTCAAAATCGCAAGCATCCAGCCAAACGTCATCCACATAGACCGTATCCCAGCTATCCCAGGAAGCGCTAGGCGGAAACTCCACATCGTAAGTTTTGGCATCCACCTGAACAGTCATCTTGCTTGTGGTAGTCTTGCCGTTACAATAGCGGATAAACATTCTAGCATTGGAAGCAGACTGATAAGAGGTCATCTTGTAAGTAGCATAAGAACCGACCTTGTTATCAAAGTTATAGAAGCCCTTTCCCGTAAAGCCTACGTGATTCGCTTCCGTCCAGCCAACGTCCACCTCGTTGGGGTAAGACAAATCGCTGAGACTAGGCCAATCCTTCGTGCCATCCAGAATATCAAACATCACCAGTTCGCTACTGCTAGAAGAAGATACTGCACCTTGGCTTGCACTGGATCCAGGCACCGGCGTATTTTCGTCACCATGATTGGTTGTAACGCAATTTGCGCCGCCTTCGAAGATTGCTGTATAGGTGATATCGCGGTAAGGCATTTTCACCTTGTAGTAGTTGGAGTCCGCAGTCACCTTCTTGCAATCATCGTCAGCCCAGTACTGGAATTTCTTTCCGAAACTTCCCGGAGAAACGTGCAAATTCAAGGCTGCTCCACCAGGCAAATTCTGGTTATGAGTAATCAAGCCGCTTCCAGAAATATTAGCCTTTACCGTCAACTTATAAGTAGGAGCAATAGCGCCCACCAACGTAGTTAACGCCGCCTTTTCAGAAGCATTTACCGTAGAGCTATTCAAGTTTTCCTGAAGGCCAGCAGTAATCAGCTGGGCATGAACAACAGAGCCCGATTCCTGGAAATGAGTGGTACCGTCATTGGTCACACCATTAGGATAGTTGGGATATTCCCCCGCCAGGAACATCTTGTAGACGTAGCGGGAAATATAGGCGGAGCTCAACTGAGTGTACAGATTATAAGTCTTGGTGGTAAGATCAATAAAGGGAACGCCATTCTTTGCGGCAACATCCTTGATCTTATCCTTCACAGGATATTCCTTATTCTTGTGAGCAGCATCCGTAAGCTCGTTGTCGAATACGTTTCGAGGATATGTGTTCAACATCAACGGGCTCATCAGCACAATGTGCGCACCCTTGCTCTTGGCGCCATCCACATATTTCTGGAACCAGTAAGCACTGGAGTCAATGGGTACGTAACGATCAGCCTTGGAATAGTCGCGGTCGTTTGTTCCCATCTGTACGAAGATATAATCACCCGGCTGAGTCGCCTTCAAGACAGCATCCAAACGACCATCGTTAATAAAGGACTTGGAACTGCGACCACCAATAGCATAGTTAATCACCTTCACTCGAGACTGGTCAAAGAAGGGAGCTAAGACCTGACCCCAACCTGTTTGGGGGTATGCATTATCCTTGTAATCGCAAACAGTGGAGTCGCCAATCACATGGATGGTAAAGCTTGTAGTGTCACTTACCGCAACACTTGTAAAGAGTGCGGCAGCAACAAAATACTTCAAGAAAGTTTTCACGGATCCCCCCCCCTACTTTCTCACCATGGTCTGGCGAATCATCTGGAGACCCTTACGGATAACTACATGGTAGAGACCATTGGACTTAACCATCTGATTCAATTCCTGATTGGAAAGGCCACTGCCAATCATCATCTGACGACGAGCAATCAACTGGCCCTGCATATTGAAGATGCTGACATCAGCATTTTCCATTCCAGAAAGGTTGATATTCTTGGTCAAAGCATCTGTTCCGCTTGTATCCTTAGCAGTAGTGTCCTTAACTGTAGTGTCTGCAGGAACGACCTTGTTGGTATCCGGACGGGTAGCGCCCTTATACACAACACCCTTCATCTCAAAACCGAACATATCGATATTGGGGGCTCCATCAGAAGTCATGGAAATAATCTGAAGAGTTCCTTCACCCTTTGGAGTCATAATCTCAGTATAAACGGTATCCCAAGTATCCCAGCCATTAGGAGGACAGGACACATAATAATCATGGTCCAAATACACGTTGATCAATCGATCTGTCTTACCACCATTAGCATAGACAATAGCAAGAGTTGTTGTTGCCGCTTCGGGGAAATCTAGATCGTAGCTAGCAAAAGACTGGTTGTTATTAGCAAGATTAACAAAGCCTGTTCCCGTAAAGCCCAAATGATTTGCCTCAATAAAGCCTTCATTCATCGTTACGGAATCTTCTGCCTGGAACAAGCTATTAAACTCAATAGGGCCAAGCACCTTTTCATCTTCGGCAGGCTGACTTGTATAGCCTTCGGGCTGGAAAGGCAAGCCATTCAATTTCCTAGGAACATCAACGCTGAACTGTGTTACAGCGCCGCCATTTCCCGTATATTTCTGGGCGCTACCACCTGCATAGACTGCAGTATACTGGGTAGACTTATTCCCCATCTTGAAGGTATAAATGTAAGGGGATTTTACTTCGGACCTTGCATTTCCAGAAACCTTGTTAGCGTTACCATCATACCAGCCCACAAAAGTGTAGCCAGCCTTGGGCGTAGTCTTCAAGGTTACCATCATGCCTTCCGGATAGTAACCGCTAGCAGTTGCTGCAGTTGCAGCACCTTCCGGGCTAACCTTCACATCCACCTGATACATGGGCTTCAAAGCTTTGGACAGTTCCTTTACCTTGGCATCGCTATGGAATCGAAGCTGTTCAGTCACAATTCGTCCAAAGGCGTTAGCACCCATCTGCTGCAAATGCTGATTATCCGTCTGCACACCACTCGTCGAATATTCACCTTCGTCAATGAACATATTCAAGTAGTGATTTGAATAGTACTGACCAAGGCTCAGCAAGTAATTTCTAGACAGAGTATCTAAATCAATAAACGGAACCTTCAAAGAACCAGCCAATTCGCGCATATAAATCGGATAGGCATGATAACCTTCGTAAACAGAGTCTACGCTGGTAAAATTAGAGCGACGGATGGGAGAAATCAAAATGGGATAAGCACCCTTCTGCTGAGTTTCCTTGACCATGGCAGTCACCTTGGTCTTGAAATTTTCTTCACCAGTCTTATAACCATTATCGTTGGCGCCGATCATGATCATCACATAGTCGCCAGTCTGCACCATGTCTCTAATAGCCTTGTCAAAGACATACTTTCCGTTACGGTCCGTACCGCGAACAGACCAGAAGCCGTCATAGTAACTTACTGACGTTGTACCACCACGACCAGCATTGAAAACCCTGGCTAAACCAGAATCAAAGAAGTAGCCAAAATCCTGACCCATCCCCTGCTTTGGATAATAACCAGAAGCCCAGTCCTGCATGGTGGAATCGCCTACCAGGTAAATTGTAACAACAGCATTTGCTGCGGTAGCGAAAACCATGGAAGCGACTACAACGCCCTGCCAAATTTTGCTAAAAAATCCTTTTCTCATATACCCAAACTCTTTTTAAAAATCCCAATTACTTATTAAGAAAAGTTCCCTTAGAAACCATCACTCCATCAACATCAACCTTCACAAAGTACTTACCCTGAGGCAGCATTTCGCGATCGATGACCACCATGTTCAAGCCCTCGTTCACATGGGTGTATACGCTTCCCACCACATGGCCGCGCATATCGTACACAACAACCTGTGCGCTGCCGGAACGATTGGAGCGGAGCACGCCTGTATTCGGATTATATGCATTTACTCCGGGAACGCCTGCAATGGAAATTCCATCAGGAATGGTATCCTTACCCAGTTCAGGAAGTTTCTGGTTATTATAGAGTTCAATGCCGTCCATACCAAAAGTAAAGGTATCCACATTGGGGCCACCATCAGAAGATGCAGAAACCAATTTTAGAGTATTCTTACCGGCCTTAAGAGCAACATTTACAGTCACATCCTTGTAAGTGGTCCAGCCGGTAGCAGCGAATTCCACCGTACCTGCAGACTTGTCATTTATGTACAGAGTCATGTTGCGGTTTGCAGTTCCGCCGTTGGCGAAGCGAATCGTCAGAGTAGTCTTCACATCCTGGGGAGAGAAGATTTCCCACACACCGTAGCTACCCATGCTATTGTCAAAATTGTAGAAACCATCCTGTTCATAGCCAGCATTGTTCGTTTCGCAGGCAAAGCCTTTACCTTCAACAGGCTTGCAGATTTCCATAGAAGACTTACCATCCTTAATGACGGGATAATCTTCAGTAGGATCCGGAACGGAAACAATAGGATCCCCCACAATCTGGATTTCGGGAGCGGCCAATTTCTTCACAGCATCCGGCAGGTAGTAACCGAGGTGCGGCGGCTGGTTGTAAGCAGTGTTCTGCCATGCGATTGCAGTACGGTAAACAGCATCATGCATCAAGGTATAGACGCGATAGGGAGAAGTTACCGGAGTAGACACAATGTAAAGTACGGTCGGATCGTTTGCATTACGAACCACCAGTTCTTCGCGCCAGTCGCCGAAGAGATCTGCAACAAGGCTCGGAGTATTCTTGGTGCCGTTACAACCGGTTGCGCCAAGTGCGGTAGGACCATCGAAATAAACCTCAGACTTACCCGCAGAAGAATTGAACTTGGTCACATAGGCGCCATCCAAAAGTTCATCCTGAAGGTCCCCGTCAAAGTATATACGGAAGTTGGTGGAAACCGCCGGAGAGCCCATGGACTTGCCCTTGATATCGTGCATGCCGCCACTCTTGCTGGACCAAACTTCAAAACCACGATGCGTAGAATCAATGTCAGCAGCCATACCACGGCCATTGTCTACACCAGGATTGGGCTGCGGCGTACCCCAAATAATTTTTCCATCGGGGCCACGAACTTCATCGGTATACTTGGCATCGGTATGCTCATGCACATCGAAAAATTCCAGGCCCGGAAGATCCGGATCCAAGTCAGACAAATGACCTGCATCCCCATGGCCCAACTGAGTAGAATAACGAAGAGTACCGTCATGGTTTAACGCAGCACCGCCAAACACGATTTCATCATAGCCATCGCCATCAATATCACCAGTTACAATGTTATGGTTGCCCTGAGCATAAAGACCTGCACCCGGATCTTCGGACTTATGGTACCAACGCTGCTTCAGAGTCTTGCCATCAAAATCATAGGCAACAACGTAAGAGGAGGAATAGTAGCCACGAATAAAGATTGCACTTGGATGGATACCATCCAAGTAGGCAGTTGCAGCAATATAGCGTTCGCAGCGGTTACCATAGTTATCGCCCCAATAGCCCTTCTTATCAACACCCTTTACATGCTGATTGATATTACGGCTGGGAACAAAGTCAATGGAAGTAATCGCAGCACCATCAGCACCACGGAAAACGGTCAGGTATTCGGGACCGTCAAGAACTGTTCCACCAGAATTGCGGTAATCCTTGGACTTGTCACCAATAGCCTTGCCCGTACCATCAATAGTACCGTCGGCGGTCTTCACGATCATTTCGGCCTTGCCGTCACCATCGTAGTCATAAACCTGGAACTGGGTATAGTGAGCACCGGCACGGATATTCTTGCCCAAGTCAATGCGCCACATACGGGTGCCATCCAGCTTGTAGGCGTCAATAAATACGGTACCCGTATAACCTGACTGGGAGTTGTCGTGAGCGTTGGACGGATCCCACTTCAGGATCAGTTCCAGTTCGCCATCCCCATCGAGATCGGCGGCGCTCATATCGTTAGGCGTATAAGTGCAGGTAGAGCCGTCCGGCATGGTCTGCTTCGCAGGAACTTCAAGCTTGATAGTCTTGTACGGGAAGGAATTTCCGGTATTTGCAACAGTCTTGTCCAATACAACGGAAAGTCCGGCCTTTGCGCCTTCCTTGCCACCAATTACAGCGGAAACCTGATATTTGGAAGAGGCCTTGCCATCCTTATCCAAATAGTTGGTACCCTCGGTTCCCTTGATAGAGGCAATTTTATCGCCATCGCGGTAAAGGTTGAATTCCGTAGCCGGGTCGTCGGTACCCAGCAAACGCCAGCTCACCAGCATTCCCTTCCCTACGTTAGAGGCAACTAGACCTCGAGTCAGATTTTCCATCTGCTTCGGAGCAGCAAAAGCCAAGCCATTCATGCTCAAAAGAGCAGACCCAATCAGTAATGCCTTAGAAATTTTACGCATACACATCCCACACGTTATAACTGTTGACAATTAAAAGTCTAAACTGTAGACAAATATATACTAAAAAAGTCTACATTTCACATTGTAAGGGTAAAATATTTTTGATAGATAATCCACAGCACCGCTATAAGCCTATTTTTCTCACATTTATTTTACCGATACGTGACAAAAAGTTTACATTTTAATAAAAAGAGCCTAAATCGAAGCGGTTTTCAATCATTCTGGATTTTTATGATACCCGAACTCGTATCGTCAGTATTTGCCGTATTTCTTCTAGTCCTTCTTATAAGGGTCCTTTACCGCGTATGGCCCAATCGAAAGGATTCCCCCTCCCAAGGGATATACGCAAACTTTGTACTTGCGGCACTCATTCTGGAAGCAGAAACAATTCCCGACTTATTACTTCTATGCGGGATTTTCCAATTAAATAAGATTGCCGCCTCCATTTTCTATACGACAGAATTTACTCTTATCGCCTTGGTCGCATACCAGTGGTTCAAATATTTCGTCACCATCCAAAACGAAAAAAAAGTTTTCACCCGAAAATGGAACATCCTTTTTGCGATTCCGACAATTATCGTCTTCATCGCAGCAGCTTCCTCCTACTGGACTAACGCCCTGTTTATAACAGAGTTCACCGATGGCCAATACTATTACCTGAACGGAACCCTACCTTGGATCCAGTACATCCCCTACATTTACATACTTGCAGGAATGGGGCTCATCTTTAAGCAAGCGGTAAAGGACAACCGGGAAAAAACAAGAAAAAATTTATGGTTCATATTCACATTTACATTTCCTTGCGCTATTGCAGTGGCCTTCCAGGCTTTAGCGGGAATTGACTACGGTTTTACACAAGCGGGAATTTGTCTTGCAGTGTACCTGTCCTACGTGGAATTATACATCGAAGAGATCAAGGAAGCGAAACGTCTAAAAGATATAGACGAAATCAACGCCAAACTGAAAGACGCGAATCAGGCCAAGACAAGATTCCTCTTTAACATGAGCCACGACATTCGCACTCCCATGAATGCCATTATCGGCTACACAAGCCTTATAAGCAAAAATATGAGTCATCCGGAAAAATGCCTGGACTACATTTCCAAAATTGACAAGTCCAGCCAGTACTTGCTCTCCCTCATCAACAATGTTCTGGAAATGGCAAGCATCGAAAGCGGGGCCATCGTGAATGACACTCGCATTTGCAACATCTACGCCATCAAGCAATCTCTGGAATCCATTTTTGGCGAACAGATGAAACAGAAAGGACTAGAATTCAACGTCAATGTGGACATCCAACATACAAACATCATTATCGACGAAGTCAAAGTCCGAAGCATTTTGCTGAACCTTATTTCCAACGCCTATAGGTACACCTTACCTGGAGGCA
Source organism: Fibrobacter sp. UWEL (assembly GCF_900142535.1). Lineage (NCBI taxonomy): Bacteria > Pseudomonadati > Fibrobacterota > Fibrobacteria > Fibrobacterales > Fibrobacteraceae > Fibrobacter > Fibrobacter sp. UWEL. The sequence continues at coordinate 272,845 of NZ_FRBE01000002.1, forward strand.
CGATCGTCGTCACAGTTCGAGAATTCCACTCCGAAAAACCCGATTGCGGAATGTACCAGGTGATTATCTCCGACACAGGCGTTGGTATTTCCAAGGAATTCCGATCACATCTGTTTGACGAGTTCTCCAGAGAGAAAAATTCTTCTGGTAACAAGATCGCAGGAGCAGGTCTCGGCATGTCCATCGTCAAGAATTATGTGGAACAGCTGGGCGCAACTATATCCGTAGACAGCGAAGTCGGGGAAGGCACGACCTTTACCATCACCCATCCCGCAATTCCTCTCGCACAAAGCGATGAACAGGCAGCCCCAGTCGAAACATCCAACGTCATCCCCCGCTTCGAAGGCAAGAAAGTTCTGCTAGTAGAAGACAACGATCTAAACGCAGAGATTGCCTATGAAATTCTAAAGGGCATGGGCATCCAGGTGGACCGAGCCGAAGATGGCATCCAGTGCATCCACAAGATGAGCCAGTCCGAAGAAGGCTATTACGACTTGATCCTCATGGATATCCAGATGCCCAACCTGAATGGGTACGAAGCCACAAGAGCCATCAGAACCACCATGACAGGAAAGAAAGCCGACATTCCAATTCTTGCTATGACAGCGAATGCCTTCAAGGAAGACAGACTGGAATCTCTAAAGGCTGGCATGAATGGGCACTTGGCAAAGCCCATTAACGTAATTGAACTGACTCAGGAACTCTCAAGGATTCTTGGATAACGGTTAGCCTATGAAAAAGATTGTATTTGTATTTGCGTTATTTTTTCTAGCGATCGTCGCATTTGCACCCGCTCAAGAGAGCACGGGTAAGACCGTCAAGGTGGGTTGGTTCCAGAGCAACACTTTCCAGGAAGGTATGGATGACGAATCCCCCAAGGGAGGATTCTCCTACGAATACCTAATGAAAGTTGCCGATTACAATGGTTGGCAATACAAGTATGTTTACGGTGAATGGCCAGACTTATTTGAAAAACTACGCAAAGGGGAAATTGACGTTCTAGCCGGAGTATCCTCCACAGAAGAACGAAAGAAAACAATATCCTTTCCCAGCTATACCATGGGAAACGACCTTTACTATCTCTACCAGCACTCTGATACCCATGTGATGGATATTTTCGACTTGAACACCCTTCAGGGAAAGAAAATTGGATGCGTCAAGGAAAATCGAATGACCACTTTTTTACTGGAGTGGGCAAAGGAAAATGGTGTTCAATTCGAGATCGTCTATTATGATGGATTTACAAAACGAGACGAAGAATTCAAGAAAAGAAAAATTGACGGAATCGTCGCAACCGACAATAATATTCTATCCATTTCGGGTTACTCCGCTGTGGTTAAAATCGGTGAAGAACCCTTCTATCTTGCAGTCACAAAACAACGCAAGGATCTTTTAAAAGACTTGAATCGCTCCCTGGAAATTATTCAGGAAATGAACCCCTATTTCTTGCACGATTTGCAACATTCCAATCAAGGCGTATCCAACAACAACAACAGGCTTTCCCCAGAGGAAAATAACTGGTTAGCCCACCATCACGTACTGAACGTGGGCTACATGAACAATTACACGCCCTTCTGCGGAACAAGCAAGGATAACCAGGCCACCGGTCTTATTACAGACGTTATGGACGCCATTGTTGAGCGGTTAAATCTCAAGGGAACCCTGTTCGTTCGATACAAGCCCTATGACAACTACAACGACATGGTGCAATCCCTTCATGATGGAACCAACGATGTAGTATTTCCCATTAGCGGAAGCACATGGGACATTGACCGCGACGGAATTAACGTAACATCACCTGTAGTCACTGTAGGTATGAACCTTGTTTACGAAGGAACCTTCAGCGAAGAAAAATTGAGAAAAATCGCTGTCAACAGCAATAACAAAAATCAGCAATACTACATCAATGAAACTTACCCTAAGGCAGAGCTCATTTACAAGTCCTCCATTGAAGAATGCTTGAAGGCGGTAAAAGAAGGAGAAGCAACAGCCACCATCATCAATGGCCTCCGAATTGATCTGGTCCGCAAAAATAGCGATTATAAGGATTTGACCATACTCCAGCTAGGAAAGAGCAGTTCCCGTTTTATGGGTGTCAGGAAGGGCGAAACAGGAATCCTACTACAGCTTAATCGCGGACTGAAGCTCATTGGCCGTGACTTTGGAATTAATGCTTCCTACAAGTACATGGATGAATTCTACACCTACACCGCAAAGGATTTTATCAAGAAAAACTTCATGACCATCGGCCCTGCACTCATCATCCTGATGCTTCTGGTGGGAATCATTCTAGGCTTTGACGCAAGACGGGCAAAGAAGCTGGCAAGGCGAATGGATGCTTTAAACAAGAACCTGGAAAAGGCCCGCGAGGACGCAGAATCTGCCAGTAAAGCAAAAACAAATTTTTTCTTCAATATGAGCCATGACATCCGTACGCCCATGAATGCCATCATGGGATTCACGGAGCTTTTGGACAAATATCAGGAAGACCCTCTTAAGCGCAGCAATTACTTAAAGAAAATCAATGATTCCAGCAATGTTCTCCTCTCCATTATCAACAACGTTCTGGAAATGGCACGAATCGAAAGAGGTACGGTCAATATTGAAGAATCTGTCTGGAGCGTGGAGCAGTTTAACGACACTCTCTATTCAGTATTCCAGGAGATGATGTTAAATAAGAACATCAAGTTCACCCGAACAATCAAGGTCGAACACCATCAGGTTTATTGCGATACCATCAAGGTTCGCGAAGTGTTCCTGAACATTCTCTCCAATGCCTACAAGTACACTCAGGAAGGCGGCCATGTGGATATGGTCCTTAGGGAAATTCCCTGCAAGAAGATGGGATATGCCACATTCGAAACCACCATATCCGACACTGGCATTGGCATCTCGGAAGAATTCCTTCCTTACGTCTTTGACGAGTTCGCACGAGAAAATAATTCCGCCGGAAACCGCATCGAAGGAACAGGCCTTGGTCTTTCCATCGTAAAGAGCCTTGTGGAACTCATGAACGGAACCATCACCGTTCGGAGCAAGAAAGGCCTTGGCACCACATTTGTCGTGATCCTCACTCATAAGATTGCAAAACAGGAAGAAATCGTCCATCATGCATTCCAGAAACAACCTCCTCTCTCCTTCAGAGACAAGCGGATCCTACTTGCAGAAGACAACGACTTGAATGCCGAGATTACCAGCGCAATTCTAACCGAAGTCGGATTCATCGTGGATCGTGCCACCGACGGAAACGTCTGTCTAGACATGCTGAAAAATGCAGACGACAATACCTACGATCTCATCCTGATGGACATCCAGATGCCCAACATGAACGGCTACGAAGCCGCTGCAGCCATTCGAAATCTAGAGGACAAGAAGAAATCCAGCATTCCTATTTTGGCTCTTACCGCCAATGCCTTCGAAGAAGACAAGCAGGCAGCCCTGGCCGCAGGAATGAACGGACACTTATCCAAGCCTATCAACATTCAAGAACTGATGGATACTTTGGAGAAAACTCTATAACCTTTTGTTGTGTATATTGCCATGAGTACGAAGCAGAAATCACATAAAAAGTTCGAGCTTGACCAGCTAAAAACAGGGATGTTCATCCTTGCCATAGGTGTCGTGTTGGAAGCTGTTTTCCTTTTCTCAACCTATAGAAGTACAGAAAAGCAGCTAAAAACTGAATATAGGGCTCATGCCGAGGAAATTGCCGGCAGTATTACTAGAGAACTCAACAATGCGTACGAAACTACGGAACTTCTCAGGGACTTGTATAACGTCTATGACGAACTATTCCTGAACGACTTCAATAAAATCTGTGCAGAACTGACCAAGGACAATCTTGCCATTGGCAGTATGTATTTCGCGCCCAATGGAATCATCAAGTATTCCTACCCCAGTACTGTAGATTCCGCAACCTCCAACTTTGAAATGTTAAAGGACTCCATCCAGGGGCCTAAGGCACTAAAAGCAATCCAGGACCAAAAGCCCACCATTGCAGGACCTCATCACCTGGTGGAAGGAGGCGAAGGATTCATCGTTCGTACTCCTATATTCAAGAGAGATCGCTTTGAGGCATTCTCCATCATTGTCATTGATAAGGAAACCTTGATTACCCAAATCAAGAATAACCCTAAATTTCACCATTACAAATTCGCCATCTGGAAAGACGAAGATCCAACAGCAATTCTTGACGCAAATGGCTTTATCTTAACCAGCAATGAAAACGATAAAGTTTCCAGGGACAATTTCGTTTCCTTCGAAGTATTAAACGACATTTGGCACATTTCCGTTGAGCCCGTCGAAGGACTAAAGGTCTGGGGATCCATGAAGTATTCCCTGATAGCCTCCATCACTCTTCTTTTCGTTCTCGCAGCCCTATTCTATATACAGTCCATTGCTATGGGGCGTAAACGTCAGTTGCAAATGGAACGTATGTCCAACAAGGCAAAGAGTCAGTTCCTATTCAGCATGAGCCACGACATTAGAACACCCATGAATGCAATTCTTGGTTTTGCGGACTTGATGAAGAAGAATCTGGATGATAAGGAAAAACTAAAAGACTATCTAGAAAAGATTAACTCCTCCAGTACATTCCTGCTATCCTTAATCAACAATGTTCTAGAAATGGCCCGAATCGAAAGTGGCAAGGTTACTCTAGACGAAAACATAATCAACACCCAAAAATTTGAAGACGTTACAGACGCGGTCTTTACAGACTTGGCTCACAGCAAGGGGTTGGAATTCCGTAACGATTATCATCTCATCCATGAGTATGTCATTGGCGATGAAATGAAGTTAAGGGAACTTACCCTGAACATTGTCAGCAACGCAATCAAGTATACCCCTGTAGGCGGTTACGTCAAGCTTAGCCTTATAGAATCAGAAAATAAGACTCCCGGCTACACCACCTTTACCGCGATTTGCGAGGATTCCGGCATCGGGATCAGCAAGGAATATCTACCCCATATCTTTGACGAATTCTCCCGAGAAAGGAATTCCACCGACAGCAAGATTTCCGGTACTGGTCTAGGCATGCCCATTGTCAAAAGGCTTCTCAACCTGATGAACGGAACCATCGACATTGAAAGCGAGGTTGGAAAGGGCACGAAGATAACCATTGTCCTCCCCCTCCGCCTCCCCACGGAAGAACAGATGGCCGCAGCAAGACAGGCAGAAACCCAGTCACACGGCAACACCATTCATACGGAAATGTTGAACCGCGCACCAGTCAGCGATAAAATTTTCAATGGGCATCGTATCCTTCTCGCCGAGGATAATGACCTCAATGCGGAAATTGCCACAGCCATCCTGGAAGAAATGAGCCTCTCTGTAGAACGAGTTCCCGACGGTATCCAGTGCATTCAGACCTTAAGCAAACATGCTAACGGATATTTCGACGTGATTCTTATGGACATTCAGATGCCCAATATGAATGGCTATGACGCCACTCGAGCCATCCGATCCCTGAATATGCCAGAAAAGGCAAACATTCCCATCATCGCCATGACTGCCAACGCCTTTGACGAAGACCGACAGAAAGCATTTGAATCCGGCATGAACGACCATGTGGCAAAGCCTATTGACGCCTACAAGCTGGCAAAATCTATAGAAAAAGCACTGAATTTAAGGAAAACCTAAAAAAAATGGAAGTTTTTTGTATGTTTTCCTCCATTTTCTCCCACAATAACTTATCTTAATCTCATCATAGATTGTAAAAATACGTAAACGGATCTTTTATAATGCTAAAGAGTGAAATTCTTATTGTAGATGACTCTGAAATCAATCGCAGTATGCTGCGCTTGATGTTGCAGGAAGAATACGAAGTTACGGAAGCGGAAAACGGCGCAGAAGCACTGGCCTTAATCGAAAAAGGCGATCACATTTTCCGTTTAATTCTGCTGGATCTGGTAATGCCTGTTATGGATGGATTTACCTTCCTTACAGAACTGCAGAAGCAGAAACAACTGCAAATTCCTGTCATTATTATCTCTGGAGACAGCTCCGAAGAGTCTCTTGACAAGTCCTACGGCCTCGGGGCAGTAGACTTCTTTACCAAGCCTTTTAACCCCAGCATCGTAAACCATCGAGTACAGAACGTTATTTCCCTGTACTCCCATGGCTATCGGGATGTACTGACCGGCTGCTATACCCGTAATGGATTTATCCAGGTCTGCGAGAACTTCATCCAGAAGGTGGAGGATCCCTCCATCTACTCCATCATCTTTTACGACCTGAAGAACTTCAAGGCAATCAACTCTATTTTTGGAACAGCAGGCGGAGACTTGGCACTTAAATATACTAGCCAGGGCATTCAGAAAAGCAATCTAGCCCCTCTATTCGTAGCCCGTCTAGAAGCAGACCACTTCGTATGCCTAGCCGAAACCAATAGAATCGACATCGCCGCCATGATGGAAGAAAACGGGGCCGTAGTTGAATTCAACGGACGTCCCATGCAGATTCGTTTCCGCATGGGTGTTGCCCATATTGACTCCAAGGCTCCTATCGCAGGCTATATGGACAGGGCAAAGCTAGCCCTGAGCTATATCGAAGATGAATATCTGAAGCCTTATGCAATCTTTGACGAAAAGATGTCCGAAAACTACGTCAACGCAGCTGTCGTTGCCACAGACTTTGAAACCAGCCTGGAAAAGAACGAGTTTAAGGTATACTACCAGCCTGTGATGGAAGCATCCACCGGTAAGATTGCCTCAGCAGAAGCTTTGATCCGCTGGATCCATCCCGAGCGCGGTTTCGTACGTCCGGACTTGTTCATTCCTGTTCTGGAAAAGGACGGCTACATTTCCAAGTTGGACCTGTTTGTAGACTTGAAGGTCCATTCCGTCATGAATGACTGGAAAAATCAAGGCCTCCCAACAGTGCCAGTTTCTGTCAATCTTTCCTGGATGGATTTCTACGACGCCGACATGATTCGCTTTATCCTGGACCGTCTGGAAACGAACCAGGCAGCCCCGGGACAGGTCCGTTATGAAATTACGGAATCTTCCTTCGCAGCCCTCAAGGAAAATCGCGACGGAGTCCTTAAGGAAATGCAGAGTCTTGGCGCATGGCTACTGATGGATGACTTCGGAAGTGGCTACTCTTCTCTTGCAATGCTCATGAACTACAAGTTCAACATCCTGAAAATTGACATGAGTATTGTACGCAAACTGGAAGAAAAGCCTGAAGTGCCCCATATCGTGGAACTAATCATCAATATGTGTCACCATCTGGGAATGAAGGTTGTAGCCGAAGGCGTGGAAACCGAAAGCCAGCTCAACTTCCTCAAAAATGCTGGATGTGACTACATTCAGGGTTATTACTTTAGTAAGCCTCTGCCCGAAGCGGATTTCAAGGAATTCCTCGCAAAGTGCAGGGCCGAAGGAAACATCGTAGAGAACTAGAAGGAATTTTTATGGATATCAAAGAACTTTATGTTAAGATTGGCGGAAATTACGAAGACGTCCTGGGACGCCTGATGAAGGACTCCCTTGTGGAAAAATTCGCCCTCATGTACCTGAAGGACACCTCTTTCGAGACCCTCATGGCTGCAATCACCGCAGGAAATATCCCTGACAGTTTCCGTGCGGCACACTCCCTGAAAGGCGTATCTGCCAACCTGGGTTTCGAGGAACTGCGTAAGGCAGCCTCCAACCTGACCGAACAGCTCCGCCCTCAGACTACCCCGGCAAACGCAGAAATGGTAGAAGCAGTAAAGGCTGCTCACGAAAAAGTTGTTGGCGGCCTCAAGGATTACCAACCGGCCTAAAAACATCGTTTTTTTGCGTTTTTCATAAAAACAGCTCCAAAAGGGCTGTTTTTTTTGTTTTTACGTTTTTTGAGAAAACCAATTCCCGCTTAATTTTTAAATTTGCCCTATGCCCGAATGGTTTAAAAATTTCTCCTGGGAAAGGATCTTCGACGCCCTGGCCGAAAAGTCACCCGTGCCCATCAAAGTTGCGGTAACCGCCGGCAAGTCCTTTCTGTATTACCACGGTCTCACCCGTGCAGCCGCCCTGACTTATACGACCTTCCTTGCAATGGTTCCCCTGCTCATTATGCTCACCTCTATCACTATTGCGGTTGGCATGGGCAGCTTTATGTCCGACTACATTCCCCACATCATCGACATGCTTCCCCTGGACTGGCCTACAGAACCACTGGTGGAATTGATCAAGAATGCGGAGACCATTCCCATCGGACGTCTAGGAATTATTGGTGCAGTCGGTCTTTTCGTTACCTTTATCCTGGCATTTGGAAGTCTTGAATCCAACTTCAACGTGGTGTGGGAAAACAAGATTTCCAGAACCCTCATTCGCCAGATCGAGATTTACACCCCTTTCTTCCTGCTGGTGGCCATTACCATCGGACTTTATGCAGGATTTGTAAATCACGTACAGGGTGTTCTTAACGAAATCGTAGTGGATGGACTGCACTTCACTCCGGAAGTTACCAAGACCATGATCAACGCCTTCTGGTCCATCACCTTCCATGCAGCAGCCCTGTTGTTCATCTTCCTGATGTTATTCGCCCTGCCCTCCAGACCTAAAATGAAAGGGCCGAGACCTTATACAAATCGCAAGCTCATGGTTTCGTCCATCGGTGTCACTGCCCTGGCCTGGGTTTGCATTATTGTTTACGTAAAGATTCTAGTGCTCATTCAGACTACCCTGGTCATCAGGATGTCCATTTTCTACGGTTCTCTGGCATTCATCCCCCTTTTGTTGCTCCTGGTGTTCGGTGTGTGGACCATTATCCTTTGCGGAAACAGCTTGGTATGGACCATCTGTTTCTGGCCGGAAGCAGGAAGACGAATCTGGAACTGGAGAGGAGGTTCAAGCAATCTATGAGAAAGATCAACCTGGTAAAAGCAGCTGCAATGGCCTTGTGCCTTGCTACAGCATCCAATGCAGAACTTCGTTCCGCATCCTTCACCCCCGACGAACCCGAAAAGAAGGCCTGGTCTGCATTCCTGGGCGTGGATGGCGGTAACGCTCTGATTGCCCGAGATGGCACCATCTTTACCAACCTCCGTATCGGAATTGAATGGAATTCCATGATTTCCACAGGTCTATTCGCCACATTGTTCGTGGATAACGTGCTCAATCATCACGTGAGCCCCGCCCAGATGGTGAACTACAAGGCCTATGGTGCTGTTATCGAAGTAACGCCCTTCCGTAAGGACCTGTTCTCCATCTCTATCCCGGTTAAGGTTGCCGGTGGCGTGGTCAACGCCATGGATCGTGGCGAAGGCGCTTTCTCTCCTGAAGATTACTTCTTTACGGCAGATGCAGCCCTGCACTTCAACTACCGCATTACCAAGATGCTGGAAGTATCCATCGGTGGTGGCTATCGCGCCTTCGCTGGTATTGAAGAAAACAACCTGGAAAATTCTGACTTTAACACACCCTTTGGCGAACTCCGCTTCACCATCAAAGAATAATATGCCTCGAGGGGACACCCCTCGAGCTCCCCAAAAAAAGAACTGCGCTATCACAGGCTACGCCTGTTCGGCTTGTTCTTTTTTGATTTGAGGGGAAGCGAAGCTTCCTCCTCAAATGTTTGAGCCAGGAAGTTCTCCTCAAAAGGGATGCGGGGTTTATCCTCAAAAGAATCTTAGGTTTTATCGGGTCGCTTTATGGATATGATTTCTCTTCGCGGATGTAGGCTCCACAACTTGAAGAATGTGGATGCGCAGTTCCCGTTGGGAAAGATTACTGTGGTTTGCGGCCCCTCCGGCTGCGGAAAATCAACTCTAGTTTTGGACACCCTTCACGGGGAAAGTAAGCGTCGCTATCTGGAGACGCTTTCTCCTTTTGCATGCGAACTGCTGGGTGGTCGCAGGAATATTCCGCTGGACAGCGCCGAAGGTTTGAGCGCTAGTTTGGCCATCGGCCCTAGCCACGGGGAATCGCCCGCGAAGGCTTATGCTTTAAGTATTTCGGAATGCGATAGCGCCTTGCGGACACTGTTTGCGGCGTTTGCGAAACCGGCCTGCCCTGTTTGCGGCAGCCCTATGGAAAGTACCAGCCGTGAAGAAATCATCAGGCAGATTGCAAGCAGGCCGGAAGGGACGAAGTTGCAGTTTTTCGCCAGGATGGACACAGGCTGCGAGGGCGCCGCTGACGGCAGCGCAAGGGGTAAGCGCGGACAGTCGCTGGACAAGTTGTCCGCGGTTTTCTTGGCGCAAGGTTACACCCGCGCCATGGCTGATGGAGTCGCTTACTCTCTCGCCGATTTAACCGACGCAGAGCGGGAAATTTGCCCTAAGGAATTCTTTATTGTGGTGGACCGCGTCATTGTTCGCGAGAACACCCGCACTCGTATTGCAGAAGCTGTAGATGGCGTTTTGAAGCTGACCCACAGCGAACTGACTCTGGACGAAAACGGCTCGCGCACCGTGTTTAGCACGGTTCCCTGTTGTAAGGAACACGGTGCAGCAGAAATCAAGGCACTGGAAGCCGCAGACTTTACGCCCTACAACCGCAAGAACGCCTGCCCTTGCTGTGGCGGAACAGGATTTAAGGAAAGTGCGGGCAACGATGCGACGGAAGAAGTCAACGAAGAATGCCCGGAGTGCGGCGGCCTGCGATTGAAGAAGGCCTTCTTGAACGCAACCATCGGGGGCGTTACCTGGGCCGAAGTTTTAAGTACGCCCTTCTCCCTGCTGGAGAAAAAAGTCCGCGGGCTCTTCGAAGAACGCATTAAGCAGAATTTGGTTCCTACGCTGAACAGCCTGCTGGACCGCATCGAAGCCATTAACGAACTGGACATCGGCTACCTGACAGCAGGTCGTTCCGGCGTCACTTTGTCTGGCGGCGAAATGCAGCGTTTGCGTTTGGCCAGTTTGTCTACCGGACATCTGAACGGTCTAACCATCGCCTTGGACGAACCGGCCAGCGGCCTTCACCACACTGATGTGGAAGCCCTTTGGAAGGTGTTGAAGAAAGTTCAGTCCCGCGGCAACACGCTGGTTTTAATTGAACACAATCCCGGCATTATTGCAAAGGCAGACTGGATTATTGAAATGGGTCCTGGCGCTGGCGAAAAAGGCGGCGAAGTTCTGTTCATGGGCCCCGCAAAAGAAGTTTTAGGCAACCCCGCCTCCCCCACAGGAAACTGGATTAAGTATTTGGAAGGATCCCGCAAAGGAGAACGTCATCCCGAGCGGAGCGCAGCGAAGTCGAAGGATCTAGCCATCCCCGTTCGCGATTTCGCCCTTTTCGACATGAAATCCGTTTCCGCAGATTTCCCTCTAAAGAAATTCAGCGTGATTACGGGCCAAAGCGGTAGCGGCAAGTCCACCCTCATGTTCAGGAATCTGGCAGTCCGCGCAAATGCTGGCGAATTCGCCCCCTTTGGAATTGACGCTCTGTCTATTCTCTCCACAGGCGACTTCCACGGAAACCGCCGCAGTACCGTACTTAGTGCCATCGGTATGGGCAACCTCCTGCGAGACCTGTTTGCAAAGCTTCCCGAAAGCAAAGTCCGTGGGTACGCCGCGGGCAAATTCGCAACCCACGCCGCAGGCGGCCGCTGCGAAAACTGCAAGGGCGAAGGCGTCATCTTGGATCCCTCCGGCTACGAGGAAACCGAATGCCCAGTCTGTCTGGGCAAGCGCTTCCGTGATGAGGTTCTTGAAATACGATTCAAAAGTTTAAGCATCGCAGATATTCTGGACATGGAAATCGGCGCCGCCTACAAGCTGTTCGTGAACATGAAACCTTTCGCAGACAAGTTGAAGCCCCTGGTAGACACAGGCTTGGAATACCTGCGTTTAGGCCAATCCACCGCTCACCTTTCCGGCGGCGAACGCGCCCGTTTGCGTCTCTCCATCGCTCTTGCAAGAGCCAAGGCACCCAACACGCTGTTCTTATTTGACGAACCTGCCCGAGGCTTACATCAGGTGGATATCAAACACCTGCTGGAACTGATCCGCGGACTCACAGAAGCAGGTCACACCGTGGTGGCCATTGAACACGCTCAGGACTTTGTGAACGCCGCCGACTACGTGGTGGAATTAAGCCGATAAAATCACGCAGTTAGTCCTGCGCGTCTATTTCTTCTTATAAATCATTCGGGCAAGGCCGAATACATAGCGGCGAAAGCCGGGACGATAGTGGAGCACCTTGTTAAACCAGCCGATTCGTTTGCTCACCTGCTTTACCGCAAAGCCCACATAGAACATAGCGAATAAAGTACCCACGCCAACAATATGCCACTGCCAAGCACCAAAGAAAGCGAAGCAAGCGGCAACACCCAAAATCACAAGGGTCGTATCTACGCAGATTTTTACCTTGGGAAATTCAATTCCAGTCACCTTGCTGATAGCCACCGGGAAACCTTCCCCAGGCATAGTCACAGAGCCGCAACGCACTTCAAAAGCAATGCCAAAACCGAGAATGGTGCAGCCCACAAACTGAGTCAAGATTTGCATCCATAAAGCATCCGGTACAAGCCATGTGGTCAGGAACATATTTAGGTCAATGAGGTAACCGAAGAAAAATCCAATGACCAGCTGAAACAACTGCACCAGTTGGAATTTGCGGCGCAACACAAGAATCTGGCCAAACACCAGGATAAAATTCATAATGCAAGTGTACTGGCCAATGGTCAACGCCGGCACCATCCCCTGCCTACCAGCCTGATCAAACACATAAGGCAAAACGCTAATAACGCAGGAACCCAAGTGCGAACGGACGCAAACCGCCACACCCAAGGTCATAACGTAAAGAGAAATCAACAGCAAGAAATGCTGCCACAAAAATGAAACAACCTTATCCTTTGTCAATCGCAATTTGACCTCGTCACCAAAACGAGGCCAAATATAGAATTTTGCAGTCCGCTTACCTAGCTCCTCCGCCCTGCGGATAACCCGCATACTGGAACAGGCTCAATCCGAATTCAGGAAGGACGGCAATTAAATGATCGAAGATATCTGCCTGGATTCCTTCGTAGGCGATCCACTGGGTCACATTGGCGAAGGCGTAGATTTCCAGCGGCAGGCCCTCGGGAGTGGGCTGCAACTGGCGGGTCATCAAGGTCATATCCTGAGCAACGCTCTTGCTGCTGCGGAGATATGCAGTGCAGTAAGCACGGAACGTCCCGATATTCGTGAGGTGGCGGCTATTCACCATATCCAACTCGCTGGGAGCGGAACCTTCCCCATACTTCTTGACGAATTCGGTAGCAAGTTCACGCCTCTTTTCATCCATGTAGGGCTTTAGAATTTCAATCTTGGACAAGCGCTCTATTTCCTCTTCTGTCAAGAAACGAATGCTATGCTGGTCCAGGAAGAGGGAACGCTTGATGCGGCGACCACCGGATTCCTCCATGCCACGCCAGTTCTTGAAGCTGTTGGTAATGAGGTCATAGGCGGGAATCACAGAGATGGTCTTATCCCAGTTACGAACCTTCACAGAAGTAAGAGTAATGTCGATGACCGTTCCATCGGCATGGTGACGGTCAATTTCAATCCAGTCGCCCTTACGCAACAAGTCGGACAAGTTAATCTGAATTCCAGAAACCACCCCCAGGATGGAATCGCGGAAAATCAACATGAGAACCGTAGCGGCAGCGCCCAAGGCTGAGAGAATAAAGATGGGGCTCTTTCCCGAAACCTGGGAGACGATTACGATTGCGCATACACAAAAAATCGCTAGCTTAATTGCCTGGAAAATTCCGTGCAAAGGCTTATTCATAGTCCGCTTGTTGTTATCGTTCAGTGCTTCCACTACATCAAAGATGGAGCAGCCAACAGCACAACCCACAAGAGCAAACCACACATTGGAAACTCGGGTGCAAAGATCAAATACCCAGGACGTCTGATCCAGAACTTCCGGGAGTCCCGTACTAAAAATACCGGCAGGAACTAATTGCAGAACTCGGGAAAAGAAATTCTTTTCCACCAGCAAGTCATCAAACTTATTGGGAGTCTTTTGAGCAATTCGCTTCGCAATGGGATTCACCACAAAAAAGCAGAAAGCCAGCGCCACAAAGGTGGCTATGAGTAAAATGGCAAACTTGATATCCATAGCCTAAAAATAAAAAAATTGCTAGATTTTGGGCCATGAAGAAATCAGTACCTATTACAGTGCTCACCGGTTACTTAGGAGCCGGTAAAACTACTCTCCTCAACTACGTTCTTAACAACCAGGAAGGCTACCACGTAGCTGTTATCGTCAACGACATTGGCGAAGTAAATATTGACCAGACCCTTATTGAAAAGGGCGGAAACATCACGAAGGCCGACGACGGCACCGTGGTCCCCCTGTCCAATGGCTGTATCTGCTGCTCCCTGAAGCAGGACATGCTGGAACAGATTGCAGAAATTCTGGAAACCGGCAAGTTTGACTACATCCTGATCGAAGCAAGTGGCATCTGCGAACCGGAACCCATCGCACAGACCATCTGCATGGCCGGCGCCCAGCTGAGAGGCAAGAACGGTGAACCGCTCCCCTGCCATCTGGACAATATCGTAGCCGTAGTGGACGTGCTGCGTCTTGCCGACGAATTTGGCGGTGGCGAAAAGCTCCTCCAGAAGGATCTGGAAGAAGAAGATATTGCAAACCTGCTGATCCAGCAGATCGAATTCTGCAACACCATCATCATGAACAAGGTGGATTGCCTTTCCAAGAACGATCTTGAAAAGGTGAAGGCCGTGGTGAAGGCTCTGCAGCCCACCGCCAAGATGATTGAAACCAACTTCGGCAAGGTGGAAATGAATGAAATTCTGGACACCAAGCAGTTCGACTACGAAAAGGTTGCCGAATCCGCAGGTTGGGCCATTGAACTGAACAAGATCGATGACGGTCACGACGACGACGATGATGAAGATGAAGACGAACATCACCATCACGACCATGACCACGAAGACCACAGCGATTGCGATCATGAACACGGCGTCTGCCACCACCATCACGATGATGATGACGACGATGATGACCACGACCATGAACATCATCACCATCATGATCATGACGACGAAGACCACAGCCACTGCGACCATGAACATGGCGTATGCCACTGCGGTCATCACCACGACAAGGATCATCCCCATGGTGACGAATACGGCATTTCTACCTTCGTGTACGAGCGCCGCCGTCCCTTCAACCGCAAGAAGTTCGAAGCTTTCCTGAACGATTATCCCAACAGCATCATCCGCACCAAGGGTCTGCTGTGGTTCAGCGACGATCGCGACAACAGCTTCCTTTACGAACAGGCAGGCAAGCAGGCTACCGCACAGAATTTCGGTCGTTGGTTTGCAGCCGAAGACAAGGCTACCCAGCAGATGATTCTCAGCCAGAATCCTGACCTGATGAAAGTCTGGGACGCAGAATACGGTGACCGCATCATCCGTCTCGTCTTTATCGGCCAGCACATGGAAAAGAAGAAGATTATCTCTGTCCTGAACGACTGTCTGGACGACTAATCCAATTCAAGAATCCTAAAAAAAAGACGAACCTTACGGTTCGTCTTTTTTTACGTTCTGTTCTTATCTGTTTTACAAGGCATTCCCAAGAGCTTCACCAACAGCCCCAACCGCCATTTCCGCAGCATTCTCAGCTACTTTGAGCAATGATTGAGCAGCAAACTCTCCTGCAAATTCCTTGCAAATAGAAGAGATGCTAAAGGAATCCTCCGGTTCTACTTGCGGGATTTCTTTCGGCACTGCTTTGGGTCTTTTTACCTTCACATGAACAATCTTTTCTTCTTTAGGCAAGGCAGCTTTTTGCGCAGCCTTCTTTGCAATACGTTTTTTAACAGTCACTTAAAGAGCCTCCGCCACACAAGTCTTAGACAACGTAATCCGTACGTCACCACATTTAGATTGGACGTCTCCTCGGCATAGACTGTAGGGATAGGTAATTCGCCCAGAGCAAACCCGCGAGCGTCCGCAATGGAGATCAGTTCCAAGTCAATATCAAAGCTGGGGCTTAACTTTTCAAGATCCACCGTCTTTAAAAAGCTGGTGCGGTAAAGTATGAATCCGCTGTGCCGATCCGTCAGTTTTTGACGGAACACCCGGTTTTCTAAAGCCGTCAGGAAAGCACCCCCAATCCTTTTATGGAGGGGCATGTTCCCCGCCTTAGCACCCCCGCGGGTTGCATGTCGAGACCCCTGCAGAAGTACAAGTTTCTGTCCCGAAGGGGCTTCAAAGTTTTCAAGATGTTCAATGAACTTGTCCAGCAGATTTGCGGGATACTGTCCATCCCCGTGAAGACACGCTACGAATCTATAAGAACCAGCTGTACTTAACCGCAGGCCTTTTTTCACTACAGCGCCGTACCCGCTATTTTTCTCAAAGCGGAAATAGAACAGCGGCATTCTGGGATGAGTCTTGACGAATTCATCGTATGCACCGCGGGTATTGTCCATAGAGCCATCGTCAATGACCATCACCTCGGAACGTTTCCAGACGCTTTCAGGAATTGCAGAAAGAACATCTCCTAACGTCTTTTCCACATTATAGGCAGGAACAAAAATGAAGATATCAGCCATAGTTCTCTCAGGAATAATGGCTCACGAACCATTCCAGAGATTCCCGCAGAACCTCGTCCAGAGGGGTGCGAGCCCGAAAGTTCACAAGACGTTCCGCCTTGCTTACATCGGGAAGGCGGCGCATGGAGTCTTCATAGCCAGCGCCATAATATTCTTCTCCGGAAATTTCACGCGGTTCAGGAATGGAGGAAACGTCTACACCGCGAATACTTGCGTAAATAGAACGCATTTTCTGGGCAAGTTCCCCGATGGAAAGTTCATTATCGGGATTGCCCACATTGAAAGCCTGGTGGTCGCAACTTTCGGGAGCAGCACCGAAGAGGCAAAACAGGAATTCCACCGCATCATGTACGGAGGTAAAACTGCGTTTGGCCTTACCGCCGTTTACAAGAGCAAGAGGTTCCCCCCGCACAAGAGCGCTGGAGAAGTTCGCAAGAACTCGCGGGATTCCTTCCCCATCGACGCCAGGCATGTAGTCCATGTAGGGTCCTACAAAGTTGAAAGGTCTCACTACAGTCCAGCTCAGTCCGGAAAGGCCTGCAATATAACGTTCCGTCAGGAGCTTTGCCGTAGCATAACTCCAGCGGGAAGCGCTTACGGGACCGAAGGATATTTCCGTGTGGTCCTCGTTCAGCAAGCCGGATTCCGCAGAAGTCTTACCGTATATTTCAGAAGTAGAGAAATGCACCAACCAGGCGCCGCTCTTCAGGCAAGCATCTGCCAGTCGAGCCGGGTGGTCATAGTTACTGCGAATGACTTCCGCAGCCTCATCCATGTAGCGACTAGGCGTGCAAATGGCGGCCAGATTGATGACCACAGGGAAAGCTGCCACCCGCTTAATCACGGAAGAATCAGCCAAATCCGCACAGAGAAATTCCAGTCGGGGATTAGCCAGGTGTTGCTGAATTCTGTAAGATTCCAGATCCACGCCAAAGACACGCCAGCAGGTCTTCTCAAAGATGGCCTGCAAAAGATGACTACCAATAAAACCACCGCAGCCAACAACGGCTACGGTGATTGAAGGATCGTCAAATCTTAATACAGGTTTCAACGGAATGCCGTGATTATTCAGTCACGGTAAACTTGCCGGAGTTGGCACCCTTACCCTGGTTGGAGTAAGGAATCACGCGAATCACAGCTTCGTCAGAAGGAGTCACCGCTTCAGAGTCAAGAACGACCTTTACTTCATAGCAGGTCTTGCCATCCGGTTCTTCGGGACCCACAGAATTTTCAACCAAGCTCTGACCCTTGGCATTTTCACTCGTACGATATTCAATATCAAAACCATTGGCCTTAATATCAGAACCGAATACGACGGTAATTTCGTCACCAATCTTAAACTTAGCGCCAGCAGCCGGAGACACAACGACAACGCCGTTAGAGACTTCGCACTTGGAGTCTGCACCGGAAGAGGAAGTGGAGCTATCATCGCCACAAGCCACCAGCATGGAAGCAGCGGCAACTGCAGAAACAGCAATCAGAGAACGTACGAATTTCATGGAAAAACTCCTTATTTTTGCCGTAATATATAAAAAACAGGCGGAAACCGATTACGGAAAATCATTCCAAAATAGATGTTTTCCAAAGTTTTACCCATTTGTGCAGTACTTTGTCACTTTGTGCCATTTTATTTTTCTACATTACGGCCGAGACGTAAAAAACTAAATTGTCCAAAAATTTTTGAGACTTTAGAACTATGAGCGAAGAAAGACAAGATTCTACCCTTGGACTATCGAATGTAAACCATCTTGAAAAGCTTTATAACGGATGGTTTTTGGACTACGCCAGCTATGTGATTCTGGACCGCGCCGTTCCTTACTTCGAGGACGGTCTCAAGCCGGTGCAGCGCCGCATTCTGCATTCCCTTTTTGAAAACCACGACGGCCGCTACCAGAAGGTGGCTACCATCGTGGGTCGTACCATGGCTTATCACCCTCATGGTGATGCATCCATCGGTGATGCTCTGGTGGGCTTGGGCCAGAAGGGCCTGCTCATTGACACCCAGGGTAACTGGGGTAACCCCTTTACCGGTGACCGTGCCGCAGCCCCCCGATACATCGAAGGCCGACTGACACCGTTTGCCGTGGACGTGGTGTTCAATCCCGAAACTACGGAATGGATTCCCAGCTACGACGGTCGTAGCGAAGAACCGGTGACCCTCCCCGTCAAGTTCCCCCTGCTTTTGGCACAGGGCGTAGACGGTATTGCTGTGGGTCTTTCCACCTACATCCTCCCCCACAACTTCCGCGAACTTTGCCAGGCAAGCATCGACTACCTCCGCGGCAAGAAAGTGGTTCTCTATCCGGACTTCTTTACCGGCGGCATCATCGATGTTTCCGACTACAATGATGGTCAGCGAGGCGGCAAGGTTAAGGTTCGTGCCAAGATCGAAAAGGTGGACAACAAGACTTTGGCCATTAAGGAAATTCCTTATGGCACCACTACCGTAAGCCTGATCGAAAGCATCGTGAAGGCCAACGAAAAGGGCAAGATCAAGATTAAGCATGTGGACGACAATACCAGCCAGTCCGTGGAAATTTTGATCCACCTGCAGCCGGGCACCGACCCCCAGGTGGCCATGAACGCCCTCTACGCCTTTACCGACTGCGAAAAGAGCCTGTCCCCCTGCACCTGCGTCATCGTAGACAAGCATCCCAAGTTCCTGGGCGTATCCGAAATTCTGAAGATGAATACGGATCATACGGTTCAATTATTGAAATGGGAACTGGAAAACGAACGTAAGCATCTGGACGACAAGTGGCACATGACCAGTCTGGAAAAGATCTTCATCGAAAAGAAGGTCTACCAGGTCATCGAAAACGCCAAGAGTCGTGACGAAATGGTCCAGCTTATTGACGACGGTCTTAAGCCCTACATCAAGCATCTGCGTCGCGAAGTCACTCAGGAAGAAATCCTGAAGCTGGCAGAAATTCCTATCCGCCGTATCAGCCGATTCGACCGTAAGAAGGCCGATGAACTGTTGGCAGAACTGGACGCAAGCATCCAGCAGAATACCTTCAATCAGGAACACATTACGGACTACACCATCGACCACTTCAAGAACATCCTGAAGAAGTACGGCGAAGGCAAGGAACGTAAGAGCGAGATTGCTGAATTCGGCAAGGTGGAAGCGGTTCATGTGGCCATTGCCAACCAGAAGCTCTATGTAAACCGCAAGGAAGGCTTCCTGGGTACCGGCATGAAGAAAGAAGAATACCTCTTCGACGTGTCCGAGTACGACGACCTTATCGTGTTCAAGGCCGACGGAAGCTTTAAGGTGGTCAAGGTCAGCGACAAGGACTTCGTGGGCAAGGACATTATTCTCGTCGAAAAATTCAAGAAGGACGACGACCGTCACATTTATAACGTCATCCACCTGGACGGTAAAGACGGAGCCTACTACATCAAGCGATTTAACGTGGGTGGCGTTACCCGCGACAAGGATTACTTCATGGGCAAGGGCAAGCCGGGCAGCAAAATCCTGTATATGTCCAGCAACATGAATGGCGAAGCCGAAGTGGTAGAAGTCACCCTGAAGCCCCGTCCCCGCACCAAGCTGAACTTTGAAGTGGACTTCAGCACCATCGAAGTGAAGGGTCGCGGAGCCATGGGCAACATCGTGACAAAGTATCCCGTCAAGAGCATCAAACGTCTGCGCAAGGGCGTAAGCACCCTGGGAGCCCGCGTACTGTACTTTGACGCCCCCAGCGGTGTAATCAGCACCCAGAAGAAGGGCGACCGCATTGGTGAGTTTGGCGAAAAGGACAAAATCTTGATCGTCAAGGAAAACGGTTCTGCCCGCGTCCATGACATGGCCGACCCGATTATTGTGGGTACTGGCATCAAGTATATCCACAAGTACGACCCGACACAGATTTTCTCTATTCTGTACTTTGAAGGCGGAAACTTCAACTACATGGTCAAGCGATTCAACCTGGATGGCTGCCCCATGACTACGGAGTTCAACCTGATTTCCGACCACAAGGATTCCAAGATGATCGAGTTCTTTGCCTCTAACGATGCCAAGGAACTGATGGAATACCAGGTAGGTCGCGAAGTCCAGAAGGAAGAACTGGACCTGACGGAAGTTGCAGAAATCAAGGGCTACAAGGCTCTTGGCAGCAAGTTTACCGCCAAGAAGGTGAAGCGCGTTAGCCGCATTTCTCCCGCCGACTCATTCGACGATGGAGCAAGTGAATCCGACGACGCAGACGACGCCGAACCCAGTCTATTCTAGACCGCGAGGCTAATCCATTTCTCATAAGGGCCTGCAGTAAAAAACTGCAGGCCCTTTTTACAATGTTTATTTTTATTTCGATAATACAGATGTAACAAAGAACCTGAGGAACTTATGTCCGTATATGTTGATGACTACGTTTATTTTGTTGGATTGCCCGAAAGAATTGATGCTCTTTGGAAAGAGTATTTAGATGCGCAAGAAAATGTTGTTCAGAGAGCACTAGGATTCCGTCCCACCGTAGATATGGTGGACGACAACCACACCATCTATAACGGCAGCATCGGCGTCATCGCGTCGAAGCGTTCGCTCAATGGCAAAGCAGTTCTCAGCGTATCCACCACGGGAGACTGCTACGGACATGGGTTTGGAGACGAAGAGCGAAGTGAATTCAATCCCATCCTATTAAGATTAGATCCGAAAAACTGGGAATCTGGAGAAGTTTCTCGCATTCAGAAAACTTACGTTGGTTCACGTCTTGCATGGATCAAGGATCCCAACGAGGTGTTCTTCAAAAACTGCAAAAATGAAGATGCCCCTGACCCTAATCAAATAACAGAACTATATGAAGAATTCCACAAAAGCACCGCAAGTGACCATGTAGTCAGGCAATTCATCAAGCGTAAGCAAGAAGAAGATTCTCGATATTTCGCCTATCGAAAAAGTTCTTTCTGTTGCGACGAAGAATGTGTAGAGCAATAAGACTAGCTTTCCAGCCAATCACTGAAACTTGCATCCGAGGGCATTCTCCAGTCTGCACGAGGAGACAAGGAGATGGTACCAACCTTAGGGCCATCGGGAATGCAACTGCGCTTGAACTGCTGAGTAAAGAAGCGGCGTACAAACAGCTTCAGGCAGCGTTCCAGTTCTTCGTCCGGATAGGTGCCGGCAAAAGCAATCTTAGCCAGATACAGAAGCTTTGCAGGTTCTGCCCCGTACTTAGCAAAATGGTACAGATAGAAATCATGAATTTCATAAGCACCCAAGATGGACTCCGTCTTCTGGGCAATCTGGCCATTGGCATCGGCAGGGAGTAATTCCGGAGAAACAGGCGTATCCAAAATATCGCGAAGCACAGCAGAAAGTTCATCCGCAGTCTTTTCATCAGCAATAAAGTTACGAGCGCGGTCTGCGTACCAGGCCACCACATGGCGCACCAGAGTCTTCGGGATATCGCAGTTCACTGCATACATGGACATGTGATCGGCATTATAAGTGCTCCAGCCCAACGCAATTTCAGACAGGTCACCAGTACCAACCACGATACCGCCTTCCTTGTTGGCAACATCCATCAGGATCTGCGTACGTTCGCGGGCCTGAACGTTTTCGTAAGTCACGTTCAACACAGCAGGGTCATGTCCAATGTCGCTAAAGTGCTGCATACAAGCATCCTTGATGGATACGGTACGCAGTTCAACGCCCAATAGTTCCGCCATAGTCACCGCATTATTTTTCGTGCGGTTAGTTGTTCCAAAGCCGGGCATGGTCAGCACTAGAATTTCGGAAGCAGGGCGATTCATCAGTTTGAAAGTTTCAGCAATCACCAGCAAAGCCAGCGTAGAATCCAGGCCACCGCTCAAGCCCACCACAGCGCGCTTGGAGTGAGAGGCTTCCATACGTTTTGCAAGGCCAGCACACTGAATGTTAAAGATTTCACGGCAGTTGGAATCGCGGGTTTCCACGTTACCCGGCACGAAGGGAGTAGAACAGATAAAGCGGTTCAAGACCTTCACTTCCGGCAGGGGGCCGAATTCTGCAGCAGTTGCAAAATAGGGTGTTGCGTCAAAATCCTGGAAGGAACCTTCGCTCAGGCGCTGCATATTCAGGCGCTGAACGTCCACATCCGCATAAATAATTTCGGACTCGCGACCGTAATCCTTACGTTCCGCAAGCATGCTTCCGTTTTCAGCAATCATCAGGTGACCGCTAAAGACCATGTCCGTAGTAGATTCCTGCACACCAGCAGAAGAATAAACGTAGGCCGCCATGCAACGAGCAGACTGGTTCATCACCAGGTTACGGCGGTAATCGCCCTTCCCCACCAACGCATCGCTGGCAGAAAGGTTCAGGATAACGTTTGCTCCAGCCAAGGCCAGTTCACCGCTAGGCGGCATGGGAGTCCAAAGGTCTTCGCAAAGTTCCACGCCAAAGCAAATTTCGGCCCCCGCATTTTCAGCATCACAGCCAGCCACAGAACTTACGCCACTACGAATGAAGTTAGTTACAGGCACTTCGCCAAAGCCCGGGAAATCCCAGGTAATGCGATCTGCAGAATTCAGCAAGTCGCGACCGCTATTGAAGTGACGCTTCTCGTAGAATTCGCGCTGGTTGGGCAAATGAATCTTGGGAGTCACTGCAATGAGCTGGCCACGCTGCACAAAAGCAGCACAGTTATAAAGGCGACCAAACATACGCAGAGGCAAACCCACTGCAACAATCATATCGGAATCCGCAAACGCTTCTGCAATCTTCTGAAGGCTACCATAAGCATTCTTCAATAGCAGTTCCTGATGGAACAAGTCACTGCAGGTGTATCCTGTAATGCACAGTTCAGGAAACACGGTAACAGCGGTCCCATTTTCCTGAGCAAGCTTACCGCAGCGAATAATCTCCGCAGTGTTAAAGGCAGTATCCGCAACCTTCAGGTTGGGGCAAACAGAAGCAAATCGATAAAATCCGAACATGCCACAAATATAAAAAAGGTCCCCCTTACGGGAGACCTCTTTTCACTCAAATAAACATCTTTACTTGGTATTCAGTCCCAGCTTGTTCATGCGATAGTTCATCATGCGGGGGCTGACACCCAGCTCACGGCCTGCAGCGGAAATATTTCCGTTGTTGCGCTTGATAGCTTCGGTGATCAGTTCACGTTCGTAGTTATTCATCATCACATCCAGCGGGGCGTTCTTCATTTCAGCAGAAATGATGGAGCCGGTGCTAAGGCTAGTCTGCAGCGAAGGCGGCAGGTTGTAGCTATGGATGCAATCGTCACTTGCAGTAAGAACGGCACGTTCCATGCAGTTCTCCAATTCACGAACGTTACCCGGCCAATGATAGCTCATGAGCAGATTAATGGCGGTTGTAGACAAACGAACAACTTTCTTGCTGTAACGCAGGTTCATCTTTTCAATGAAGTGTTCTGCCAACAAGATAATGTCACTCTGGCGCTTTGCCAAGTCCGGCATGGAAATCGGGAAAATGTTCAGGCGGTAGAACAAGTCTTCGCGGAACAGTTTCTTTTCCATCAGTTCTTCCAGATTGCGGCTAGTTGCAGCCAGGAAGCGAACATCGGAATGAAGTTCTTCGTTACTACCCACACGGCTGAAAGTCTTTTCCTGCAAGAAGCGGAGAAGCTTCACCTGTGTCTGCATGGTCAAATCACCAATTTCGTCCAGGAAGAGAGTACCGCCATTGGCTGCTTCTGCACGACCGATACGGCGGTTCACAGCACCAGTAAAGGCACCCTTTTCATGGCCGAACAGTTCGCTTTCAACCAGGTTTTCCGGAAGGGCAGCGCAGTTCAAGGTAATGAAAGGCTTATCCTTACGGGAAGACAAATTCACGATAGCGCGGGCGATCATTTCCTTACCAGTACCGCTACCACCACGAATCAGAACGGTTGCATCAGAGGGTGCCACCTGACGAGTCTGTTCATACACAATCTGCATTTCGCGGCAGTTACCCACCAGTTCCGTGGGATTACCGGACAACATATCACGCAGCTTCTGGTTTTCTTCCAGCAAGGCGGCATGTTCAGAATGGACTTCCTGACATTCGTTGGCGGCATCACCCGTAATGTTGGCGATGATTTCCAGCAAGGCAACGTCATGATCCAAATCCGTGGTCACATCCACCGGGCGGTCCACAGAAAGAGTACCGATGACCTGTTCATCATGAACCAGAGGCACGCAAATGAAGGCCACCTGGGAATCGTAATTACGAGAACCCGTACGGTTCAGGAAGCGAGAATCCTTACGCAAGTCGGGAATCACATGGCTACGTCCCGTTTCAGCAACGTGACCTGTAATACCTTCACCCATATGGTACTGACCCAACTGCTTTTCAGCTTCCGTCATACCGTGGGAAGCTTCAATCTTCAAGGTATCACCAAAGCGCAAGGTGAATGTACCACGAAGCATGCCAAGTTCTGTATCCAAAATGGCAAGAACATTGGACAGCAGCTTTTCTGCATCACGTTCGTGAATGATAGCTGCGCTAATCTTTTGAATAACCGAGATTTCTGGACCGATTGGCTGTTTCATAGGCTAATGGTTAGTGGCTAGTGGTTAGTGGCTCGCGCCTGCGGCACTTTGAGGTTTCGCGGGCTAATATTTCTGGTTTCAAATATACTTTGTTTTACAGAAAGTGTAAAATTAAAGTTTTTCCTTGATTCGTTTCAAGGCGACCTTGGTCTGTTCATGATCTCCGAAGGCGGTCAAGCGGAAGTATCCTTCACCACAGGGGCCAAAGCCAGATCCCGGAGTTCCCACCACTTCGCAAGTACCAAGCAGACGATCGAAGAAGTCGAAAGACTTTTCGCCATTTTCCAGCTTCCACCAGATATAGGGAGCGTGTTCGCCACCAAATACGGTGTAACCGGCAGCAGTCAGCTCGGAGCGGATCATAGCAGCGGTGTCCATATAGCCCTTGATGACAGCCTTAGTCTGTTCCCAACCTACGGGAGTATAAATAGATTCGGCAGCACGCTGGACAACGTAGTTCACGCCGTTAAACTTAGTGCACTGACGGCGATTCCACATGGAGCGAAGCTTGCCCAGTTCATGAGGCACGATGGTGTAAGCGCAACGGACTCCGGTAAAGCCAGCAGTCTTACTGAAACTGCGGAATTCGATTGCGCAGTTGCGGGCACCCGGAATTTCATAAATGGAGTGAGGCAGAGATTCATCCTGGATGTAGCAGTTATAAGCACCATCGAACAGGATCAGAGCGCCGGTTTCGTTGGCGTAATCCACAAACTTCTGCAAAGTTTCGCGGCTAAGAACAGTTCCCGTCGGGTTGTTGGGGCTGCACAGGTAAATCAGCTGCACCGGATTCTTGGGAAGCTCCGGCTGGAAATTGTTTTCGGCGGTAGATGCCAGGTAAGTCACTTCAGAGAAATGGCCATCTTCCTGCATAAAGCCCGTACGGCCAGCCATCACGTTGGAGTCCAGATACACAGGGTAAACCGGGTCAGGAATGGCAATCTTCACGTCAGCAGCAAAAAGTTCCTGGATGTTAGCAACGTCGCACTTGGAGCCATCACTTACAAATACATCATCGGGGTCCATTTCAACGCCGCGGGGAGTATATTCACCGCGAATAATAGCTTCACGAAGGAAATCATAACCCTGTTCCGGACCGTAACCGCGGAAGGTGTTCTTGCAAGCCATTTCATCCACAGCCTTGTGCATGGCTTCGATAGCGGCGGGGATAATGGGAGTGGTCACGTCACCGATACCCAGGCGGATAATGTCGGCGTTTGCGTGAGTGCCCTGGTATTCCTTAATTTTCTTGGCAATGGTAGAAAACAGGTAGCTGCCAGGAAGACGATCGTAGTACGGATTGACAATCTTTTCGTTCATTTCTTTTTCTCGTTCTTTATTTTAAATTTCACCTCTCGGCGCATGGCGGCGAGCTAAACCTCGCCTCTAAAGCATTCCTTCGCGGGGCCGGTCATGAGGACTGGTCCGTCTTCTTCGTGCTTGATGTGGAGGGTTCCGCCATCCAGAACCACGTCGGATTCAAGACCTACGCGGCCAGTACGCTGAGCAGCCACCAGAGTAGCGCAGCTTCCGGTTCCACAAGCCATGGTTACGCCACAACCGCGTTCCCACACGCGCATACGGATCTTGCCGGGAGCCACAACTTGGGCAAATTCAATGTTGCAACGGTCCGGGAACTGCTTATCGTGTTCCAGAATCGGGCCCCAGTTTTCCAACTGGATTTTTTCAATATCATCCACGAAAATCACAGTGTGGGGATTGCCCATGGAAACGGTTTCGCCAGTAAAGTCGAAGGAATCCGCAGTAAGCTTGATGGTTCCTAAGAAATCGCGGGGAGCACCCATATTCACGCAAACCTGAGCATCTTCCAGCTTGTTTGCATCGCCAAGAATTGCGGGCTTTATCAAGCCGCTCTTGGTATGAAGTACAAAGGAATCCTTGTCACTCAGGCCGCGGGTACGAATGAACTTAGCCACGCAGCGAGTAGCGTTACCGCACATGGCCGCTTCGGAACCATCCGCGTTAAAGATTCGCATTTCGAAATCAACACCATTGCCTTTGCCGTCGCTAGTAGCACGAACATCCTTTTCGGCCACAACGTATTCTTCGCCACTGTGCAACGGAGTCACAACAACAACCCCATCGGCACCAATACCAAAACGACGATCGCAAAGTTCAATCACGCGCTTTTCCAGGTCTGCACCCAGAGTCATATCAAAAGCTTCACCCGGTTCCACCAGAACGAAATCGTTTCCGAGACCAGTCCACTTAGAAAATTTCAATGACATAAATTGTAATCCTTAAATTCGCCATAGTAAAGCAAAAAACATGCCACTTTTACATTTTCAGTAAAAGTGGCGAATTTCATTAAATTTTAAAGATTGCGAATCGGATTTGGATTTCAAGATTTGAAAGAATTTACAAAATATGTAACAAACGTCTTTATATTTTACACTTTATGTAACATAGTTTAGATTTTTTCAAAAATGCTGGACGAAATCCGTCCAAATGCGTAAAAAGCAATCATTACATACAAAATCATAAATCATTTTCTATACTTGCGTCCATGAGATACGCAGTTATTACAGGCGCCAGCTCGGGTATCGGCGCCGAATTCGCAAAGAATTTGTCCGCCCGCGGTTATGGTCTTATTCTGGTGGCCCGTCGCGAAGACCGCCTGCAGGCACTTGCCAAAGAATTGGGAACTCCTGCAGAAGTATTTACCGCAGACCTTTCCAGCCAGAGTGAATGTGAACGTCTGGGCGAATTTCTTGACAAGTTCGACGTAGGCGTCTTTATCAACAACGCTGGCTTCGGCGATTGCGGCGCATTTGCGGAAACAGACTTAAGCAAGGAACTGCGCATGATCAACGTGAACGTCATCGCGCTGCACCTCCTTTCCAAGCTAGCCGTAAAGATTCTGGCAAAGAACGGCGGACATCTCTTGAACGTAGGATCCAGCGCAGGCCTTATGCCTTCCGGTCCCTACATGGCCACCTACTACGCTACCAAGGCCTATGTGGTAAGCCTTACCCAGGGAATCGCCGTGGAACTTCAGGAATCCAAATCCAACGTATCCGCTAGCGTGCTCTGCCCGGGTCCAGTAAAGACAGAATTCAATGACGTAGCCAACGTGCAGTTCGCCTTGCCGGGAATCTCCCCCAAGTTCTGCGCTAGCTACGCACTGAAGATGATGTTCAAGAAAAAGACCATCATTGTCCCCAGCTTGATCATGAAGGGCGCCGCCATTGCAGGCAAGCTCCTCCCCCGCTATATTGCCTCCAAGATTGCAGGTGCACAGCAGAAAAAGAAACTGGGCAAAGTCTAAAGCTAGACAAATTTACCTGAGGATTTAAATCCAGCATTTTTTGAAAAAGGAGGCAAAACAGTGTTGAACAGCAAGCAAATTATGGAAAGGGGCAGGGACGCCCTCAAGGGGAACTGGGGCAAGGCAGCCATTTTCACATTGATTTTGGTTATCGCCATACTGGTCGTCTCTGGAATTCTTGACGTAGACAACTTCGTCAAGGAGCCCGTGTATCCAGACCCATCCAAAGGAATCGAGGGCGACCTCAGCACACTCCCAGCATACGTTCTTTTGGGACTAGGTTTCGCACTTATCAGCACCATCTTATGGAATGCCGTTTCCGTAGGCGAAGCCAAGATATTCATCCATCTTGTTGACAACGGCGAATTCAACTGGAAGCACATAACGCACGGCCTACACAAACTGGGACGCAACACACTTTCAGTCCTTTTGTACACGCTCGTCTTGACATGCGCATTGGGTTTGATTGGAGGCGGAATCATATTCGTCACAGCATTTATAAGTACGTTAACTAGCCATGTTTCAGAAACAGCAGGAATTGTCATCTTTGTAATTGGAGCAGTCATTTTAGCAGGTATCGCCGGCTTCTTCCTATACAAGTTTTTGCCGACATACATCATGCTTTTCATGAAATTGGCTCTTGACGACAAGGTAAAAAGTGTTCCAGCAATAAAAGAGACCTTCCATACCGTAGCTCCGTACAATTGGGAATTTTGCTGCTTATCACTTCGCTTTACCGGCTGGCTATTACTCTGTTGCGTAACATGCGGAATCGGCTTCCTTTGGGTTAGTCCATACATGTCTGCAAGTTTCTATGTATTCTACAAGGAATGCATCGCAGACCAAGAAAACTACAGCAACGATGAAGTCTTAACAGTCTCTACAGAGAAATAAACTCCATAACAACTTAATACAAGAAGGCCGCCAGCGGATTTACCCGCCAGCGGCCCGTGTTGTTACACAAGGAACTCTTTTAGTTCGTCATTCTGAGCGAAGTGCCAAAGGCACGGAGTCGATGAATCTAGATCCTTCGACGCGCTACGCTTGCTCAGGATGACGCACAGTATTAAAACTTTGAAACCTTCGCCTTTGCATCGGCCATGGCGCGCACAACCAGGGAAGCTCCATTAGCGCAGTCACCTACAGCGTAGATATTGCGAGACGGATCCTGAATGATTGCGGTACGCGGCGTCAGTTCAAGGCCAAGATCCTTCACGATACCTTCAGCAGGCACGCCGGTAAAGCCCATAGCCAGAACAACCAAGTCAGCGTCAATCACTTCGGTGGAGTTGGGAACTTCATTAGGCTTGATGGGACGGCCGTTAGGAGCCATTTCCCATTCCACAGCCACAGCTTCAACGCCAGCCACCTTGCCGTCCTTCACAATGAACTGCTTGGAAGACACATTCCAGCGGCGTTCGCCACCTTCGTGATGAGCATAGCTGGTGCGCAGCATGTACGGCCAATCCGGCCACGGAGTAGACGGAGAACGTTCTTCAGGAGGCTTAGGCATGAATTCCACCTGAAGCACGCTCTTGCAACCTTCACGGAGGGATTTACCTACGCAGTCATTACCAGTATCGCCACCGCCAATGATCAGCACCTTCTTGCCCTTGGCATTGTACTTTTCACCTTCCCCGTGGAGGAAGTCCAGAGCCAGGTAGATACCTTCGGCATCGCGGCCCGGGATGTTCAAGTCACGAGCGTTGGGAGTACCTATTGCCAGGAACAGGTAATCGTAATTCTTGCGAATGTAATCGGCAGAAATATCCTTGCCGATTTCGCAGTTGCAAACAAATTTAATACCAGCTTCTTCAAGGAGAGTCACGCGACGATCGATAACTTCCTTTTCCAGCTTCCAGTTAGGAATGCCATAACGGAGAAGGCCGCCAACCTTGGGCTTCTTTTCGTAAACGGTTACGGCGTAACCCTTACGGCGCAAGGCTTCTGCAGCATAGAGGCCAGAGGGACCGCCACCGATTACAGCTACAGTCTTGCCGTTAGGTACAGCAGCAGGCTGTTCCACCCAACCTTCCTTGAAGGCGGTTTCGATCATGTGCTTTTCCACCTGGCGAACCATGACTGCGTCGTCATTCAGGTTGCGGGTGCAACTTGCTTCGCAAAGGGCGGGGCAAACGCGACCGGTAAATTCCGGGAAGAAAGCGGTCTTGCAAATAATGTCGTAACCCTTGCGCACATCGCCTGCAGCAACGGCATTGTTAAATTCGGGAATCAAGTTTCCCAGAGGGCATCCTGCACCATGGCAGAACGGAATGCCGCAATCAGCGCAGCGGCTGGCCTGAGCCTTAATTTCTTCTTCAGTGAAGAGGCGTTCAACTTCTTTCAAGTCCTTAACGCGTTCTTCTACGGGGCGGTACACGTCCTGGATTCTCTGTACGATAGCCATAAAATTTATTCCTTATAAAAAGCGTTAAAAGAAAGCGACAAAAGCGAAACTCTTCTTACGTGTCACCTTGAGCGAAGCCCGTATGGGCGAAGTCGAAAGGTCTAGATTCCTCGACTTCGCGCAAAGCGCTCCGCTCGGAATGACATTTCAAACATTTCGCTCGGAATGACAGCATTAGAGTTCCGCAATCATCCAAGAGTTGTATTACTTAGCTTCAGCCTGCTTTGCCAAGGCGTTGCGATATTCCACCGGGAAGACCTTCACGAACTTCGGACGAGAGTTGTTCCAGTCTTCGAGAATGCGCTTACCCTTTTCAGAACCGGTAGCTTCCACATGCTGCTTGATGATATCAAGGAGTTCTGCTTCGCTTTCGGTACCCGGAAGCACGCTTTCCAAGTCAACGGAATCCACGTTGCAGCTCAAGTCGAAGTGACCCGTTTCGTCGAAGACGTAAGCAAAACCACCAGTCATACCTGCAGCGAAGTTCACGCCTACACGACCCAGCACAACAACGCGGCCACCAGTCATGTATTCGCAACCATGGTCGCCAACACCTTCGGTAACAAGCAGCATACCAGAGTTACGGATACCGAAGCGTTCGCCAGCAAGACCGTTGATGAACACCTTACCGCTAGTTCCACCGTAGCCAATCACGTTACCAGCGATAACGTTGTCTTCAGCCTTGAAGGTTGCGTTTTTGGACGGGCGAACAATGATCTTACCACCGCTGAGGCCCTTGCCCATAAAGTCGTTGACTTCACCTTCGATATCGAGAGTAATACCCGGAGCAAGGAAGGCGCCAAAGCTCTGGCCAGCCACACCCTGCAGGTGAATCTTGATGGTATCTTCCGGCAGGCCCTTTGCACCAAAGTGTTCGTCCACTTCACCAGAAAGTTCAGTACCCACGGTACGGTCCACGTTATGGATCATGGTAGAGAGTTCAACAGCCTTACCAGTCTTCAAAGTTTCCTGTACGAAAGGCAAGAGTTCGCGACGGTCGAAGTTGACCAATTCTTCAGGAACGTAGTTAGGATCGTGCTTCTTGATCTGTTCCTTACCGTTGCCAGCATCCACAGAAGCGAAGATCTTGCTGAAGTCCAGCTTCTTAGCCTTGTAGAAGTTGATGGCTTCGTTCATATCCAACAGGTCGTTACGGCCGCAGGCTTCATCAAGGCTACGGAGGCCAAGGCTTGCGAGGATTTCACGAATTTCGTCAGCGATGAAGTAGAGGAAGTTTTCAACGAATTCCGGCTTGCCCTTGAAGTGCTTACGGAGTTCCGGATCCTGAGTTGCAAGGCCCATGGGGCACTGGTTGGTATGGCACTTACGGTCCATAATACAGCCAAGGCTTGCAAGGAGGTTAGTTGCGAAACCAAATTCTTCTGCACCAAGGAGGGCAGCGATCACAACGTCACGGCCAGTCTTCAACTGACCATCCACCTGCAACTTCACGCGACCGCGGAGATCATTAAGAACGAGAGTCTGTTCAGCTTCGGCAATGCCCAATTCCCAAGGAAGGCCGGCATGCTTGATGGAAGTCAGCGGAGATGCACCGGTACCACCGTCGTGGCCAGAGATAAGCACAACGTCTGCATGAGCCTTTGCCACACCTGCAGCAACCGTACCCACACCCACTTCAGAAACCAGCTTTACAGATACGCGGGCCTTGGGGTTGGAGTTACGAAGGTCATAGATCAACTGAGCCAGATCTTCGATGGAGTAAATATCGTGATGCGGCGGAGGAGAAATCAAGGAAACATTAGGAATAGAGTGACGAATACGAGCAACGAATTCGTTCACCTTGTGAGCAGGCAGCTGGCCACCTTCACCGGGCTTTGCACCCTGAGCCATCTTGATCTGCAAATCCTTTGCCTTACGGAGGTAGTCGATGGTCACACCGAAACGACCGGAAGCGATCTGACGGATGGCGCTGCTACGGATATCGCCGTTGGGAGCCGGAGTGTTACGATCCGGGTCTTCACCACCTTCACCGCAGTTGCTCATGGCGCCGTTACGGTTCATAGCGATAGCGATAGCTTCGTGAGCTTCCGGGCTCAAAGAACCAAGGCTCATTGCACCAGCAACAAAGTGCTTGATAATATCCTGACGGGATTCCACTTCAGAAATATCGATGGGAGTGGTTTCCTTGAACTTGAAGAGACCGCGGAGAGTTGCCTGACGCTGAGACTGATCGTCGATGAGCTTGGAGTATGTCTTGAACTTTGCGTAGTCACCCAGCTGGACAGCCTGACGGAATGCGCCCAGGGACTGGGGAGTCCACAAGTGCATTTCACCTTCCTTACGGAACTTGTACTGACCACCTTCCTTCAGGATGGGGCTTGCGTCCTTCAGAGAAATGGAGTTACGTTCATCCACTTCGCGGGCGATTTCAGCAAGGCCAATACCTTCGACGCGGCTTGCAGTACCCGGGAGGAACTTTTCGATAATTTCGTGGTTCAAACCAACAGCTTCGAAGATCTGTGCGCTGCGATAGCTACGGAGAGTAGAGATACCCATCTTGGACATGATCTTCAGGAGGCCCTTGTCCACAGCCTTGACGTAGTTGGCTGCGGCAGTCACAGGACCCACATCCAGTTCGCCAGTGTGGCACATATTGGTGATGCTCTGGAAAGCAAGGTACGGGTTGATGACCGTTGCGCCGTAGCCCAGGAGGAGTGCAAAGTGCATCACTTCACGAACTTCACCGGACTGGACAATCAAACCGATTTCCGGACGGACGCCAGCTTCGACCAAGGTACGGTTTACAGCGGCAGTTGCCAACAGAGACGGCATGGGAACATAGCCCCAATCAATGTTCTTATCAGAGAGAACGATAATGTTGAAACCTTCCTGCACGGCACGGACTGCGTCGCCAGCCAGGTTCTGCAAGGCAGCTTCAAGAACTTCGCCGTTACCACCCATGGGGAACTGCATCTTGAGCACCTTAGCCTTAAAGCTCTTATCGCCAATGTTTTCGAAGTGAGCGATTTCGTCTTCGGTAACAATGGGGCGAGGAATCTTAATGAGGTGAGCCTGTTCCGGAGTTTCTTCCAGAATGTTACCGTGGTTACCAATGTAAGTGGTAAGGCTCATGACCAGTTCTTCACGAATCGGGTCGATAGGCGGATTGGTAACCTGAGCGAAGAGCTGCTTAAAGTAGTTAAACAACGGCTGGGGCTTGTCAGAAAGGACTGCCAGAGCAGCGTCGTTACCCATAGAACCGATAGGTTCCTGACCATTCTTGGCCATGGGCTGCAAAATCACGTTCAGGTCTTCTGCAGAATAACCGAAACGCTTCTGCTGGATCAGCAAATCTTCCGGAACGTCAGAAGGATTGATTTCGCTGAAGAGGCCGCGAACACTCATCTTGTTTTCGGCAACCCAACGACGGTAGGGCTTGCTACGAGCAACGAAGGCCTTCATTTCTGCATTCTTAAGAATGCGGTGGTTTTCAATATCCAGGTAGATGATTTCACCGGGCTTCAAGCGGCCCTTTTCTTCAACTTCGTCGTCGTTGATGTCCAAAACGCCGGTTTCGGAAGCCATGACGAAGAGACCATCTTTACACAAAGTGTAACGTGCCGGACGGAGACCGTTACGGTCCAGGATTGCACCAGCGTTCACACCGTCAGAGAATGCAACGGCTGCGGGGCCATCCCAAGGTTCCATAAGCATGGATTCGTATTCGAAGAAGCCACGAACGTCGCGGCCCATGTAGTGCTTAGCACCCCAAGCCTGGGGCATCATCATAAGGATTGCGTGCGGGAGGCTACGGCCTGCAGCCACCAGCAATTCAAACATATTGTCAAGGCTTGCAGAGTCACTCTGACCGCCAGCGATCAAAGGCAAGCACTTCTGAAGATCATCGCCAATACGTTCGCTCTTCAGGTGAGGTTCACGAGCCTTAAGGCTGTTCAAGTTACCGCGGAGAGTATTGATTTCGCCGTTGTGAGCTAGGTAGCGGAACGGATGAGCCAGAGGCCAAGTGGGGAAAGTATTGGTAGAGTAACGCTGGTGAACCAGGGCAATGGGGCTTTCAAAATCAGCGTCATTCAGGTCCTTATAGAAGGCTTCGATCTGAATTGCAAGGAGAAGACCCTTATAAACGATAGTCTTGCTGGAGCAAGAGCAGATGTACAGACTGTCGCAAGCCTTTTCAATCTGGCGACGCAGCACAAAAAGCTTGATTTCTGCATTTTCGGGCTTGGTAGCGTCGAAAATGTACTGACGAATATGCGGAAGAGTTTCGCGAGCGGTACGACCAATAGCCTTGGGGTCTACCGGAACTTCACGGACATGGAGAACGGGGCAACCTTCAGAAGCTGCCAGTTCCTTAATCTTTTCATCATAGGTATCGGCGGCAACGGAGTTGTCTACGAAAACCATAGCCACACCGTACTTGGCCGGAAGATCTGAATAGAGCTTCTTGAAGAACTTGTGGGGCATAGAAAGCAAAAGGCCAGCGCCATCACCCGTTTCCGGGTCGCCGCCAGCCGCACCACGATGCATAAGACGCTTCAGGACAGTGATACCCTGAAGCACAATCTGGTGGGAAGCCACATTGTTAATATTGGCAACGAGACCTACGCCGCAGGCGTCATGTTCGTTGGCCGGATTATAAAGAGCTTGAGCTTTCATTGTAATATTCCTTGTGTTTTTAATTTTTTCCGCCCCGTTATTGCAAAATGCGTGCCAAAACGGGTCAAAAATCAACAAGGAACCGACACAAAATGAAAAATCTTACATTTTAAGTAAAACAACGTAGTTTTCTAGGCGTTATAAAAAATACCGGCGGATACCCACCGGCTAGGTCATGTAAAAACACCTATCAAGATTTACAGATTACGTAAACAAAACCAAGAAAATTACATAAAACGTAAACATAAGCTACTAAACAAAGCTAAATCGCCTCCCCGTTCACAATATAACGGGAGAAAGTAGCCAGGATACCATTTTCATCATCGGAATAGAGCAAAGGGTCTAATAGCACCTTTTCCCAGGCAAAGTCCATCAGGCGTACCATGGCGCTATCACCGCTTTCCCCAAAAGGAATCACACGATCCGCCAGGTAGGTGGCATAAAACTCCAGCACCGCAGCACAGAAATCAGCCACCTGCTCGGAAACCTCTTTCAATTGGGCGAAGGCCTCCTTTCGCGGAGCCCAATTATCCGAAGATATCACCATCGGAACATCCATTCCAATACGCAAGTTTCCTTCCATACATTCATAAGTAAGTCGATTGCTCCGATATCCAAAAGTTCCCCGAGTCGTATAACGGGCTACACAATCTCGATAAGCCCCCTCCACCCGGGCATAAAATTGAGGAAGAATCTCCTCAAACAATTTCTCTCGGACACGCTCAAAAGCTAAGCTCACCGCAAATCTGCCATTCTTATAATATTGACTTACGCGTCCCCCATAAGTTTGAGGAGCCGGGCCCAAAAACTTCAGGAAGTCATTGTCACAACGATACTTAAGAAGACGCTCCTTCAAGACAGTGTCATCCACCAGCAGGGCAGCAAAGCCAGCAAAATCATAAATCGAGTATTTGCGGGCAGCCATCTCCTGAAGGAGGACATTCCTAAACTCTCTTTCATCCGCAGGCTTGACACAAGCGAAGGTGGTATCCTTATTTATATAGAGAGAATCCTTATGGAGCAGTAACCCCAAGGCAAGTTCCGTCTTCCGTCTTAAGGACTGTTCGTCGTGGAGATATTCGCGGAAGCTGATGCCGTCCCGAAACGTGTCCAGAGAGAGAGGAACCAAAGGATTCCTCATCTGGATACGAGCACGGAAACTGACGTTTATGCGGAACATGGGACGATTCTCGCCGGAAATATCCACAAAACTCGCCACTTTCCAGGAGTTGGGCTCCAGATACAATGAAGCATGCCCCACTTGGTCTACAGGGAAAACATCCCCATTCTGTAGAGGACCTAAAACCTTATCCAGAAAGAGGTCAACCAACTGAGGGTCATTGGAAAATTCCTCCGAAACACAAAAGGAAACGGAACAGTGATCCGTATAGATTTGTTCCCCCATCAGAAAGCGAACCACCTCAGAATCCTTATCCAGAGAAACGTCTTTTACAATTTTTGTAAAATCAAGATTTTCACCCAAGGCGTGGATACCCAGCCCCACCCTATAATCCGCCCGAGAGTCATAGCAGATACAGGAACCATAAACCTTGCAGACCAGCGAACAACCCTTTTTAGTCATGTTTTCCCCCAACGGATTCTTTCTGAAGGTATTCATAAATCTCCTTGAACATGCGGGAAAGTGTCGCCACAAATTCATCATGGTAAGCAAGCTGCTTCGCCCTGTCGGTCGCACTTACAAAACTTTCATTTTCCAAGGGATTATTCAAATCTTCAACCTATCGAAAAGTTCCTTCAGGGGGACATTGGCTTTGGCAGCGCACTCGAAAACATTGATTCCGTTTTCCATGATTGACTCCTATAAGTACCGATTTAGATCGGCTAGTACCAGACGCAGCTGGCAGTTTTCGTTTCGTGATTTACGAGATCCGAGGATCCCTCGTAAATTGTATCGTCCTTAAATTCGGGATTGTAAAATAAAATGCTATTATTATGTGTGAAAAATTTTTAACCCTCCATTTCATGGAAATCTATATGAGCACTAAAGAATACCTTGCCGGCGCCAAGATGGCCGGTTCCGTCCAGAAGCTGATGACCCCGGGTCTGGCTGTTGAATTCATTCAGCCCTGGTACACCCCGCTTTCTACCACTCCGTCTACCACCGGTATCGCAGTGGGCGGCATTGGTTCTACCTTTACTGCAACTCCCGCAGGCACCACCCCCGTCATGAACGTGATGCCCGGCGTGCAGGTTCGCACCGAAAAGGCATCTGACCTTCGCTTCAACAACTTCTTCTTCCGCGAAGCAGTGATCAGCGACAAGGCACAGCTGGCCATTCACAACTTTGCAGCATTCACCACCTATCTGGGCAAGTTCGCCATCGTCGACGCCAAGGGTGCAGCACTGTTCGGCGCCGCAGAACTGGCCGACCAGAAGAAGGCAGAATCCAAGCTGAACAAGCTTGTAGCAGACAAGGACTTCTTGAAGAACAACGCAGCCGCTTTCGAACGCTGGCACATCCAGTGGAGCGACCGCACTGCAGAACTTCTGGCTAAGAAGGGCGCAAAGGTTGCCGAAGTGAACCGCGCAGTTCTCATCGATTTCTTCGACGGCGTTGTAGGCGAAAAGATTGCTCGCCAGGGCGCATTGACCGCTGCATGGGCTGACGACAAGACTTTCCTGGGTCAGGAAGGTTACGACGCAGCAAAGATGCAGTACACCGCACTCTATCCCGTTAGCGAAACCAAGTACGAAGGCAAGGGCGTTCAGATTACCAAGACCCAGTCCAGCTACGTGACTCCGGGTGACGAACGTCTCTCCAGCCTGCCGGTAAACGCAACCGTTTTCACCTTGGAAAACACCACCAAGGAAACCCGCGAAATGACCATCGTCCAGGTTCAGGACAGCCTCTGCGGCTACTATGCTCGCAAGGACCGTCAGGGCGTGCAGGACTCCAGCTTTGTTCTGGTTCCCATGGCCAAGAACCCCAAGGCAGTTGCTTTCAGCATGAACGCTGCCGATGGCCGCGAAATTCGCGGTATCGAATTCTACAACGAAGAACAGCAGCCCGCTTCTGACTTTAACGGCTGCATGGGCATTTCTGTTGCATGGAACAAGAAGGACAACCTGAATGTTACCGTGAAGCCCATGTTCTACCAGGACGACGCCGCAGCTACCGTTAAGGCAGCACTCCAGAGCGGTCGCGTCAACAACACTTTCGTGAAGAACGTTTACAGCGGCCGCGAAACTATCGCAGGTGCTATCGCTGTGACCGTAGTTCTCAAGCCCAAGCAGAAGGTTTCCTTCCAGTTCAACACTGTACTGGACTTCCCGGAAATCAAGCTTGTGAAGCTCACCAGCCAGAAGAAGTACACCGCCTTCTACCCCGAAGCATACGGCCGCGTTGGCGCCATGCTGGACGAAGCTCTGGCAGCAGACAAGACTTTCGACGCACGCCTCAAGGCATTCGAAGCTCTGGTCCCCAAGGCTAAGGTTGCAAAGATCTATAAGGAAGCAAAGAAGCAGGTCGAATTCAAGAGCCTGGCCATCAACACTTTGAGCTTCCTCGCCGAAGCAACCGTCTGGGACAAGGAAGACCGCTTCCTGGTTCGCGAATGCGCTGACTATCCCTTCTTTAACTCTCTAGACGTTTACTTCTACGGCAGCTTCAGCCTGCTGGCTCTGATGCCGCGCCTGGATGGCGTTGTGATGAAGCGTTTCGGTGATGCAATCCTTGCTATTAACGAAAACCGCCGTCGTCATCACGAATACGTGAACCTGCCCTTTGCAGATCTTCCGGATCCTAAGCTGGAAGGCCCCCGCGCTGTTCGTGGCGCTGTAATCCATGACCTGGGTAGCCCCTTCGATGCAGAACCGGATGCTTACGACTGGCATAACGTGAAGGAATGGAAGGATCTTGCTCCTAAGTACGTTCTCATGGTTCTCCGTCACTATGTGACCACCAAGAATCTTGACGTTCTGAAGGAATGCAAGGACGCTGTTTACGCCGCAATGGAATACCTGGAAAAGATGGTGAACGAAGGCGAAAACTTCCCGCTGACCCACGGTACCGACGACACCTTCGACAACCTCTCCTCTCACGGCATTTCCGTGTACTGCGGTTCTCTCTGGATTGCAGGCCTCCGCGCTGCAGCAAAGATTGCAGAACTCCTTGGTGACAAGGATCAGGCTGCTAAGTGGAACGAAAAGTCTGTTGCCGCCAACAAGGAATTCGACGAAGCCCTGTGGGACGAAAATGAAGGTTACTACCACTTCTTCGTTACACCCATGGAACTGAAGGACATCAACACCGAAAAGTATGCAAAGCTCCGCGAAGCTGTTAAGGAATCCATTGAACTTCCGGAATGCCCCAAGTGTGGCGTCCAGGCAATCAACGCTTGGTTGAACGCTGGCGAAATTCCGTCTGACGTGGATCTCAGCAAGTCCGACCTCCGCGGTCTCAAGAAGGCATGGATTACCGCACAGTGTGAAGAAGCCTTCAACGCTTCCTGGAAGGCAAAGGTCACCAACGACTGCGACGACGTTTTCGTCGACACTCTCCTGGCAGACACTTACCTGCGCATGCTTGGCCTGAAGCCCATCTGTGATGCTAACAAGGCTAAGAAGAACCTGCTGAAGGTTTTCAACACCAACTACAAGGCAAACAGCCCGCTGATTGGTGCAGCAAACCTTGTTCACAAGGATGGCTCTCCGCTGGATGAATTCAACTTTCAGGCCCACGACGTTTGGATTGGCATTCAGTACAGCGTCATGACCGCTTGCATGATGCACGGCCTCGTGAAGGAAGCAGCCGACCTTGGCGACTCCATGACCCGTAACCTTTACGATGAAGCTAAGGTTCCCTTCGCTGCACCGGAAGGCTTCAACGGTTCTTGCCGCCTGCACCCGGCTGCACTGGTCGCAAACTTCGGTTTGTCTCAGGCTGCTGCAGACAAGATGCACAAGGCATTGCTCGCTAAGGGCGCACTCCTCGCTGATAGCCGCATTAGCCCGAAGCTTCCCCGCAATGTTGCAGCCTTTACCAAGGCTTACGGCGCAATTGCTAAGGACGCTAAGGTCGATGCAGAAAAGCTGTTCAGCCTCATGCACAGCACTGCGCTGAAGTACACCGCAGGTAAGTACTTCCGTCCGGGAATGGTGTTCGCTCTGCTCTATAAGTAATGCTTTTTGTTGCGGGTTGGTCCGCGACGTAAGCTCGCACGCGAACAAGGCCGCTGCGCCCTTCGGGCTGCGGATTGTTCGCTTAGCGACTTACATCGCTCCCCTATTTCATTAACGCATACACTTATACAAGCCGTTTTTGCGACTATTCAGGCTCCGGATTGTTTTGCTTAGTGACTTACATCGCTCCCCAGCCATTCACATAGCGCACTTACTTATATTGCCCGTTTTTTTCTAAAACGTAAAGAAGCGTCTGGATTGTTCCAGACGCTTCTTTTGTTCTTGATAATAATTGCGGGTTATTTCTTAGTGGCGCATTGGGTGGCGATGTTCATGATGTCATTTTCTAGCTGATCGGGTCTTTCAAAGACTTCCTTCATGAACTTCTTGACGGTGTATTTTTTCTTGATTTCCTGGACTACGCAGGAGCAGGCGCCGGCGCCAACACCGCCACCTAGGCATTCCTTACTGATGGCGTTTTCCATTTCCTTGGGGAATTGTGGCGGCAAGCAGGTTTCCAGAAGTTCAAAGCCCAGCTTGTTCATACTTTCTTCGTTCTCGCTTTCGTTCAGGAACTTCAGGAGAAGTTTCTGATTCTTGGCGAGTCCATCATAAGCACAGCTACAAGTTTTAGCAGCACCATCTGCGCCTAGCCAGGCAACAGCTTCCGCGGTACAGGACTGCACGAAATTTTCGCGGAACATGTCGTTCATCAGGAGCATCTGCACTAGAAACAGATTATCTTCGGTGAGTTGAACATCCTGATCTGCAGATGAAGTGTTTTGAGCGGGCTGAAGCAACTGAGCGAAGCTCATTCCAAATACTAGCAGGGTAATTAATGCGAGTCTTTTAAAAATCATAGGGTACAATATACAAAGTTAAGGCGGGTATTAGGACTTAGATTACGCCTTTGAGATAAATCACATCTTTTTTTACAATCACAATATATCTTTATGAGAAAATAGGAGTTGTCATGAATACCTGCAGAACCCTTCTTTCGTTCGGATTGGCATTGGCCGTTTCCTCGTACGCCGCACAATACGAGGCGGAATCCGCCACATTGTCAGG
Source organism: Fibrobacter sp. UWEL (assembly GCF_900142535.1). Taxonomy (NCBI): domain Bacteria; kingdom Pseudomonadati; phylum Fibrobacterota; class Fibrobacteria; order Fibrobacterales; family Fibrobacteraceae; genus Fibrobacter; species Fibrobacter sp. UWEL. The sequence continues at coordinate 314,388 of NZ_FRBE01000002.1, forward strand.
AACTGCGCAGACTGCTAGCGATGGCGGCGCCTCCGGTTCCAGCTACGTTCAAATGCAGTCTGGAAACATCACTTTTACAAACATCCAGGCAAGCTCAGCGGGAAAATACAACCTGAAGATTCGCTACAAGGCAGGCGATTACAAGGAAAACGACATCTCCGTAAACAGCGCCAGTGCAGGAACAGTTAGCTTTGCCGCAACTTCCAGCTGGAGCGAAGTTTCCACGGTGATAAGCCTCAAGGCCGGCACCAACACTATTGCAATCGTCAAAAGCTGGGGATGGATAGACGTGGACTACATTGACGTAAGCGCTTACGAAAGCGTAGCATTTAACATTAGCGCGGACCCGGTCACGCCCAACGCAACCGATGGCGCTAAAAAGATTTACTCCTTCCTTCGTGAAAACTTCGGCAAGAAAACCATTAGCGGCATCATGACCGGCAGTATGGACGGCTACACCAAGGGCGCAGACTTCCGCACTCACGAAGACCCCAAAAACGTCTACACCCGCAGCGGGAAATACCCTGCCCTGGTCGGCGTGGACTTTTTGTTTGCAACAGGTCCCAACGCATCCGGCTCCTGGCAGACGGAATACACCGAAAAGGGACTTTCCCTGGCCAAGGACTTGTGGAGCAGAGGTGGCATTCCAGCATTCACCTGGCACTGGAAGGATCCTCTGGACCAGAAGGACGCATTCTATATTCAGAGTGCAGCTGGTTCTAACGAATACACCGACTTCGACTATTCCACCGCATTCAAGTCCGGAACCACTGAATGGGACACCAACAGCGAAGCCTACAAGGGCATCATCGCGGACATTGACCACATTGCGGACTACTTCCTGGAATTGCAGACTGCAGGTGTCGCCGCTATTTTCCGCCCCCTTCACGAAGCTGGCGGTAAATGGTTCTGGTGGAGCATCAATAGCGGAGCTCAGTTCGCAGCCCTCTATCGCCTGGTATACGACCGTATGGTCAACGTGAAGGGCGTAAAGAATCTTATCTGGGTATTCAACCCTGAATCCGGCACCGTTTACGACTGGGATCCGGGTAGCGAGTATTACGATATCATATCCATCGACATCTACAACACCGACAACGATTACTCCAGCAACTCCGCTGCATTCGAAAAATTCAAGGCCGCCACCAACAACAAGAAGATGGTCGCCCTGACGGAGAACGGTCCCCTTCCCGATGTGAACAACATGCACAGCGACGAAGCGGTTTGGAGCTGGTGGATGGTGTGGTACGGATCCTGGAACGGGAAATGGCCTGGCCAGACTTCCAATGACGTATGGAAGAACAACATGGAAGATAACCGTATCATCACTTTCGAAGATATGCCAGGCTGGGGAAGTTTCACCCCTGCAATTGAAAGCAGTTCCAGCGAACCTGTTGCAGAATCTAGCAGTTCTGTTGAACACACCTTGCGATTGGTCAAGGACCTTGAATTGAACGGTTCCAGTAAAATCACAGGCATTTTCGACCTGAATGGTCATTACATGGGATCCGAAGGAGCCATGAGCAAGTTACCCCAGGGACGTTATATCGTTCGCTCCCAGAAAGCAGGCCATACCGTTAATACCCTGTACATCAAAAAGTAAATTTCAGAGATTGTAAATCAAGTCGTAGACTCTCGGGGTCTACGATTTTTTATTGAAGCAATAAAATAAGGTAGCAAAACTAGAGCTTTTTACTAAATTTGGAGTACTATGAGCTTAAAATTCGAAACCCCGATTACTGAAGTCCCGCTGTTCCACCAAGGTAAAGTACGTGATATGTACGACCTGGGCGACAGCTTCCTGATGGTTGCTAGCGACCGTCTCTCCGCCTTTGACGTGGTTCTCCCCACCCCCATTCCGGGTAAGGGCAAGATCCTGAACCAGCTCTCTCTGTTCTGGTTCAAGCAGCTTGGCATGAAGAACCACCTGATCACTGCAAACGTGGACGAATATCCGGAAGTGCTGAAGAAGCACGCCGACTATCTCCGCGGTCGCTCCATGATCGTGAAGAAGGCTCACCGTCATTCCGTGGAATGCATCGTCCGCGGTTACATCGTGGGTTCCGGCTGGAAGGACTACCAGAAGACTGGTCGCATTTGCGGTCACGTTCTGCCGTCCAACCTGCAGCTCTGCGACAAGCTTGAAAATGCCCTCTACACCCCCAGCACCAAGCCGGATGTAGGCCACGACGAAAACATCAGCTTCGAACAGACCTTCGACATCGTCGGCGAAAAGGTTGCAACCACCCTGAAGAACATGTCTCTGGAAATCTACACCAAGGCTCGCGACTACGCAGCTTCCAAGGGTATCATTCTGGCTGACACCAAGTTCGAATTCGGTGAAATCGATGGCGAAACCATCCTGATCGACGAAGTCCTCACACCGGACTCCAGCCGCTACTGGCCCGCAGACAAGTACGAAGTGGGCAAGAACCAGGAAAGCTTCGACAAGCAGTACATCCGTGACTGGCTGGAAACTTTGGACTGGGGCAAGTGCTATCCGGGTCCCGAAATTCCGGCAGACGTTGTGAAGAACACTCTCGACAAGTACATCGAAATCTTCGTACGTCTCACTGGCAAGCAGCCTGAGTTGTAGACCGCTCACGCAGTACGTTAGGTGAAGAACCTACGATTTGCGTTCGCTCTCAAAAAGACCTGTCGTTAAGACAGGTCTTTTTTCACATACAACCGCTTGGGGAGCAAAAGCAGGTTATTGACCGTTGCAGGCTAAAGAATATCTCTGTTCAGGAGTTCGCCGTGGTCTAGGGTCAGGCGGCGGAAGGGGCTGTTCATGTAGAAATCGGGGTTATGGGTAGCCATCAGCACGGTTGTACCGCGGGCATTGATTTCCTTAAAGATCTTAAAGACTTCTTCGGCGTTTTTCGGGTCCAGGTTACCAGTAGGTTCATCAGCCAGGAGCAAGTAGGGATTATGCACCATGGCGCGGGCAATGGCCACACGCTGCTGCTCACCGCCGGAAAGTGTATAGGGCATGGCAAAACGCTTCTGGCTAATACCCACAAGAGCCAGCGCATCAAAGACGGCGGCGTTAATAGTCTTGGTAGGAGCGCCTACGATGCGCAACGCAAGAGCCACATTCTCGAAGACGTTTCTATCGGGCAGAAGCTTAAAATCCTGGAAGATAATGCCCATCTTGCGACGCAGGGACTGGATATACTTATCCGCAGTATTCTTGCTATCGTAAAGGCAATCTTCGGTGAACTTCACCATCACCTGGCCGCCACGCTCCACGTCGGGGCGTTCGTCCATATAAATTAATTTCAGCAGAGTAGACTTACCAGCACCAGAGTGACCCGTCAGGAAAACGAATTCTCCCTTACGGATACGGAAAGAAACGTTGGAAAGAGCTTTCCAGTTTTCTTCGTAGGACTTGGTGACATGGTTAAAGTGAATCACGAAGCAATCCTCAAGGATTATTCCGTCAGGCGGATATCTACGTGGACTTCCTTACGCCACTTCTTGACAAGTTCGCTCAACTTCAAGCCTTCCAGATGGTTGGCAGTCATCATCTCGATCTTACCGTAGTCTTCTTCCAGAGTAAGTTCGCGAATCTGGCGCATGTCATCCAGACGGAAGATGTGATAGGCACCATCGATCATTACCGGCTGGGAAACCTCGCCCACCTGCAACGTAGAGACGGGATCCACATAGGCGGGAACCATTTCATTCTTCTGGAACCAACCCAGCTTACCACCAGCATAATTGCTGGACTTATCTTCACTAAACTTCTTTGCGGCAGCAGCGAATTCTTCGGACGTCTTCAGAGACTTCTGGAGGGAGTCAGCCAAGGCAATCACCTTTGCAGTATCTTCTGCGGTAGGAATCGTGCGGAGAAGAATCTGAGCGGAGCGGACACCGTCTTCCTTACGACCCAACACGCGGGCAATATGCCAACCCAATGCAGTCTTTACAGGAGTAGATGCGTACTGACCGTTCTTCAACTGATCCAGAGCTCGTTCAAATGCAGGATCCAGCTGGCCACGCTTGTAATATCCCAGGTCACCGCCCTTTGCGGCGCTAGAATCCTGAGAGTGAGCCTTAGCCAGAAGTTCAAAACTCATCCCCAAGTTCAATGTATCAATCAAGGCTTCCGCAATCAGTTTCACAGAGTCCACAATTGCCTGATTGGGCAAGATGGGCAACTGGATGTGGCTCAAGAAAACGCAGTTATACTGACGAGGAATGGAATCCTTGTATTCCTTGTAGTAGGCTTCCACTTCCTTACGAGTCGGGGAAATGGAACCCACATGACGCTGACGAACACGAGTCATTTCCACATTGTTACGAATCTGCTTGGAGAGCATATCGCGATACTGAGCCATGCTCATTCCCAGCTGGGCGCGAATTGCCTTTTCCAGAGTAGCCATATTGATGTTCTGGCTGGAGGCAAGCTGCTGCAAATGGGAGTTCACACGCTGATCCACTTCCGCATCGGACACCACGATGGAGTCACGGTCAATACGGGAAAGCAAAACCTTCTCTTCAATCAGGCGATCCAGCACATACTGTTTCTGTTCAGCTTCCGACATGGCGGAGCCTTCCGGAGTTTCCTGAAAACGGTAAAGGCTATTCAGGAATTCAGAACGCATGATAGGCTTGCCATCCACCACCGCAGCCATACCTTCCATCAGTACCGGTTCGGCCAGAGCAAAAGAGACTGCAGCGCAAAGAGCTAAAGTTATACGACTAAAAACGTTCATCATTATTCCTTTTCACTAAAAACTTTCAGCTTGGAAAAAATCGGGCGGGCATTCTTCCACTGGTCCTTCAGACGGTCCATCACCTTTTTCTGGTGTTCAACCCAGGTACGTTCCGTAATATCATCCACCACTTCCGCATAAGGCAGAACATCGGCGGAATCCAGACGGGAAGTCACCACAGCAATTTTCAGAGCCCCGTTGCAAACCTTCATGGGAGAAATCTTACCCAGCGTCACTTCCGTCAAGGATGGAATAAGGCAGCTATCCGGAGAAACGGTAAGGGAATCAAAACGTTCCACACGCTTCATGAGCCAGTTTTCCGAGGGAGGAGCCACAAAGCTCTTGGACTTATTCATCTTGTAATACTCGTTGGCCTTGCCCCATTCCTTGAAGTAAATGATGGCACCGGAAATCATATTCTTGCCGCGGAGGTACAGTTCAGGATGTTCCTTGTAAAAAGCCAGCTTTTCGGCATCCGTAACGATCATGGTATCCAGATAGCTCTGGAGGAAATAATCCACCACCAGTTTGCGGGTAGCAATTTCAATCTGAGCCTGCAAAAGAGTATCGTCCAAAACGCCACTCTTGGCAGCTTCCTGATAGATGGTTTCTTCGTTGATCCAACGTTCCATAAAGGACAGCTTGGAATGATCATCCATAGTATCCCAGTTAGGATGCATTCTACGAATGTCAGAATCCTTAAGCTTGGTATCACCCACAGAAATCACCACAGGATCTTCCTTGCCGAAAGGCAAATCACAGGCGGAAAGAACCGCCAGAATCAAAGCAAAAAAGAAAAAGGGTAAAAATTTCATCGGGTCACAATTTAGAAAATTCGGCAATTCGAAATTACTTCAATTTTCCAAAAAGTCCCTTCAACTTGGTCAAGGATTGGGTATCCACTTCTTCCTGGTCGTCGTCGGCCTTACGCTTGAAGCGCAGCACCTCGAAATCTTCCAGCATGGCACGTCCCTGAAGATACATTTCCGGGAATTCCTTATCGTCAACACCCATACGATCCACATCAGACAAGAGGTCTCGGGCCTTCTTGAGCTCGTGATCCTTCAAGAATCGGGACTTCAGGAAAGGACGGAAGGAATCGCGGAGGGTGCGGGCATCCAGAAGTTCCTTAATAGACGGGTCGGAATCGTCCATAGACTCCCCGAGAACCACCAGTTCAGACACCTGACGGACTCTTTCGAACAAAGTATGTTCTTCCTGATAGAGAGCGGCAAGCTTGGTGACGAAAGGCGTTGCCGCATCATTCACATGATCACGTCCCTGACGCATGGCCACGCTAAACTCACGGAGGGCATCCCAACATTTCACGAAAGCTTCGGCCCCGATAAGGCCTGCTTCGTAAGTGGCCCGGACCAAAGCCAGGCGAGTTTCCTCATCTTCACTACGGGTGGTTGCCGCTAGATTGCGGAAGTCCTTCATCTTCTTTCCGCGGGAGAATTCCAGGCCGGAGAACCGCACACAGCGATTGGCATCCAGGCCATCCGCAATGAGGGACTTGGCCACCCAGATTTTCATCACGGTCTTAAAGTCATCTGCGTATACACCGCCCGTTTCCAGCATATTCAGGCGATCCGCAATAACGTCAGCCACAGGCTGGTTCGTACCATTAGCCGCACCGCTTTCAAGACGCTTTCTAAAGTTCTGCCAAAACTTGGATTCCTCGGAGGTCATGAGGGCAGAATCCCCCAAACGCCAGCCAAAGCGGGACTTTTCCAGGGGGAAATCGATACCGTAGGTTACCACCACCGGGCGCACCGCCAGGAAGAATCGGAAACTTCCCCACTCAGGAGAAAGTTCCACCGGGAACTTGTCCGCCACGCCGTTCTTAAAAACACTTAAGTGCAATCGCAGATGATTTTCCCTTTCCGGTGTAACCGTAGGAATATCGCATTCCAGGTTCTTCATCTCCCCAAATACTTCGTAAAGCAGCAGCATAGGTGCCTTGTGGGGAGATTCCTTCAGTTTATCGCAGAAGGCATCGTCAATGGCCACGCGCTTCGCTTCCATCTGTTTCTTGGAAGCCTTGGGCATTTCACGAATAATGGACTCCACCATCCATTCACGCCACTGATGGATAGACAAGGCAAGAAGTGCCGGGGTGGTTTCCGCCAGCAAGTCGTAAGGGAACTTCAGGGTAATGCCATCACAACTCTTGGTGGCATCAAATACCATTTCACCCGTAACCACGCGGGCAACAGAAGAAGACGGGCGTCCATTCCAGTCGAAGCCCATAATACGGAAGCTTTCTACGGAGCCACCGTTTTCTGCCTGGGGTTTGGCATCGCGAGAACCAGCCCCGCCGCGGCCATCCTTACCCTTACCGCCAAATTCCATACGGTTGCTAAAGCCACTATCCGTATAGCTGACACCCGATTCACTCTGGTCCAGCCAGAACTTTTCATCAAACTTCAGCCACTGATCGCCCTTTTCCGCCAGGTAGGCTTTCAGGGTACGGATGGAATTGACCTTAGGTGCAATTCGCACATAATAATCCACCAGCGTGTCTTCGTGAGGAGCCAAGCCAAACTGGCGCTTGCGAGCTTCCAGGGCGTGGAGATTTTCCACCACACGTTCGTTATGAGTCATGAAGGGGAACGGTCTGGCAATATCGCTCATGACCACCGCTTCACGCCAGAAAATCTGGGCGCAATCTTCGGGATTGACGCGAGCATAATCCACACGGTGACCACGGCTAATCACAAGACCACGAAAGGAAACTTCTTCCACCGCTTCCACAAAGCCACGTTCCTTGTTCCATACAGGCGCAAACCAACGGCGGGTACAGAAAGGTTCCGCCACCTGCATAATCCATTCCGGTTTGATTTCAGCAGCCTTTGTCAAAAAGATTCGGCTGGTCTCACGAACTTCCGCACTAAAGAGCCATTCCACACTCTTGGCGTAAAGATCACTTCCCGGGAACACATGAGTTTCACGACCGCTGACCAATCGGTAGCAGCCGTTTTCAATATCACGGCGAGCAATGCCCCCCAGGAATCCGCTAAGCAGGGCAATATGCAGGTTATCGGCGTGGAAACTCTTCAGGTCGCAAACGCGGTTTTCAAACTTCGTATCCAGAGTACGGCCAAACTGCTCGTAAAGATCAATCCATTCTCGACAGCGCAAGAAGTGGAAAGAATTCTTGTCGCAGAACTTGCGCAACTTATTCCAGGATTTTCCATCCCACTCTTCGCAGAAAGCGTTCCACATACTGACATAAGTCAGGAAGTCACTCTTGTGACCTGCAAACTTGCGATGGAGCTGACGGATGCGTCCACGTTCCGGTTCTTCGTTAGGAACCACACGAGGATCCTGGATGGAAAGGGCGGCACAAACAATCAGAGCGGGCTGCAAAACACCAGCGTCACGGGCACGCAGCAACACGGCGGACAAAGCCACATCCATGGGCAGCTTCGTCATGTCGCGGCCAAGCTTGGTTACGTGACCGCTGGCATTATCGGCGGTTAAGGCACCCAGCTCAAACAAGGTCTTGTATGCCCCACGGAAAGCGGAGTGAGGCGGAGCCTGCAGGAAGGGGAACGTTTCCATTTCCAGACCAAGACTGCGAAGTTGCAGCACCACGTTAGCCAAATTACTGCGACGGATTTCCGGTTCAGTAAAGTCTTCTCGCTTTTCAAAATTTTCGGGAGAATAAAGTCGGATACAGACGCCTGGCTTCACGCGGCCCGCACGACCTGTACGCTGGCGGGCGCTGGCCTTGGAAATTTCTTCCACAGGCAATCCCTGGATACGAGCCTGAGCATTGTATCGGGATATACGTGCCATACCCGTGTCCACCACATAGGCAATGCCCGGAATGGTGAGAGAAGTTTCCGCAATGTTGGTGGCTAGAACCACACGAGTCTTGCTAGTACTCTTGAAAATTCTACGCTGTTCATCGGGACTCATGCGGCCATACAGCGGCAGCACATCAAAGCTGGCGGCATCCAGATCGGACTTCAATTCGTTGGCCAAGTCCTGAATGTCTCGCTCCGTAGGGAGGAAGCAAAGCAAATGATCCCGATGGCGGCTTTCCAAATCCACAATGGCGTCCCGGGCTTCTTCAATCAAGCCGGAGTCACCCTTGCCGGAAGCGTCACGACGGTCATCGTCATCATCATCCCAAGGGCTGCGGAAACCGTCCCTCCCTCGGGAATCAGCTCCCCGAGCCTGCCGAGGGGCAGCGTCGCGGAAATAATACTCCACGTCCACAGGGAACGTGCGGCCTTCCGCTTCCAGCTCGCAGCTATTATGATAGAACTTCTCGAAGAGGGCGGCGTCCAGAGTAGCGGAAGCCACAATCAGCTTGAAGTCCGGACGTTCCTTCAGCACCGACTTGAAAATTCCCAGAAGGATATCGATGTTCAAGGAGCGTTCGTGAGCTTCGTCAATAACGATGGCGTTGTACTGCTTGAAAAGTCTGTCACGGCGGAATTCCTGCAAGAGAATACCATCGGTCATGACCTTGATGGGAGCGTCATTAGTACCCTGTTCCCAGAAACGGATCTTGGTACTGACCAGTTCGTCATCCTTCAGTTCTTCACGCAGGCGATCGGCGATGGACATGGCAGCAAGCCTGCGGGGCTCCGTCACGCCTATCTTGAACGCCGGCTTTTCCGCAGCAGCCTCGCGGAATTTAGCAACGAAATATTCCAGCAAAAACTTAGGCAACTGCGTCGACTTGCCGGAACCCGTATCCGCCTTGACGATTACAACCTGATGGGAATCCAGCAAACGCAGGAAATCCTCCCGCTTATTCACCACGGGAAGTTCAGGATACTCGATCTTTAAAGCAGATAAATCCATCATTAACTAATTATGAGTTATGAGATATGAATTATGAGTTTCGTAATTCATAATTTATAATTCATCATTAAGGAATAAAATCAAAGATTTTATTCCTTAATGTGTCCGCACTTATCGCAGGTGAACTTGTAGCTGTTATCAGGATCCACCACCATGACGCCGTCACATTCCGGCAATTCGCAAGGCAGTTCACCCGGCATCACTTCACGATAAGTTTCTTTTTCTTCATTCATATTATTTGCATTCCTTTAATCGCGGCACAAAGATAGCTAAATTTGTTTTCGCAATTTTTCAACGGAGGTTTATAATGTCCGAAACGAAATACACCAAATGGGTCGCCTGCTGGGGAAACGCCACATCCATCACAGACCGCACCGCTGCCGTTTACGCCAAGGACATCACCCTTCGTTACCCCATCCGCATTTGCTTTTCCGGATGTAAGCTTCGCTTCCGCTTTTCCAACCTGACGGGAACGGAACCCATCGAAATCACAAACTCCTTTGTTTCCCCCGCAGGAGCTACAAGCCAGCAATCCAAAGAACCTGTGGCCATTACATTCTCTGGATCACAGGCGGTTCAAATCCAGCCGGGTCAGGAAATTGAAAGTGACGAAATTGCCTACAATGTGACCGCAGGGGAAACCATCAACGTCAGCATGTATTTCGCAGGCTATACCCAGATGAATGCCGGCACCCTCATTACGGGCCCGCTGTCCAGCGGCAAGTACACCTACGGTAATTACGCCACCGCCGATGAACTTCCCGCAGAATTGACCCGCAATACAAATTGGTTCTATTTCCTCAACACCGTGGACGTACTGACAGAAGAATCCAACCACGCTCTGGTTTGTTTCGGCGACTCCATTACCGCACAGAGCTGGCCCGATTACCTTGCCCAGCAGGCATGGGACGCAGGCATCCGCAACGTGTCCGTCATCCGTCGCGCCGTCAGCGGAACCCGCATCCTTAGGGAATACAACTGCATTACTTACGCTGCCTACGGGTTAAAAGGCGCCACCCGCTTCCCCATCGAATTGAACGTGGCAGGAGCCACTACCCTCATTATTCAGCACGGCATTAACGACATTATCCATCCTGTTGGCGTAGAGGTAAACAAGTTCCGCCCCTGGAGCGATATGCCCACCACCGCCGACCTCATTAAGGGCGTTCAGGAAATCTATCTCCCCCACGCCCGCAAATTAAAACTGAAGATTTACAGCGGAACTTTGCTGCCCATTTATGGTTGGCGCACCTACGACGAAGGCCGCGATGTGATCCGCAACGCCTTCAACGAATGGCTAAGAACCTCCGACCAATTTGATGGTTGCGTAGACTTCGACGTCGCCGTCCGCGACGTCGCAGACACCAAGAAATTCGCCGAAGGCTTTGACTCTGGAGACCATCTACATCCCAGCGAAAAAGCCTATCAGGCAATGGCTGCCGCGGCATTACAAATCCTTCAATAACTTTTGAAGAAGGAACCCACCGGCAAGCCGGTGGTTCTTCATAGACGGGCAAAGCCCTATGTTACGGCACGCGCTAACACGCGTACGCAGTCTGCCACCTG